>QIAL01000025.1 GCA_003225535.1 Acidobacteriota bacterium | reverse complement strand
GTTTAGAACGGAAGCGCATGCGGTCCGGTGATCGTCTCGGTCTTCAAAACCGGAGGGTGGTAGGCAATCCTGTCACTGGTGGGTTCGACTCCCACTCGCTTCCGCCATTTGTTTTCAATTTGTTTAGAGCCTTACCGATCTAATCTCAGAGTGAGACCTGGTGTCAAAATCAGGCTCTGGTGTTCTCATCCAGTGGGCGGACATAGGTCGGCAGGATTTGAGTGCTTGCATGGCCCAGCAGATGCGCAACCGTCAACCCGGTTGCGTGGCATACATTTGCGCGGCTGGCGAATGTTGATCGGAAATCGTATATTCGCCGATCTGCCAACCCAGCTTTCTTGGCAGCTGATCTCCTCAATTACGAGCAAGCGCTGGTTGGAACGACGGCACAAGTTCAACGAGAGCGAAGTGGCGCACTCCTTCGACTTGCACGCCGTCGATAAATTGCTTCTATAACAATGTCGGCTGTGCCACGCGTACTTTGAATCACCTGCTCCTTGAGTCGTCTCCGTCCTTCCATGCGGCGAGGCGCTCAAGAACATATGGCGGCTACTTGCCCGAACGTGCGTTCAGTCGGAACCGGTAGTCCTTATCTGCGGGAACGCGTCCGTCGACCCGTAGAACTTTCACGGTAGAATCCACATCGCTGGCGCGAACATAACCGATGGCCCCAGGGACGTTGAAGACGAACTTGAGAACATCCGGCGGCGTCGCGAGATTTTTCGGGGAAACAAAGACCGCGCCGCTGAAGACACCCTGTATGAAGTGGTTATTGAAATCTTTTTCGCTCATTCCATAGATGTCCCGCAGGACGGCCTTTCGTTCTGGCTGCGAAGGATCCAGCATCACGAGGGTGATGCGCCGGCCGTTTGGCCAGTGGCTCCGCTCGCCCAGGAAAATTTTGCGCAGATCATCGAAGGAGAAGTTCTCCACCGGGTTGGCCTGGTTCACGATGATCGCTACAGCCTGTTCAGACCCGCCCGCTGGCGGGGGAGTGGCCGCCGCCACTCTCAGAGCCGGGTCCACCCCCCCATGCGTCAGGACGATGATCGTGTAGAACAAAATGTTTACTAATCGCCGCATCGGAACACCCACTAGAACGTAAACCCAAGCTGAAGGCTGAGACCGTCGGTCGCTGGCTGTCCCCGCAGAGTGGTGTGGTCATATTGCAGTTTGAGCGCCGCCGAATCGCTGGGATCGTACCGCACTCCCACGGACGGGCCTTGTTGCCGGCGCACTTGCGGGAAGACCGGTTCTGCATCCGCAGCGTTTACATACTGGTACCGGAAATAAGGCCGATACGATCCGAAGCGCTTCGAAACCTGGGTGTAGAACCCGGGTGTGTCAAAGACTCGTGATGACCCGTCCGGTGCATGACGAATGACAAGTGCCTCATTGAGCCACTCGAAGTTGGGACGGACGATAACCGCGTGAGCGGCAATGATGGTCTCGCTTATTGCTGGTGAAGCAATCGGTCTCAGCCCGTCGTGGTAAACGGAAACCCCCGCTTGCAACCCACGAACGCCTGTTGGCCGGAAGTAAAATCCCAGGTTGAAAGACTTCCCGTTGTTCTCGTCCACCGTGTTCTGCACAGGCTCGGCGTGCGGAGAAGATGACGCACGCCCGTTGCCAACTTCGGCTATATAGTGTAATCCCAAACGACCTGAGGGGATCATGCCGGTTGCCGAAACGCCAACGTTGTGAATCGGCAGAATGCCGTCGTCGTCCTCGAACTGGAAGAGAAATGGCCGGCCGGTTGCCGTCTGCAACCAGGTACTGTGGTGATACGCCGTGTTGTAGTAACCAATCGCTGAGTGATACCGGCCCGCCGACACGTTGAAGTAGTCATTCGGGGAAAACTGCAGGAGATAGCGCTCGAGATCCACGCCGAAAACGTTGTCATCTCCCGCTTCAAAAACGACCTCGCTAAGAAACTTGAACTTCTCCGAGATATCGGAAGTGACGAAGAGGTCGAGTTGTCCGCAGCGTTACGTCGCCAAACCCCCTGATGTTGAGCAGAGTCTTGGTCATATCCATTCGTTCCGGCTCAGAATGTTCGGCGGACGCCTCGGAATCGATTGGTGGGGGGCCCGGCGCTCGAGGATTCGGGACTTGTTCCGAGGCCGTGGGGGCCGGGGCCTTGCTGGCCTCGAGCTGTGCGACGCGCGCCTCAAGCTCATCGATTCGTCGTATGAGCATCTGAATCGTCTGTTTGTCAGCATCCGCACCATCCACCTGCTGGGCCAAGACGCCTTCGGACATGAGCATGGGTGCACAAAGCAGGAATGCAATAGATCCAACGCGCGAGCGCGAGAACAAACGCTTGAGCAGATCCAAGACGAACCGCGGAGAAAGGAACACCATTTCTTACCTCCTGAAATTACCAAGAGCTGCGATAACGACAGATATCCCTGGCGATTGGCATACGTCTTCCTGCGTGGATCACCTTGGCCCTACAAATAAACTCGTTTGAATCCGAAAGGAAGAAAAACCCAGGGTCGCCCGGGAGAATGGGCAACGGCATGTAAAGCTACCGCATGCACTTGATTCGATCAACCAAAATCCGTGCGAGAGGACAAGCCGCCATTCCGGTGGCGAGGGCTATTTGGAAGTATCGCGGATCAGTACGACGTCTGAGTCGGTGTGACCGCGTAACACGCCGAGGCTCTTGCCGTCCGGTGACCAGTCAAAGGTAGAAATCTGTTCGGTGTTGAAAGATGTGATGCGGCGTCCCGATGATCCATCCAGCGGCTGTACCCAAAGGTTGTCGACTCCGCTTTCGCGGATAGGATACGACACAGCCTTGCTGTCCGGGGTAAAGTGCAAACCGCCACTTGAGATTCGTTCATCCGCATCCATGAGCCGAGGCGTCGATCCCGTAGCGGCCAGGTCCAGCAGCGCAATCTTGTACTGCGGATAAGGATCTTCGGGAGTTGGCAACGTCGCCAGCACATACGCCAAGTGCCTGCCGTCGGGAGAAACGCTGAGACCATAGCCCGCCGGAAGGGTCTTTGGGGCAACCGCCACAGGGACGGCTTCCGGCTTCCCCGGCCCTTGGAGTGGCGCCCTCCAGAGTTGTTGCAGGTCCTGACTCCAGTAATAGGTCCACTTTCCGTCGGCTGAGCAGACCGGCGAGTGGTCGTTTTTTCCTTCGGTCAACTTCGCGAGATTTGTGCCGTCCGCATTTGAGCGCCAGATGTTGGTCACGTTCGTACCTTCATGAAAGGCCCAGGAAAACACCAGAAAACGACTGCCACAGCTGGACAATTCCACGATAGCTGCGCTGGAGTCACCCAGCAGCCGGGTTGGCTCTCCCTGGCCAATTCCAGTGCGCAGGAGACGCGAAAAATCGGTAAAAACCAGGTACCCATCCGGTGTCCAGGCGAACCAAAAAGCGAACTGACCTTGCGGAAGAACCGGGTTGGGCTGGCTCGTGGCGTTTTCGCCAGTGCGCTGCACATACAAGTTCTGCGAGGTCTTGGTCTGGACGGTCGCCAATGTTTTTCCATCTGACGAGAGAGTCAAGGTGGCGTAGCTACTGGTGTCGCGCGTGATGGGAGTAACGAGACTGTTTGCGCCGGGAACAAACCCAATCTGTGCGCGCTGAAAGTAGTCGGGGCCCTTCTGGGAATACAGGGCGAGCAATCCATTGCCATCAGGCATCCACTTGAAATCACCGGGCAGCAAGTCGTTAAAGGTGGCAAACTCATGCACCTTTCCACCGCCGACGCTGAGCAACGCGATTCCGCCCAGGGCCCCGTCTGGCCTGGACAACTTGAACCCGATTTCCTTGCCGTTGGGGGACCAATCAACTGATGAAGGAACATCGGACGCCGGTTCTCCCACATGCAGAGCGTGTTCGTCGGTCCCATCCAGGTTCACCGCAATCAACGCAAATTTCCCCGCCTCCGGAGCATTCGCCCGGGCAAAGGCAAGGTGCCGCCCGTCCGGAGAGAAAGTAATGTCGCTGTCGATTCCGCGAACCACGGTCTGAGGGACGCCGCCCAGCACGGGCGCCCGGTACAAATCGAAGTGCGTGTTCGTCGCATCCGCGGATTTGATGAAATACAAATAGTTCCCGTCGGGAGAAAAAGCGACACTCTTGTAAGAAGCGGGAGCCGGCGGGATCACCTGCGTGTCGCTGCTGGTCGGGATATTCCGCAGCCACAGACTCTGCAATCCGTTGTCATTCATGACGGTCAGAACGTAGCGAGCGTCGGGCGACAGAGCCGTAAGGCCAGCTTTGCCTGAGGTCGTAATCTGGGTGATCGTGAAGGTCTGAAAGTGACTCTGGCGTGGCGACGAAAACATCGAATACAAACCATAGCCTGCGATCGCCAATATCATTAAGGCCACGGCGCCAGTTGCGGTTGCCACCCACTTGTACCGCTTCACGACGGCGATTACGGAAGAACTGTCTACCACCGCTGAGGGAGGAGATGCGGCCGGTGGCGATGGCAAACGCTCGTCGTCTGAAAATCCCGAAACCGCCGTCCCGCCGTGGCTGGATTCAGTCTCACGTTTGAGACGCTTCAAGTCCGCTCGTATTTCCGATGCAACCTGGTATCGAAGTTCCCGGTCCTTCTCGAGCGCTTTGCTGATGATCTGTTCCAGTTTCGGTGGCAAGTCAGGATTCAGCCGCAAGGGTCCGAGCGGAGGACGGTTCAAGATGGCATCAAACACGGTCGCGGAAGTGTCGCCGCGGAACGGAAGCATCCCCGTCGCCATCTCGTAAAGCACAGCGCCGAAAGAAAACAGGTCGGTCCTGGCATCAAGATCTAGCCCTTTAGCTTGCTCCGGCGACATATAGGCAACGGTTCCTACTGCCGCACCCGGACTCGTCAGCAGTTCAGCGCTTTCAGAAACCGTCGCGCCAGTGAGTCCCGTGCCCGTCTGGCTATTTGCGACCATGGTCAACTTGGCCAAGCCGAAGTCGAGAATCTTCGCGTGCCCGCGTTTAGTCGCAAATATATTTGCCGGCTTGATATCGCGATGGACGATGCCTTCGCTGTGGGCTGCATCCAGAGCATCCGCAATGTCCACTGCCAGCGTCAGGAGCCGTTCATTGTTGACCGGCGTCCCGCGGATGAGATGCTTCACGGTGCATCCTTCCAGATATTCCATCGCAATGAAAGCTTGACCGTCCTCATCCCCGATGTCATAAATGGTGCAAATGTTCGGATGGTTGAGTGCGGATGCAGCCCGCGCTTCGCGCTGAAAGCGGGCCAGAGCTTGCGTATCGCGGCAGAGTTCAGGAGGCAGGAACTTGAGCGCGACGTAGCGCTGCAAGCGCATATCCATCGCCTTGTAGACAACACCCATCCCGCCGCCGCCGAGCTTTTCGACGACCTTGTAGTGCGAGATGTTTTGGCCAATCACTTCAGCACGCCACCCACCAGACGGCCGATTGGCCAGCAATTCTAGGAGGATCACAGTCGGAAGTCAATATAAGGACAAGGGCTTGCTCAGTCGGCAGATCGCACGTCCAGGCCATCCAGCGCAATCGCACACCAGGGACACGCTGGCCTATAATGCCGCACGAGACTTGAGGCTGTGGATAGTTCGACTCCTGCCGACCGAGTTCCATCCGAAGCCAACTTTCGTGGCCTGCTCGAAGCCGCGCCCGATGCCATCGTGGTCGCCGACGGCCAGGGCAAAATCGTTGTGGTGAATGCTCAGACTGAAAATATATTCGGCTACACTCGCGGAGAGTTACTAGGCCAGCAGATCGAGTTGCTCGTCCCTGAGCGCTTTCGCAGCGGCCACCCGTCTCATCGCAGTTCATTTTCCACGGAAGACAGGACCCGGCCCATGGGCATTGGACTCGAGCTCTTCGGCAGACGCAAGGATGGCACCGAGGTTCCGGTAGAAATCAGTCTGAGTACGTTGCGCACCGAGCAGGGACTTCTGATCTGCAGTGTGATCCGCGACATCACGGCACGCAAGGAGTTGGAAGCGCAACTGGAGACCAGCCGCATGCAGGTCGTGTCCTCGGCGCGCCTGTCTGCTCTAGGGATGATGGCGGCGGGTATTGCGCACGAAATCAACAATCCCTTGGGAATCATCCACGCCTACGCCAGTAATCTGCTCGAGATGACACGCGCCGGTGAGATTTCCCTTCCGGAATTGGAGAAAAACAGTGCCTACATCAAAGAAACGGCGGAGCGTATCGGAAGCATTGTGAAGAGCCTGCGCCACATTGCCCGGGAGGGTGATGGAGATCCCATCCTCCCTGCTTCGGTGCGCGATCTAATCGATAGGGTTCTGGAGCTATCCCGCGAGCGCTTTCGAATGCATTCCATCCAACTCGTCTGCGCACCTATCGACCCGCACTTACAGGTTCCGTGTCGAGAGGTGCAGATTGCGCAGGTCGTCATGAACTTAGTCCAGAATGCATTTGATGCCGTGGCCGAAACCTCGGATGAAAAGTGGGTTCGTGTGAATGTGACTACTCGGGATGACTCGGTCGTCGTTTCTGTCATCGACAGCGGGCCAGGGGTGCCACCCCACCTTCGGGCGCGCATCATGGAACCGTTCTTCACCACCAAGCTCGTCGGTAAAGGTACGGGCCTCGGGTTGAGTCTTTCTCGAAGCATCGCGGCCAGCCACGGCGGCGACCTGACTCTCGGGGAACAAAATGGACACACATGTTTCCTGCTCACCCTCCCGTTGCGGAAGGAGGCTCCCTTATGCAGTTGAAGGATGCCTCCGTGCTCGTGGTGGATGACGAACCCCACTACCGCAACATCATGACCGGGTGGTTCGAGAAGGAGGGTAGCCGGGTCCTCGCAGCGGAAAACGGTTTTCGTGCTCTTGAACTCATTGAGAAGAACGAAATCAACGCGATCGTCACTGACATTCGCATGCCCGAGATGGACGGCACAGAATTGATCAAGCGGGTAAAAGCACTGGGAAAATACACCCCGACCGCGATCGCAGTCACTGGATTCTCAGATCTTCCGCCACGTGATGCCTATGATCTGGGCATCGAGGCACAATTGTCCAAGCCAGTAGAACGCAAGGCCCTGGTTTCCGCCCTGCGCAAGACTCTGATGGATCGGGAGGAACTCTGGGCGGAGGCCTTCCGCACCACGACCCTGCCGGCGATAACCATCGAGTTCGAGGGTCTACGCGCAGCCCTGCGGAAAAAGAAGATTGCCTTCGGCCGCGGTGGTTTCTGTATGACTTCGAGAACGCCGTTCGCGGAGGACTTGTCGATCACATTCGAATTGAGATTCGCAGAGGACCGACAAAATGTCTCGGGACAAGGAACGGTCCGATGGAACGCGGTTCGGGAACAACTGTTGGGAATCGAGATCACACGGATCAGTGCTCAGGCAAGGGCATGGGTCGCTGATCTGGCACGCTCTAACCGGACGGTTTCCTTTATTCCACGATCACCCGCAACCGTCGCCATAACGGAGGAGTAGATGCACGCGGGCGATCAATTCTGGCTCGCTTGAACTGAAACGGGGTTTCGCGACTCAAGTGTTTTGCCTCGATCAGTGATTGGCAGCCCAGTACATTGACCAGACCGGGCGTACACTGCAAACCCCATCATGTACGCGACTGTAGTAAAACTGCAGTAGTTCCATGCTCAAAACGCCTCAAATCGAATCATAATGACAGGAATTTGTGTACTGGGAAGCGGTTGAAAGATCAGGTAGAGTAGAAAATTTTCCTAACGGTTCAGAACCCACTGTAGAACTCAAAATCCGCTAGGCTGCGGCCAACAGCGACAATTCCCAGAAGCCCGTTTGTGGACCACGACGGGGCGCTGAACCCCGGCGGCAAGTCATTCATCTTCCCGGGAAGTTTAGGCTTTCGGAACTGCGCTGAAGATTTCGACTAAGCGATCTGCGATCAACTTGTCCTCGCCCTCTTTGAGTTGCCAGACAGCAAAGCCGAAGGTATTCGGGTCTCTGGGAGGACGATGACGACCGCCATGATCGTCAACCGCAGGCTCTTCCGGATTGCGCCCGCGCATGCCGCTCGCCCCGGCGCCCATGCTGCCGATACCGATTGGCCGGGTATCGGCCAATTTCTGCATTACCTCCGGTCCGGTAGTGTTGAGTTTTGACGGATCGATATGCCAAGAGTAACGGGGCGTGACATTACCTAGAGCCTGAGGATTGAACTCCCGAGGCAGTGGCGTCACTCCGAATTTCTTCACCGCTTCGGTAATGACCTGTGCGCGCGCTTCGTAGATAAAAATAGTTTCTTTGCCGACCTTGCAGCAACGGCCGATGCGGTCTTCTTGCGGGCTCATGTTCAGCAGGGAGTAGCGGATTAACTCCTCTTTCCCGATCAGTATTCCGGATGCCTGCGGTCCGCGAATGTCCTTGCCCCCGCTAAATGTGACCATATCGAAGCCGATTGCCGGATACTCCCAAAGCCGCTCTTTCGGCGGCACGTCTGCAGCGGCGTCGTTGAAGGTGTAGATGTTATGGGCTTTGGCAATGGCGACGGTCTCAGGGCCGCTGACCTTGCCCTTGTCCGAGAGGATATTGGTGAAGTGTATCGCCAGCGTCTTCGGATTGATGGCGGCAATCATCTCTTCGCGCGTCTCAACTTCGACCAGCTTCGCGCCGGTCTGGCGAATCTGGTGGTCAAACGGATATCGATGGCTCTTCTGGATGATGACTTCGTTCCTAGGAAAACTGCTTACGTTGGGAATATCTCGCATGCGGGGCTCAAGGTCTTCGGTCATCATGCCGGCATAGCCTACGACCATGGCCGCGGCTGCGCCACCCGTCACCAGACCGGTGTAGCCGACGGGCGATTTGCACAGTTTCTCAATGAACTTACCGGCTGCGATCTCAAGTTCGTCGATCGAAACACAGTGCTCGTTGCCTCTCCGGATGAGCTCCATGACCTCCGGCTTCATCACTGATCCACCAATGACGGTGAGCGTGCCGTTGATGTTGACGAGAGGTGTGATTCCCAGCTCGGCGTAAATGTCGCCGGTAGAGCCAAGGCCGGTTGTGATGGGGACGATAGGGCTGCCGTCCACTGGCGGCATGGAAGACTTGCGCTTCTTGCCAGAGATGCCCGCGGCGTTCAACTCGGCCGGAGCGAACAACCCTCCCCATATGGTCCCAACCGCGGCCAGAAACGATCGGCGATTCCAACCAAACTTCAGATTCATGCGCAGCGCCCTTTCAAGTTGCTTCCGAATTATCGATCCGCAGGTGCTGTGGGCGGATTGACGACCATCGCGCTGCCGACGATTTCAATTAGCGAATCGCCGGGAATCCATTCGACAGCCATGCATGCACGGGACGGAGCTTTGCCCGATGAGAAATAGGTTCCGTAAATTTTATTTAACGCATCGTACTGTGCCTTATGTGCGTCGAAGCGCGCCTTGCCGGTCGGGGTCGGTGGTGTCTCTGCAAGAGGTAAACAAAGAAAGACCTGGAGATGGATGATGCTATCCATAGTGCAGCCGGCACGCTCGACCGACTTCTTGAGAGCGTCCATTGTGCGAGTAACGTGTTTTTCGAAGGGGTCGGGCACGAGAAGGTGATCCTCCTTGGAATAACCGTCGTTAGAACCCGTCCCAGCAAAATAGTAGATTCCATTGAGTGTGTGGTTATTTCCGCCGGGCCGACGAGGAGTATCTTCGCTGGGCCCGCTCTTTGGTGTGCTACCAACATTGGCTGTGCCTGCAGCGGGAGCTTGTTGGCTGAAGAGTCTCGGCGCGCCGGTTACAAAGGCCGCCATCGCTGCGAGCTTCCCAAAGAAACTTCGTCGAGTGTTGATTCTCATAGAGTCTCTCCTTCTAGTCGTTCCGTTGATGAAAGGCGGGCCTGACTGAGAAACCTAATCCATCAGAGCGCCTACCTTGCCGCGCAGCACCGTAATCGAGGCTTTGGGCAGCGTGAAAATGGTTCCCGACTCTCCTTTTACAGTGGTGGCCACCGGCGGATTGTCGGGATCAGCATGACTGTTGGGCCCGTCATTGACCCACACATATTGGTCGCTGCCGAAGGTGACAAAGGTGACCGGCCCCGAAAAAGATGCTTCCCGCTTGCGCTTGGCATCCTCGAACACAACCCGCACTGCGTGTGGATTGGTCTCGTCTCGATTGACTAACATCAACGACCAGTTGCCATCGGGGCGATGCACCGCATAAGAGGTCACCAGGAGATTGCCGTCACCGTCTTTGATGTCGACGGAAGAGGGAAACATTGAATGCACACCGGCTCTGTGCTGCACCCATTCCAAATTGATCATGTGCGCGGCGAAGTAGGGCGAGGTATATCCCTTGATTTCGAGAGTCTCCTCATCCGACACAAAGTTCGACCAGGAGGACCAACCTAAACAAGTGTTCTGGATGCCTTGGGGCTGGATGGGAGAGTGAGTGAAGAGAGCGCCTCCCCCTTCGAAGAACGAGCCTACATTGTCGGCCAGCCATAAGGCCGCGAAGATCGTTGTCATCGGTCCGGTGAGGTTGGCCGCGAGGTGATCCTCGGTGATCATCAGAGGCACTTCTTTGGGAACGCCGTCATCTCGCCAGACCTGGAGAATGTGTTTCACCAATGTCGGTTCTTTGTAGAGGCTCTTCCAGGTGATATCGCACGGTTCGAACGGATAGTGCTCAAACGATACGAAGGCGAGGTCGGCGAGTCGACCGTGCGCCTTCAGGTAGTCTACAAATCGACCCATCCACGACGTCCGACCCTGGGCATCAGGCCATACTCGAATATCTTCATTGACGCCTTCGAAAACGGGCCCTCCCAGTTTGAGTTTGGGATCAACTTTGTGAATGGCAGAGGCCCACTGAAGGTATAGCGCACCGTAGTCTTCCGGCATGGCGTGTTTGCCGTCGGGTTCCTCGCCCATCTCTATATATGAGATGGGATAGCCGCGCTTCTCGATGTAAGCAATCTGGGCGGCCGCATCGTCCGGGGTACCGTAGAGCATGGTCACCGGAATCATCGCGGGCAAGTTGTTCGTGAGCCCGCTGGTGAAGAAAAGATCAAAACCGCTGTGCTGATAACTTCCTGTGGCGTTGACATCGGCATCGGCCGCCGAATGCCAGGGATCGATGGAGGACGACGTATAGGTAGTGGGCCGTTCACTGAGGTTCTTTTGGACCTCAACAAAGGCGCTGCTACTATCCACGCCCCCGACCCGAATTTCTCGAATCGCGTATCCGACACAGTTCCGAATGTCGTCTGAACCATGCTCATCGCAGCTATTGGAGGACTCCGTCATCAACACGCGCACGTACTGAGTTGAGACCGGCGTATCAGCGAGCTTAAGCGACACAGTGCCGCCTTGCGAGCCTTTTACCGCGCCTGAGGGAAAAGCTTTCCATTCGCCTTGCGGTCCCGCGTCAAAATCTAGCGCACGCGTTCCCACCCAGTACTCCACTTGATAGGTCATGGCGTACGGGCTGGCCCACCCTATGCGAATCGCACTCAGTGGCTTTTCAGCCTTGAGATCGACGATGACCCATTGCGGATGCAGGGAGTCGTTTTCCCTTGTGAACTTGCTGGTCAGATATGGATTGCTCTTCCAGTAGCTGAGGTTTGGACCCATGATGGGTCGGTCGCCGCTGGTCGAGAATCCGCGGTGCGGGAGCGCATAAGAGAGAATGTAACGCACCGGTTCCTTGAGTTCCGTGCCGCCGGTGAAGTATCCGCTCTTGTGGACCGGGTCGCTCCAGGTTCCGTTTTCAGTCCAGTGCCAGGCGGCCATCCGGAGTTCGCTGTTATTACGATACGAGATTGGTCCCCATCCCGCGGACAAAGATTCCTGGATGATATGTGGGGTGTAGACTTTGTCGATGCCTTCATGGGACAGAACATCGATCGAGCTTCCCAATGCGCTATCCGGATCGAACGAATTGATGATATGGCCCGGTGTCGCGTCGACGCGAATGATTGACGACCGCGCTTTTGGGCTGTCAGTAACGGATTGCGCAGCGGCCGTTCCGCTCTCCGCCACTGAAGGTAAGATAAGGGTAACGAAATTATATCGAGGACGCAAGCGAGGACCGCAGCATCACTAAGGTAATCTGGAATCGGTCATTCAAGCGGTAATGTTTTCAGTGGTTTGCGTTTAGAACGGAAGCGCATGCGGTCCGGTGATCGTCTCGGTCTTCAAAACCGGAGGGTGGTAGGCAATCCTGTCACTGGTGGGTTCGACTCCCACTCGCTTCCGCCATTTCGAGATCGGTCGGCTTTGCTCGAGATTTCGCCTGCGGGCTGCCCTCTTCGACTGCGCTCAGAGTCACGCCCGCAAAACGGATCAATTCAGCGCGACTTTTTCTTTTTTCTTTGAGCGGACAATTCTTCCAGAAGGTATTTCAGGGACGCGCATTCGCGGATGACGGCCTCGAGCTTCGGAATCGTGGTCTGCAGTTCTTTGTCTTCCACCACGCCGTCCGCCAGGGTTTCTCCGACGCTTTCCAGCGCTTCGCCGACTTCTCGAATCAGGTTCGAGACCGCTACTAACTCTTTGCCGAGGTTTACATCGAGTTTGGGCAGCTTGAAGGCGACGCGTCCGGCCTGACTCTCAAGAAAATCCAAGGCTTCGTAGTTATTGAGCAGGACGCACATCTGCGGCAGAAGTTGCGCCGGGATATGGCGCTCTCCGCGCATCCAGTACATGAGCGAGCGGTAATTGGTTCCGAGCTGTTGGGCCAGGAGGCGAACGTCGTATTCTGCCTTGGCTTCCACTACCCGGCTTATCAGAGATGCGAGATCGTCAGCAGGCACGTCAGGCCTCAAGGTGAAGGTATCGTTCAAAATATGCGGTCAATTTGAACGGTAAAGACGCCCATTCTAGCTGAATTGCCTGGGCTTCCGGCATTCAATACAGTTGTTATTGTTCGAGCGGCAAGAGATGGACGTTAGAAGGCAGCGCTCGAGCAAGAGTTTGGCTCCCAAGCGTTCCGAAGTGTATGAAAATAATTGACAACCTGAAAGTCGAGAAGTACCTTTCAGGGTCACAAAAAAATTGAAGATCCGCGCAGTCATTGGCTGATCCGGCGTATCCGCCGAGAGGTGGCCCAATGTCGAAGAAGTGGTACAACTACATCGTTTCCGTTGACGATGACGGTGCTCAGCAAGTCCAGAATCCTCCGGGCACGGCTACGAGCTCGAAGTCGGCGGCACAGAGCGTCGCTGAGATCGCATCGACGATCGCGCCCGAGCCGCAGTTCACGACGCCCGTTTCCGATCCAACATCGTTTGAAGAGATCTATAAGGCTGCGGAAATTCCTCCGGCTGCAAAGGGGTATTCGATTCTGAAAGTGTCGCAGATGCTGGAGAGCGAGCACATCCGGAATTTGCCTTCTGACGTGAGGAAGTCGTCGATCCTGGTTGCGCTGGATGCTGCGGGCGTGGAAATCAAGGACGTAATCCAGGATGCCATTCGGCGGGATCGCGCGCTCGATACCTACGAGCGCGTGCAGCAACGCGCTGTCGAGGAACTGGAGTCCCGCAAGACAAAAGAGAATAGCGACATTCAGGCGCAGATCGATAAATATGTGACCGAACAGCGGGCGAAGATTCAATCCAACAATGACGCGATCTCGCGCGAAAAGGAGCGCTTTACCGGCTGGCGGCTGAAGAAGCAGCAGGAGGAGAAGAAGATCGCCGAGGCCGTTGGATATTTCGTGACGGAAAACCCCATTACCACCGGAGACGTGAATGCGACTTCGTCCCCAACCAAAGCAACCCAGCGTTCGTGAGGCAGGAGGCCTTTTATGTTCCAACGATTGAGCAGAATGATTCGGTCATTTATCGGTTTCTTCATCTCGGTGGCGGAAGATCCGGAGCTGATTCTGCAGCAGAACATCCGCGACATGAATGACCAGGTGCCTCGCATGAACGAGAGCATCGCCATGGTCAAGGCCAATGTGACGCTGCTCGAGAGAGAAGAGGCGAAATACAAAACCGAAATGGCCAACTTAACGGCCAAGGTCAAGGCCGCGATACAGGCCAATCGCGACGACATCGCCGGCACCTATGCCGCCCAGCTGGAGCAGATGAAGGGTGCATTCGCCAGAAATCAGGGACAGCTCACTACCGCTCGCGCTGCCTTCGACAAAGCGATGGCCGTGAAGCAGGCCTTCATGCGCGAGAAGGACCGGAAGACGCAGGAGGCGCTCAATGCCATCGCCGACTACCGCCGCTCCCAGTGGCAGAAGAAGGTCGCCGATGCGATGGAGCAATTCGAAGTGGCCGGCATCAGCCAGACACACGACGAG
The DNA here is from genome assembly GCA_003225535.1 of Acidobacteriota bacterium. GTDB lineage: Bacteria > Acidobacteriota > Terriglobia > Terriglobales > Acidobacteriaceae > Sulfotelmatobacter. The sequence continues at coordinate 8,099 of QIAL01000025.1, read as the reverse complement.
ATGGTGCGCAAGATTGAGGAGACGACTGCCGTCAACGAAGCTCGCATGGATATGGCGATGAGCAATGTCGACCAGCAGAAGGTCAAGATTGACGATGAGGCAGAGAAACTCCAGGCCAGCGAACTGGTGAAGCAGTTCAAGATCGAAATGGGCCTGGCTGCGCCGGAAGCAACTACGGGCGCGGCGAAGACGATTGCGGCGAAGGAACCGCAGAAGACGACTTAAGTTTTCGTGAAAATGGTTTTCTCGAATGCGCTGCGGACCGGGCGGTTAAGGTCGTCAGCGCGAAGGAGCAGGGAGGCAAGTTATGGCGGTCAAAATTGAACGAGGTGGATGGGTCCTTATTTTCCTGATTGGCGCAGCCATTGTGGGCTACAGCCTGAATCGATATGGCTTGGTCGATCTCAGCAAGTTCGTTCCTGGCAGCAAGAGTGCTTCCGCCAATGGCGAGGAAGTGGACGCATCCAAGCCGCTGCTCATACCGGCGTCCTCGACGAGCAGTGACGCCGAGGTCCGGGTGCGCGTGAATGTGTGGGTCGGATGCGCCGGAGGCCTCGTCGCGAACGGCGGGCTGGATACTCAGCCGGACTCGATCTTCGGCAAGAAGGGGCTGAAGGTCAGTTTCAAGATCATCGACGATTGGACGGAAGGCGCGGCGGCCCTCGCCACCAACAATGTCGATGTCATGCTGACGACGGCGGACGTATATGCCAAGGATTACGCCCAGTTCAAGGAGCGGGGATTCGGGTCGCATGCCTTCCTCATGGTGGACTGGTCGCGCGGCGCTGACGGCGTGATCGGCAAGCAGGGGATCAACAGCATTGAAGATCTCGCCGGAAAGACCGTGGCGTTTGCCCCTTACACGCCCTCGCATTTCCTGCTGTATAACGGACTCAAAACGTCAGGATTGGGTACGGAACAGCGGAACGAGATTTTCAACAAAGCCGTTCATACTAAGGATGGAATTGAGCCAGCCACTTTGTTCGCCCAGGAAAAGGTGGATGCGGCGGTCGCATGGGATCCGGACATGAGCGATGCGGTTTCGAAGCGCGCCGGATCGAAGAAGATCTATGACACGAAGATCGCGAACCGGCTGATCGCCGACATCCTGGTAGTGAGTGACAGCTTTTCCGCCAAGCACCCCGACACTGTGTTGAAGTTTGCTCAGGGCTGGCTGGAGGGCGTGGAGTTCATCAAGACGCAGCCCGAACGGGCGTACAACCTGATTGGAACCGTGAAGGACTTCAACATCCCTTCCGACCTGGCCAAGACCATGCTTGGCGGAGTGAAACTGGCTGACTACGCCGATAACCGTTCGTTCATGGGTTCCGCCGGATCCAATCCTGATTACGACAACATTCTGAGCATGGCGCAGGATATGTATCGCGAGCTCAGAGTCATCAAACACACCTTCAATCCGGAAGACAGTCTGGACCGGCGGTATGTCGAGAAACTGGCGAACAACTTCTCCATGGCTTCGACCGAGGCGCCGATTGAATACAAGGAGCCGTCGAAGGGTGCGACGCCGATTGCGACGCAACATCGGTCGATTTACTTCGATCCGAATTCTTCCAAGATGAGTATGGATTCGCGTGCCATCGTGGACGAACTTGCAGGCACCATGCGAGCCTACGAAAACACCGTGGTCGACATCGACGGCAACACCGATTCCACCGGTTCGCGGCCTTATAACGTCACGCTCTCACACGCCCGCGCCGATGAAGTCAAAACCTATCTCATGCAGAAATACGGATTCCCTGCCGCACGTCTGCGGACCGCCGGCAACGGGCCCGACAAGCCAATCGACAGCAATTCAACTCCTGAGGGCCGTGAGAAGAACCGCCGCACGGATATCAAGGTCTATGCCAACCCGTCGAGCTAGCGGAAAAGGCGATGCGCGATGAGGATGCACAATGAGTGAGACAAACCGCTGGTTCACGATTCGCAAGGACGTCGCCCCTTGGGTCCGATGGGCTTTTCCATTTGTCAGTTGGGGCACAATCGTGTTGCTCTGGATTCTTGTGCCGTATTGGCAAGGGCCGCATGTTTCCTTGCTGCCCCGTCCACTCGGTGTGGTTCGCGCTTTTGGAATGCTTTGGACAGACTACGACTTGCTCGGAAACGTGTTCATGAGCTGGTGGCGGATTGCCCAAGCGTTTTTCTGGTGCGCGGTCGTTGCCATCCCACTGGGCATTCTAATGTCCAGTTACCGCTGGCTGTTCGAGCTCATCAACCCCGTCGCCGCGCCCATGCGCGCCATGCCGCTCACCGCGTTTCTTCCCGCCTTCATCGCTCTTTTTGGTATTGATGAAACCGAGAAAATTGCTTTCTTGTGGTTCGGAATGTTTTTCTACCTGTTGGCAGTGGTCGTTGAGGAGGTCAATCGCGTAGACAACGCCTTGCTGGAAACGGCCTACACCCTGGGAGCAAAGCAGCGGCAGGCGTTGTGGCTGGTGTTTCGGGCGTCGTTTCCCGCAATTTTTTCGTCATTTCGAATCCTCTATGACATCGGTTGGACCTATGTGATTCTGGCCGAAATGCTGAATGCGCGTAAGGGCGTCGGCTACATGGTCGAGGCCGCTCGCAAAGTTCTGGATTTCGACAGAGTCTACGCCGGTATCATCGCAATCGGCGCCGCCGCATTCCTATTCCGATTCCTGCTGACATTTCTCGAGCGCCAATTGTTCCCGTGGCGCCGGGCGAGCGCAGCGTTGTCGGGTTCGGGAGCAGCCGTGCCAAGTGCAACTGCGCACCTGAAGGCGGCAAAACATGGAGCATAAGAAGTCCAAGATCACGGTGCGAAACGTGAGCCGCACGTTCCCCTCGGCTGACGGACAATGCGTCAATGCGCTTGAGAACATCAATTTTGAGATCGAGGATGCGTATTCTCCGGCAGGACGCGATATTGGAGAGTTCCGGGTTCTGCTCGGACCATCGGGCTGCGGCAAGTCCACCCTGTTGCGGTTGATCGCAGGCCTGGACCGCGCGGATTCAGGCGAGGTCCTGGTGAATGATCAACAGGTGAGCGGCCCGGGCAAGGACCGCGGCATGGTTTTTCAGAAATACACCTCGTTTCCCTGGCTCACCGTGGCTGGTAACATAGCTTACGGTCTGAAGATCAACGGCGTTCCGGGTGAGAGGGCCAAGGAAACCGTGGCGCAGTTGATCGAGGCGATCGGACTCAGCGGGTTTGAGAACGCTTATCCGGAAACGCTTTCCGGAGGCATGCAACAGAGGGTTGCGATCGCGCGTACCCTGGCGCTGCGTCCGTCGGTGATTTTGATGGATGAGCCTTTCGGGGCGCTGGATGCGCAGACTCGCAGCGAGATGCAACAACTCCTGCTGAAGGTGTGGGACGAGACTGCGAGCACGATCCTTTTCGTCACGCATGATGTGGAGGAAGCGATTTATCTGGCGGACCGGATTTTCATTATGAGCGCGCATCCGGGAACGATCGTCGAAGACGTGCAGGTGCCGTTTGATCGCCCGCGTGATCTGGGCTTGAAGCAACGCAATGAATTTCATGATCTGCAGAACTACGTTCTCGGGCGATTGCGGAAAGCTCCCGGGAACGGGCAGGTGCGGGTGAGTGTCTAAATGCCTCTCGGCGATCCCCAGGATCAGCAGCCGGTCGACTCGACCAACTACGTCAAGGCTGCATTCCGCTGGCAATACAACTGGATCACGCTGGCCGGGGCGGGCGCGTTCGCACTGATCAGCGGCACGGCTTTGCCCATCCTGCTGGCCGCCGGACTTGAGCTGATGTACCTCGCGATCGTGCCGCAAAGTTCGCGGTTCCGCCGACTGGTGCGCTCCTGGCAATTCGCGGAAGAGCAGTTGAAACATCAGCAGAAACTCAACGAGATGCTGCGGAACTTGTCGCCGGAGATGCAGAGCCGATACGTTCACTGCGCGCAGATTTGCGGATCGATCCGGTCAAACTTCGCGCAACTCTCCTCGCAATCACAGGTTTTTCTACAACAGATTGATACTAGCTTGCAGGGTTTGCTCAGCGGATACGCGCGCCTGCTGGTCGCCGCGGCGCAACAAGAGCAGTACATGAGAAGTACCGCGAGGGATGAGATCAAGCGCGAGATCACGGCGTTGCAGAAGAATATGAGCGGCGAACCGCAACGAGTACAGGAGATCAACCAGAAACGCATCGAGATTCTGAACAAGCGGTTGGAGAAGTTCGACAAAATCTCTGAGAACTGCAAGGTGGTTGATGCGCAGATTGCGGCTGTCGAAGATGTTCTGTTGCTGGTTCGAGACCAGTCGGTAACGATGCGCGATCCGCAGCAGGTCAGCGACAGGCTCGATAGCCTGGTTCACGATGTCGAACAAACGGAACAGACGGTTCAGCAGGTAGAAACGATTTTCAGTGATATGTCCCCGGATTTGAACGGGCTGATGTCGCTCGATGACACTACGACATCTTCCGGGCCAAATCGCGTGCGTATTCAGAACTAAATGCCGGACAGCCCTACCAAAACCGGGAAGTATTTGGACGCGCTGCCTGCCTGGGCGCGTGAGCTCTCGGAGAAATATTATTCGCGCTCGTTCGCCGTGTTCGTGCTTTACGGAAACGTGCGGGATCTGGTGCCTTTGCGCACGCAGGAGGGAGCTACCAGCTTCGTTTCACTCGAAGATTTTTTGTCGCGTGCTCTGTTTGGCCAGCGCGACTTGATCCTGCACTATGATCGCGGTGGTTTGAGTTTCGGTAACTCAACCACACAGGCCGATTTCCGGCGGGCTTTGGAAGGGTACGACAGCTTTCACGGCACAAACTTTTCGCAGGGCGGACTGCCGCGCAACCCGGACGCAGTGTTGAACCTGCTCGATAACTACTTACGGCTGCGCATCGCCGATGGGAAGAAGATTGGGCTGGTGATCGATTTTGCGGAGACGATCGCGCCCGCCGGCGATGTTTCCTCGATGTCGGCCGAAGATCGCAACTCGCTGGTTATTCTCAAGCGCTGGGCCCGCAACGCCGCGTTTCTCGACGCTGACGTCACCATTTGTCTTATCTCAGAGAATCAGATCGAGTTGAATCAGGGCATCGTGCAACATCCCGGCGTCGCTTCCATTGCGATCCCATTGCCCGATGATGCGGAGCGACTGGAGTTCATTCGCGCGCAACTGACGTCTCGCGAATTGCCGGCCGGGTCTGAAGTCAGCGGTGAGTCGCTGGCCAAGCTGGGCGCTGGGCTGAAAAGGGTTCAGCTTCAAGGACTTATTTCGCACGCGGTGGAGAACAAGCAGCCGCTCACGCTGAAGTTTTTATCGCAGAAAAAGAAAGATCTGATCGAGTCTGAATCCGGCGGGCTGCTCGAGTTTGTCCAGAGCCGGTTTGATCTCTCGTTCGTTGCAGGAAATGATCAAGCCAAGCGCAAGCTGCAGGATGCCGCCTCCGCCATACGAGCCGGCAATACCGAGGTCTTGCCGATGGGATACGTCATCTGCGGTCCGGTTGGCACCGGGAAAACGTTTATCACTACCTGCTTTGCTGGTGAGGTGGGCATCCCGGCGGTGACGCTCAAGAATTTTCGCAGCATGTGGCAAGGCGTGACCGAGGGAAATCTGGAGCGGGTCTTGACCTTGTTGAAGGCGATGAGCCCGATTGCCGTGATTGTGGACGAAGCCGACGCACAACTTGGTGATCGTTCCAGTTCCGGGGACAGCGGTGTGGGAAACCGCGTGTTTGCTCAGATTGCGCAGTTCATGGGCAACACCGAATATCGCGGAAAAGTGATTTGGTTCCTGTTGACTTGCCGACCTGACCTCTTACCCGTCGACCTGAAACGGCAAGGACGCGCGGAAGAGCACATTGCTCTGTTCTATCCTGACACTCCGGAAGAGCGGCTTGCGTTGCTGCGCGCGATGCAGCGGAAAATCGGGATGAAGCCATTTCCAGAGGACATCGAGAAGTTCTTTCTCAATCGCGCCGGAGGATTGTCGGGCGCGGATATCGAAGCGGTATTAGTCCGGAGTCACATGCGCAGCAGTCTGCAGAACAAGGCCGTAGTCGATGCGCAGGATCTCGAGGCGGCACTGGAAGATTTTATCCCGCCGTACTATCCGACGGAAATTGATCTGCAGAATATGGTTGCCGTGCTGGAATGCACGAGCAAGAGCCTGCTCCCCAAACAATATCGGGATCTCGAACGTGGCGAACTGATCCGGAGGACCAACGAACTGCTGGCAGCTTCCCGGAGAATGTCGGAGAGCTAATCGCTGGAATCAGAAGGAGGGCAGCCAGCACACTGACTGGCACCGCCCTTGGCTGACCAGAATTGTGATTGACTTCACAGCCGACTGTGATCGTTTACCGTCAAGTTCTTCAATCGCCAGACCATCGAATTCTCCCAGTGCGACGCTTGAAAAGTTCATTCGGCGGTACCAGACGAATGGTTTTCAACAACCTAAAAGCCCAGGTTAAACCTTTCGTAATCAATCAAATACGGCCCGGGTCTCATCTGAGTTTGATGAAGTCGGGACCGCGGCGCGACGGCGCACCTCTCAACCTCTTCAGCTGCTCGCCCCGCTCAGCGCCATTTCTTCAAAGTGTGATTTGAATCACATTCTAGTGTGATCGCTCATCCGGCGGAGTTTCCACCTGTGACTCTAGTATTTCTTCCATCCTTAGGTACTGACTAGAGGTCAACACACCTCTCGGAAATCATAACTAGGAGGCGATTCGATGAAGAAGCTGGGAATCTTTTTGCTTGGAGTGGTGCCTGTTCTGGTGCTGCTATCGTTCAGTGCAATGAATCCGCCGAAAGTTGAGGCGGTTCCAAGTTACGCGAGGCAGACGGGCTTAGCTTGCAGCGGCTGTAAACTGCTGGGTTATGTAGATCGGGCCGACGAGACCAAGACGGTCAAGGCAGACGGAGGCAAAAAGCGCGCCGCGCTGGACCTGCTCGCTTCCCTTCCGCTGTCGGTCATGCTTGACACTTCGTTTACCTCTACCAAGTCCCCCATCCCGACGACACAGAACGGCAGCTTTGAACTGCCGCAAGATATCTCCCTTTTCCTTTCGGGCGCGTGGACTACTCACATGGGCAGTTTTATCCAGGTGACATACAGCACCCAGGACGACCACTTCACTATGGATAACACCGACATTCGTTACGCACGAATCACGAAGCTCGGCGGTAAGGAACTGGTATTCGGCATAGACCTCAACAACGGTCCGACAGTGGAAGACCTGTGGAACACTGCTCCGGCCTGGAGCTATCCCTGGATCGCCAGCGATTGGGCTCCGACACCGAACGCCTCTCCCCTCATTAATGGCGGGCTGGCCCAAGATGCTGCGGGCATTGGCGTTTATGGAATGTGGAACAACCACCTGTACATGGATGCGGCGCTCTACCGATCAGCCCACGTGGGCGCGGCTCAGCCGTTCACCGGAGGGGACACAAACATACGAGGGCTCGCACCTTATTGGCGATTGGCATGGCAACAACTGACCGGCAAGACGCAGTACGAATTCGGCACCTACGGCATGCACGTGCGTTCCACTCCCGGAGCAATCACCGGGCCCGACGGTTCGACGCTTTCTCCGCAGGATTCATTCACGGACTGGGCCGTGGACACACAAATCGACCGGACTTTGTTCCGGACCGATGTGCTTTCTTTTCGAGCCACGTTCATCCACGAGAACAACGACCTTTTAGGCACTCTGGCCGCTGAGGGGGCAGCCCAGGGCTCGCACCATCTGAACACGGTGATGGCGAACGCCGAATATCACATCGGCAACAAGTACACCGGAACATTTGGGTGGTTCAATACAACGGGCACTTCCGATCTGGGCCTGTATCCATCCGGCGCAGTGAGCGGCAACTTCAATGGCGACCCGAGGGGCTCGGGCTATATCGCCAACGTTACGTACTGGCCATGGCAGAACCTGATGCTGGGCGCGCAGTACACCGGTTATACGCGGTTCAACGGCGCTGCCAACAATTATGACAGCTTCGGCCGCAACGCTAATTCGAACAATACGATTTATCTGGATGCGAAAGTCATTTTCTAGAGACTGAGGAACCAGGAACCGAAAAGGAGAAAAGGAATGAAGGTCAAATTATTCGTACTCGCAGTAC
>QIAL01000024.1 GCA_003225535.1 Acidobacteriota bacterium | reverse complement strand
TAGTATTTGTCATTTCGAGCGAAGCGAGAAATCTGCTGTCTGCCGGCAGACAGCAGATTCTTCGTCGCTGCACTCCTCGGAATGACAAAGAGTTTCGGGTTGCCGGATCCGGAGTGCGTTAGTTCTGTGGCGGGCCTACTTTAAACGTGTTGTTCGTCATGTCCCTCTCGGGAACGCTGCCATCGTTGACGCGGATTTCTTTTGGGGAGGCAGGAGTTTCTACGCGGAATGTCGTTTTGCTCTTGCCGCGTACTTCGATGCGCTTGGTCACCTCTCCGCCGGCAAACTTGATGGTGACGGGGACTTCGGCTCCAGCTGTGCCCAGATTATCCAAGGTGATGGTCAGCAGGAACGACTTGGTTGGCGTGCTAGCGGCGAAGGCGGATTCCACTTTGAAGTCGGGCAGACCGCGGTCGCGGTAGACCCAATCGTCGAAGAACCACTGGAGATCGCGCTGCGTTTGCGCGGCGATCAGGCGCGGCATGTGGGTGGGATCTGCGTCCTGCTCGGGCTTGTAGGATGCAATGGCTTTCTTGAGCGCGGCGTCGCCGATCATGTCGCGCAGCATCCACCAGACGCACATGGCTTTGCTGCGGTAGAGCTGCTCATTGGTTGTATCTACGAGTGACTGCTTGGCTTCGTCCTCGGAATTTGGCGCAGTGAGTGCCGAGCGATGGGCTCCCATATAGTCCAGCGCGGCCTGGCGTCCTTTCTGATTTTCCAAATAGAGAGCCTGTGCGAAATGGGCGAGGCCTTCTTCGATCCAGGGGCGGAAAGAGAGGACCGATGCATGGGTAAGTTGGTGGGCCGCGGTGAGGCCGGTGAGTTTGGCAGCGGAATCTGCAAGGGGAGTCAGGAGAAACGCTCTGCTCTCGAAGGAGGCGGCGCTGGCATCGGGCAGGTCCGCGGTCTGAGGTTTTTCCCTGGGATTCCCGAACCAATCGGCGATCAGAGGAACGACTCTTTCAGTTTCGTCAGCATATGCCTCAGCTGCGACAGCGTGGCCTGAGAAATTAAAGACGGCGTTCGAAGGGCGATCGACAACTCCGTAGATAGCGATGACAAATGTCGGCGCTGAATGGGCAAGGTCAACGTAGGAACACTGAGCCCACTGGAACCTTGCGGTACCTTCGCGACTCACGCCTTGAATACCCTTCCCGTTACACAGCATGGTCGACGTGATTTCATCACTGGTGAGGTTTGGATTCTGGAAGGAAACTTTCATCTGCGATCCGGCTTCGCGTGTTTTCCAGCGCGCCAATACTTCGAAAAGGCTGTTGCCCTCCGAAAGGCTCGCCACTTCTGTTGCGATCGGATACCACGCTACGTAACCGACTCCACGCAATCCGGTGAACTTTTCATCAATCTGATCCCAATCTGAACTCTTCGCAGAATCCTCCGGCGTGCCGATGCGGGTTAGCCTGGTGGCGTCCAGGAGCACGACCCCTTCGTAGGCGATGTCGAGATCGATGGTCGCATGGGGCGCGATCTCTTGCGGCAAGGTCACGATGGCTTCCGATAGGCTTCCGGTGTGATCGATGTCGGAAGTGTAGGGCTGGGTCACGAATTGGAGCATTTTGTCGGCGGCTCGGATCGCGCGCCAGTCCAGCGACGAGGAGATTTGCAGGACGGCAATCTTCTGCGGAGTGGGGGTGTCGTTGCGCAGCGTGATTTTTCCGCGGACGCCCAAGCGGTGCTGCTCGGGGTCAACCTGCACGTTTAGAACGTACTCGGTAATCGAGAACGCTTCGCGGTCGAGTGAATAGCAAAAGCTTGCACCACAGAGGACACAGAGGAGGCACAGAGACTTTACGGCAGACTTCATTCTGTTTCCGATGGGACCTGCACGGCGCGGCGTTGCCTTACGATCTCGTACAAGACGACCGCGGCGGCTACTGAGACATTCAGCGACGGGACCTTGCCTAGCATCGGGATCGAGACCAGGAAGTCGCACTTGCGTTTGACCAGGTCGTGCAGGCCTTTGCCTTCTCCGCCTAGCACCAGTGCACAGTCCATGTCGTAGTGCAGAGCGTCGTAGGTTTGAGTGGCGCGCTCGTCGAGGCCTACGGTCCAGATATTGTTTTTCTTCAGGTCTTCAATCGAGCGCGCGATGTTTGTGACCTTTGCAATGGGAAGGTGCTCGCTGGCTCCGGCGGAGGCTTTGGTGACAGTCCCGGTAACGGCGGCGGCGCGGCGTTCGGGGATGACAATGCCGTTCGCACCTGCGGCATCGGCGGTGCGCAGAATTGCTCCGAGATTGTGTGGATCCTCCACGCCGTCTAGCACCACGATCAGGGAATATTTTCCGCGCTTGGCGGCGATCACGTCCTCAAGATCGTTGTACTGCTTGGCGGAGGTGACGGCGACAACTCCCTGGTGCGAGGCATTTCCGGCCATGCGGTCGAGTTCGGTGCGCTGCAGGAAGCGGACAGGGATGCCGACCTTGCGACAATCTTCGATCAAGCGCTGCAGGCGGAGATCGTGGCGCTCTTTGGCCATGCCGACCCATTCGAAGGCGCGTCCGCGAGCCTTCAGGGCTTCGGTGACGGAGTTGATGCCGTAGATGTAGTGCATGAATGTATCAGTGTATCGAAAGTGGTGGAAGAGCGGCGCTTCAGCGCCTCGTTTGGTGCGGGCAGAAACCGCGCTTCAGCCCCTGCGCGGCGTCTCGAAAGCGACCACAGAGGCTGAAGCCCGACGATGTCTGACGCTTACCGCGGCCCTTGAAGGGCCGCTCTTCCACGGTTGCGCCAGCATCCGAACTCTCGGCCTTAGCGTGATTCCTGCAGCACTCGGATGATGTCTAACGGCTCCGGGCGGTCGGTGTAGTCTTCGTTCGCCGAGGCGTAGAGGATTGTGCCGTCGCGATCGACAATGAACGTCGCTGGGATTGGGAGTTCCCAGCTGTCGTCGCCGTTGGTGAACGGCAGGGTCACGAAGGCTCGGCGATAGATCGCTTCCTGCGGCGCGGGGACGCGATAGGTCAGGCCGAACTGGCAAACGACTGCTTCACGGTCTGCGGCGAAATGGCGGCGAGTATCGCTCCGGCTTGCTCGAGTTGCGGGACGATCAGCTTCATGGCTTCCATCTGTCCGACGCAGAAGGGGCACCAGCGTCCGCGGATGAAGCAGAGCACGATGCGTCCGTGAACGAGCAGGTCGGACGAACGAACGACCTTGCCGTTGTGATCTTGCAGTTCGAATGAAGGGGCCTTCGTGCCGACTGGGAGAATATTCGCCGCGAGATTTCGCTGCTTTAGTTCAGCAACGGCCTGCGCGTGGATGGCTTGCGTCTCGGCGGGAACGTATTTCGCGATCAACTCTTTGCGCTCGGCGTAGATCTCGCGCAAGGGGCGCTGATCAGCTACAGCACCGGACTCTTCGAGAGAACGCCATTTCATAGTCGGGCTGCGATCAAGGTGATGGGGATCCTTCGACTCCGTTGCCGTTCGCTTTGCTCGCGTCAACTCCGCTCAGGATGACAACTTTTGAGAGTCTTGACTGATCGCGAGCACTGACCACTGGCCACTGACCACTGCTCTTCTACATTCCGGGCATTTTCATTCCTGCGAGCCTTCTCGCAAAGCTCGGCTTGCCCATTTGTTTGAACATCTTCTTCATTTGGGCGTACTGGCGGAGGAGGTTGTTCACCTCCTGCACCGTCGTGCCGGAGCCGCGGGCGATGCGTTTGCGGCGGCTGCCGTTGATCACTTCGTGGTGATTGCGCTCGTGGGTGGTCATCGAGTTGATGATGGCTTCGACGCGGTTGACCTGTTTTTCGTCGACCTGGTCGGCGGCCTTCTGCAATCCGGAGAATGGGCCGATCGAAGGCAGCATCCCGATCAGGCTCTTCATCGATCCCATCTTCTTGACTTGGCGGAGCTGGTCGCGGAAATCTTCGAGCGAGAAGCCATCGCCGGTGAGGGCTTTCGTCGCAAGTTCTTCGGCCTTCTTTTTGTCGATTTGTTTTTCGGCGCGCTCGATCAGCGAGAGGATGTCGCCCATGCCGAGGATGCGCGAGACGATGCGATCGGGATGGAACGGCTCAAGCGCGTCGTACTTTTCACCGATGCCGATGAACTTGATGGGCTGCCCTGTAACCTGTCGGATCGAGAGGGCCGCACCACCGCGGGCGTCGCCGTCCATCTTGGTAAGGACGACGCCGGTCAGCGAGAGCTTTTTGTGGAACTCCTCGGCGGAGCGGACAGCGTCTTGTCCGGTCATGGCGTCGGCTACGAATAGGATTTCCGACGGATTCAGCAGCTTCTTCAGCGACTGCATCTCGTCCATGAGCTGGTCGTCGATGTGGAGACGGCCGGCGGTGTCGACGATGAGTACGTCGCATCCGGTGACAACGGCTTCGCGGCGCGCTTCCTTCACCAGGCGCTCTACCGTCGCGGTGTTGGCTTCGTCCACCTGTCCTTCATAGATCTGGCTCTTGACGGCCTGGGCCACGATTTTCAGTTGCTCACGGGCCGCAGGACGGTAGACGTCGACCGAGACTAGTAGCGGACGGTGTCCGCCTTGCTTGAGCCAGCTCGCCAGCTTGCCCGACGTGGTCGTCTTGCCCGAACCTTGCAGTCCGGCCATGAGCACGACCGTTGGCGGCTGCGAGGCGAACTTTACGCGTGCGGTGTCTTTGCCAAGGACCTCGACAAGCTCGTCGCGGAGGATCTTGATGACCTGCTCTCCGGGCGAGAGGGCGGTCATGACTTCCTGTCCGACAGCTTTGGCGCGGATCTGATCGATGAGCTGCTTGACGACCTTGAGGTTGACGTCGGCCTCGAGCAGCGCCAAGCGGATTTCGCTCAGGGCCTCGTCGATGTTTTCCTCGGTCAGGGTGGCCTGGCCGCGTAGGGTCTTGAAGGCGCGTTGGAGTTTTTCCTGGAGATTCTCGAACATAGATGTATCAGGCTATTTTAGCAGTGAGTCCAGAGTCTGACAGTCGCCTCACCGGCCAAAAGAGAACAGCCTTTTCTTACTCCACCTTCGGCCGTGCAAGTTCGATGCGGTCTGTCGTGCGCGTGTACTGAATACCTCCCATACGACCGATCAGGTCGAGTGAATTCCGATCCAGGCGTCCGTCCTTGATGTGCGCATCGTTGATATGAATCGAGACAACCTCACCGATCACCAGACTGCTGCTCGTTGGGGCCGGAGAGAAATCGAGAATCTGGTACAGCTTGCATTCGAAACTGACCGGCGATTCTGCCACCCGTGCCGGTCGCACCAGTCTCGAGGGCAACGGGCTGACCTTTGCCAGTTCGAATTCGTTCACCGAAGGATCGTACTCGCCGCTCGTCACATTCATTGGTTGCAACAGATCGTGGGTGACTACGTTGACCACGAATTCCTTCGTTTCGCGGATGTTGCGCAAGGTGTCTTTGGGCTCGCCATGGACCGCCCCTCCCTGCTTGGGCTGGCGTAATCCGGGCGCAAAGGCCAGCAAAGGCGGATCGACGCATATGGCGTTGAAGAAGGAAAAGGGCGCCAGATTGGGATGCCCCGAAGGGCTCACGGTGGAAACCCATGCGATCGGCCGCGGAGCAACGGAATTCAGCAGAATGCCGTAAAGGTCGCTATGAGAAATTTCGGACGGGCTGACGTTCATAATCGTATATTTGATGCACCGGAGATAAGTTACGGACCAGCCGCCGGAAATAAGGGTTCTTTATGCGGCATGGACTGTCTCTTCCGCGCAGAAATCCGGCCAATCAAGATGACGTTGCTTTGGGTAACGTAGTTCCCGAGAACATTTCTTTGGCCGCGATTACGGTGTTGCAGTGGATCGTGACCGTGTCTTCGACGTTCTGCGCGTAGCCTCCGGCGAAGGTGACCATGATGGGGATATTGCGCGCACGGGCCACTCGGAAGACCAGTTCGTCCCGCTTCTTGAGTCCCTCGATCGACAAGTTGAGCCCCCCGAGTTGGTCTTCCTTATATGGGTCGGCGCCGGCGATGTAGCAGATCAGGTCGGGCTCGAACTGGCGGAGGCCGGAGCTGAGGGTGTTATCAAGCCATGCAAGATAGTCGTCGTCGCCGGTACCGTCGGGAAGATCGACGTCGATGGATGAGGGCGGCTTCCACATTGGGTAATTATTGTGCTGGTGCAGCGAAATGGTGAACACGTCCCCGGCGTGGGCCCCACGCATTTTGCCCCGTGGAGCATGGGGGGGCGGCTGCACCGTTGAGACTGAAGCCGAGGGCAGCAGCGCACTTGCCATGCGGGTGCCGGCGAAAATTGCAGCCGTGCCGTTGCCCTGATGCACGTCGCAGTCCACGGTCATGGCGGTGTGGATCTTGTCGTCACGCTGCAGGCGGCGGATGGCAACGGCGACGTCGTGGATCATGCAGAAGCCCTCGCCATGGTCGGGGAACGCGTGGTGGAATCCGCCGCCGATGCTGATGCTCACTCCGTCAGACAGGGATTGACGCGCGGCCAAGATCGATCCTCCAGCGGCGAGCCAGAAGGCATCGGCCAACTCACGCGAGTAGGGGATTTCCATTTCCATTTCTTCCCGCGGGCTGAGTGTGCCAGTCTTCAGCTTCTGGACGTACTCGGGCTTGTGAACCAGAAGGATGTCCTGATCGGTGGCGGGTTGCGGCTCGAGGAAGTCTTCTTGGCTTGCTACACCGGTCGAGATCAGGCGATCGCGAATGCGGCGGTACTTTTCGGCGGGAAAGACGTGGTTGCCGATGGGGAGGTAATACGCATCGCTGTAGATGAGCTTGAACGGGAGCATGGCGAAGCCTTTCATCATACGCTCAACACGATGCGCTCAACGCGAAGCGCTAAACACGATGTCATCCTGAACTGCGGCGAAGCCGCAGCGAGGACCGTACGTCGGCGGGAGCCGTCGATGCCGTGGAGGGAAGCCTGGATGCATGCAGCGCGGAAGGTCCCAACAACGACACTTTCGGCGCACGGTTTCGTACGGTCCCTCAAAGGGCTTCCGTCCTTCTCAGGATGACAGCCGTTAAGTGACGAGTTGGCGAATTAGTGTTTCTTCAGGGGTTGCACCGGGCCGACTACTGGCCGACGCACAGGGACTATCGCGCCCTTAGAGGGATCGGCTGCAGCGCTGGCGCGCGTCAGAACTTCCTGTTGGATGTACTGCACAAATTCCTGGATCTGGCGCTGCATTTCTTCCATGCGTTCGCGCATTTGCAGGATGATCGCCATGCCAGCGATATTCACGCCAAGATCGCGGGCCAGCGAGAGGATAAATTCCAGACGAAGCAGATCTTCATCTGTGTAGAGACGCGTATTGCCCTCGGTACGCGACGGTTTAAGCAGGCCCTCGCGTTCGTAGAGACGGAGGGTTTGGGGATGAATGCCATACATTTCGGCAACGGCGGAAATCATGTAGGCACCCTTCGATTTCCGTTTGGTCATGGTTATCCTCTATCCGATTCTAGAGCGCGCATCAATTTTCCGGCTAGTTCCGGGCTGGTTCCTGCCGCGAAGAATGGCGCCAAACCCAAGCCGCCGAGTGGCATCGTAATCGGCGGAGGATTCTTATGGACGAAAATAATGTTATCAGTGTAGTGGAAAACCTTATTGAGACGAACCGAGATGGGCAGAAAGGCTACAAGGACGCTGCAGAGCACGTAAAGCGCCCGGATTTGAAGACCTACTTCAACGAGCAGAGCATGGAGCGCGGGCGCTTTGCGATGGAACTACAGGCAGAACTGGCAAAACTGGGAAAGCCTGACAAGAAGGTTTCGGGATCTGCGGGCGGCGCAATGCATCGAGCGTGGATCGATACGAAAGTCGCGCTCGGCGGCGGCGACAAGACGATTCTCGAGTCGGTCGAGGCGGGCGAGGACGATGCCAAGGACACGTACAACAAGGCACTCAGCGGAAACTTGCCAGAGACAGTGAAGGCAATGGTGCAGCGCCAAGCGGCGAGTGTGCAGCGGGCTCACGACAAGGTGCGAGACTTGCGGGATCAAGCGAAGGCTGCCGCCTAAGCGCGAGACTTCAGGTCTGGAGCAAGGGAAAGAGGACCGGATTATCCGGTCCTCTATTGTCTTGCTTATGGCTAGTATCAGGCGGCGGGTTGCGGCTTCCGCTTTGGGGCTACTCCCCATCCTGCCGGCTTGAGCGCATGGTTGAGAGCGTAGGCGACGAATCCGGCCGCGATGAGGATCATGCCGAAGGCGAAAGAACTCATCCCGAGAATCGACTCATGCTCGCTGCGAAATACGGAGAAACCGAGCAAGAGCATCGGGGGAATACCGATCGCGACCGCTCCGAACAAGCCTCCCGGGACCTTGAATGGACGCTTCAGCGTCGGCTCGCGGAAACGCAGGACCGCCAGCGCCAGGAATTCCAGGAACAGGCTGGTGCCATAGATCAGAATGTCGAGCGTGACCAGGCGCTCGAAACCCAGCAGCAGACAAGGCATCCAGAAGCAGGCGAGAACAACAATCGTCACCCACGGAGCCTTCGACTTGGGATGCAGCTTTCCGAAAATTTTCGGCAGCATGCCATCTTGTGCCATGGCCAGGGGCAGGCGCGAGTAGCTCATGACCAGGGCGTTGAACATGCCAAAGCCGCTGATCATTCCGCCGAGGGCGAGGCCGAATCGGAGCAGCGGGCCGCCTAGGATTCCGGCGACATCGGCCCAGAAGCCGGTATCCCACGAGCTGGCCGGAAGGCCAGTCATCCACATAGCTCCCACTGGAACGATGTAGCTGATCGCGACGATGAAGACGGCAACCAGCATGGCGCGCGGGTAGGTGTGCTGCGGCTTTTCGACTTCCGTTGCGATGGTCGACGCGTTGTCCCATCCCATGTAGTTCCACATGCAGATGAGCAATCCGGTAAGGATGCCA
The DNA here is from genome assembly GCA_003225535.1 of Acidobacteriota bacterium. Lineage (GTDB taxonomy): Bacteria > Acidobacteriota > Terriglobia > Terriglobales > Acidobacteriaceae > Sulfotelmatobacter. The sequence goes on along the minus strand of QIAL01000024.1, from coordinate 6,608 downwards.
ACGTCGGAGTGCGACGGTGTGGTTGCGACCGCAAGAGCTCCAAGCTTAAACGGAGCGATGCAGACGATCGCCAGGAACGGCGCCGACAGGGCGAAGAATAGCCAGAGCGAGGTGTGGGAGACGACCTTCACGCCGGCGATGTTGAGCAGGGAACCACGGGAAGAGGCGGTCCAGGTAGAGGACGAAGAGCGTGGGGTAGATCGCCATGTCGAAAATTGAGGCGACAAGCGAGAGCCAGGCTTCCTGGAATCCCCAGAAGTTGCCCATGGCGCGGCGCACCCATGCGTAGTATCCACCTTCGAAGGGGAGCGCGCTGGAAAGCTCGCCGATCATGAAGGCGGTCGGCAGGCTCCACAGGAGCGGCGTCAGGAGCAGGATCAGGATGGCGCGTCCGTAACCGGCGCCGTGCACGATGTCTTCGGTGCCATAGGTTCCGCCCGACACCATAAAGAAGGTGGCGGCGACCAGGGGCCAAAGTGTGAGGCGGACGAATTTCTTCCGGTTGGGGACGACGGCGAGGGATTTGGAATTTTCGAGTTGTTGCCGGCTAGCTGTTGCCAATTTCTATGGCTGCCTCCTCAAGCGACTCACTCTCACCACCGCGTCTCCCTTGAAAAATTGCTCTCGCGGCTCCCGGGTTTGATGCGTTTTCCCGAGCATTTCGGCGAAGTTAGTTCGCAGTTGTGAGATTACGGGAAATTTCCACAGATGCAAGAATTTTATGAGAATTTTTGCAAATTTTTGTAACGCGGCGGGAGTGGTACGAGGGTAATGCCGTGAGCTATGAGCTGTGAGCTACGAGCGGTGAGTTTCTGACTGGTGGAAAGATATTCGTGCAGCTGATCTTGGATGCGATGGTGGCGACCTTCTGAGCGAAGTAGAATGCTTTCGCAACGACGGTTGGGCCGTTCCTGGAGGAGATTATGTTCGGCCGGTTGATCGCTAACTGGGTTTACGGCGGCTTTCTGGCCGGGTTGTTGATGCTCTTCCTGACGCCTGTCCTAGTGCACTCTTGGCCAGTTCCGCTCGTAGCTACGTTCCTTTGCCTGCCGGCCTACATGATTCATCAGTACGAGGAGCACGACAATGACAGGTTCCGGTTGTACGTGAATCAAAAGATTGGAAGAGACGCGCTGTCTCCGTTAGCTGTTTTCGTGATCAATCTGCCAGGAGTCTGGGGAACCGTCGGGATCTCTCTGGCCCTGGCTGCGAGCATGCGCGTTGGCTTCGGGCTTATCGCGATGTACTTGATCGTTCTGAATGGCGCGATTCACGTCATACATGCGGTTATCGCACGAGAGTACAACCCAGGACTGGGAACGGCAGTCGCATTGTTCCTCCCCTAGGCGGATACGGTATCGCCTGTATCCAGCAGGCCGGTGGCGGAAGCCTCTTGATGCACTTGACCGGTGCGCTTGTGGCGATTGGTATCCATGTAGCGATTATCGTGCACGTATTGCGGCCGTGAGATTCGATTGGGCTGGATGGCTCGATCCGGTGACAGGCCGCATCGTCAGAATTCCCTGCCACGCTTACGTCGTTGCCTGCGGATATGGGGTCGTTCGCTTTGCTCAGGATGACCGAGGGGTACTCAAAGCGCCAGTTCCCAGGTTTCGGCGACCAGATTCTTGCGCGTCCAGCTGTCGTGCTTCTCCTCTCCGACCAGCTTGAAGCCTGCACCTTTGTAAATACCGCGGGCGGCGGCGAGTTCACTTTGGGTCCAGAGCATGATTTTCTTATAGCCGGCTTCGCGGGCGAAGTGGACACATTCCTCAACCAGCCTCTTGCCGATTCCCAAGCCCCGGGCGGACGACTCGACGAGCAAGAGACGGAGTTTGGCAATCGACGAGGACTTCTTAACAAGAAACACCGACCCGACGTTTTCCGCGTTTCTCTCGGCGATCCAGCAACGCTCTCGTTTTGGATCCAGGTTCTGGACGAACTCGGCGACGATCTCTGCTACGAGAGCCTCGAAGCGTTCGTCATAGTGGTATTCCCGCCAGTAGAGTTCGCCGTGGCGCTGGACTACCCAGCCCATGTCGCCGGGGCGGTGTTGGCGAAGAACGTAGGGCGCGGCCGGCAGTGGCGATGGACCCAGAACGGACTCGATATCGTGGATGGCGGCCAGCATTTTTTTTTGCTGGCGGGGCGAGAGGCGGGCGAGCATGGCGGCCACCTCCTCAGTGGAACGGTGTTCTAGAGGATCAAAAACCCTGTGGCCCTTCGCGGTGAGGGAGAGGAGCTGGCGGCGGCGGTCGTCGAGAGAGGGAACGACTTTGATCCATCCGTGCGCTTCGAAACTTTGCAGCATCCGGCTCACGTAGCCGCGATCGAGGCCTAGGTCGCGGCAGAGATCTTTGGCGGTGACGTTGTGGCGGTGGGCCAACTCATAGAGAACCCGTACTTCCGTCAGAGAGAACTGGCTCCGGAGCAAGTGGTCCTGGAGGACGCCGATTTGTCGGGTGTAAAAGCGATTGAAGCGGCGGATGGTTTGTACGGGATCGTCCGCTGACGAGGCGGGGAGGAGCGTCGCCGGGGTTGCCATAGGGGCAGTTTAACAGATTAGTTGACATAGTCAACTAACGGCCCAAATAAAGTTTTTTCACACTAAACCACTACCTCGCGTACTACTACAACGACACGGGCGTGATCAAGCTCGTGTGGAATCTTGTGACGAACCGCATGAAAGGCGGAGCAAGGAGTTTCGAAGACTGAAGGCACAGACTAGTCTTTGGCAAATACGGCACTCGCGCTGCGGGATGGCGGATCGGAAACCGCGCGGATGTATGCGATCAACGCCTGCACGTCGGTCTTCTTGAGCGTGTTCCCCCAAGCGGGCATCAGCGCTGATTTGTTAAGCGCGGGGCCCCCGTAGGTGATGATCGCAGTAAGGTCCGCGTCGCTGAGTTTATCCAGAGTCTCCCCTTCGGTGAACGGATGCGGCTTCACTTCGAGGTTATCGTAGTTTGAAACCCGTTCCGCCGTAGACTCGGCATTGTGGCAGCGATCGCAGTACTGTTCATTTAAGCGCCGTCCGAGCGTCTGCTGGTATCCCAGTGCAATCTCTTCGATCTTCAGTTCGACCTTCTTGTGCGTTTTGTCGAGCGTTGAAGCCGCGATCTGATACCGTCCAGCCATGCCGCCTAATGAGACGTTGGTTGTAGCCTGTCCGCTGGAATCAGTCAAAGCGCTCACAGGATCAAAAGTCACGCCGGGTGCAGCGGCAAACTCGACCAGGGCTCCCGTGACTGCCGCTCCCGGCTCGTCATTCACTTGAACGACAACCGGCTGAGGCAAGGGAGTTCCTGCCTGCCCGAACTGCTTTCCTCCGCTCGACTCTACGATGGAGGCGCCGAATGCAGTCGGCTTCAGAGCCGTGGAGTCAGGCTTCCGTGAACAGGACGCAGCCAGCGCGGCAACGCTCAAAATCAGAACTCCTGAGGCGAAGCAATTCATTTCTTTGCGGCCTCCTGTTTTCCGCCACCTTTCTGCGATATGAGAAATGCAGTCAGCGCCTGGGCGTCCTCATCGCTCATCGCACGGTTGGGTTCGATCGTTCCCGGCCGCAAGGCTTGCGGATTTTTCATCCACTGATAAATCCACGCCGCCGTCAGCCGCGATCCAACCTGCGTCAGGGTCGGCCCGATGTAGCCCTTGTCGGTCTTGGTATCGACGATGTGGCAACCCTGGCAAGAATACTTTCCATAGAACAGCTGTTTCCCCAATTCGATTTCTCCCTGCGAGTAGCCGCTCAGCGGCATCGAGTCACGATCAACCGACGGACTCTGATACACGGTCATGATGTAGTCCGTCAGTTCGCTGACCTCCCCATCTGTGAGATTGAACTTCGGCATGCGCCGAATCAGTGCCGGGCGCAGCGTTCCGGGATTCTTGAAGAACTGGACCAGCCACTCCCGCTGCACCGAACTTCCCTCCCAAGTCAGGTCGGGAGCCATGTCGCCGCCGTGCCCGTTAATGCGATGGCAACTGAAGCAGGCGAGATCGGTCATCAGCTTGCCTGCTTTGCCTGCCGGTTGATAATCCGACTCCGGCGGCGCGGCCACCGCAAGCGATGGAGGCAGTGAATAGGATCGATCATTCAAGGACAGCAGAGCCGTAGTGAGCGCATCGATCTGTGTCGGCGTCAAGGTGTACTGAGGCATCTTCAGCCCCGGCGCGAATGCGCGTGGCTGCTTGATCTTACCCGCGATGTAATCCGGCAGCGTGTGTTGCATTCCCTGAAGGAAGATCAGCTGCGTAATGGGCTTGCTGCCGATTCGGCTTAGTTCCGGCGCAAAGTTCTCTGGCTTCTTAACTTCTGCGATCTCGTGGCACGAACCGCAGCCATAATCTGAGACCAGCCGTTTTCCATGCGCGATCTGCTCGGGCGTCGCTGCGTCCAGATGCACGTTGGCGAGCAGGTCGGAATCTGTTTTAGCGAGCAGGAATCCTGTGAGCGTGGCGACTTGGGAATCGCTGAATCGGTAATGGGGCATCCCCGTCGGCGGATCGTATACGCGCGGATTCTGCACCCAGGCCTGCAGCCACTCCGGCTTCACCTTGCTGCCAATGCGCGTAAGTTCCGGCCCTACGTCGCCGCCTACGACATTTCCCGCGGCATTCTGCACGGCATGGCACGACGCGCAGAAGGATTCTCCATACAGGCTCGCGCCGGCAATCGGATCGCTCGATGCCTTCGCCGGTAGCGTAACGTTGTCTCCCGGAACCGGTGTGCTGTTGGCGATGAGAAACGCCGAGATGTCGCGTGCATCCGCGTCACCCAGCTTGAAATTCGGCATCGTCGATGTCACTGCGTACGCCTGCGGATCTTTCAACCATGCGTAAATCCACTCGCGTGTGGTCTTGTCCGCAATGTGCGAAAGTGATGGCGGATCGTCCGTAGCCTTCACTGTGCTGCCGTCGGGCAACTTCACCGCATGGCAATGTACGCACCCCGACCGCGAAAGCAGGTTGCGTCCCAGATTGAGTTGCGGTGTCCCCTGCAAGGGGCCGCGATGACACTGCCCGCATGACGACTCGACGAACTTCGCGGGGAGAATCGGCTGCTCCCACGCCAAGGTACTACTATGGGCCTCAGCAAGCGTCGTTGCTGCCCCTTGTCCCCGGTGGCAGATGGTGCATCCGAATTGGTCGAGATTGTGTGGAATGACCGGATGCTTGCGGTAAGGTTGCTGGGCCACATCGGTCAGCGTGGGCTCTTTTAGTCCCACGTGGCAGCTCGTGCAACGGTCCACCACGCCAAGGTCGGGCAGCCAGATCTGCTGAATGCCTCCCTGAAAATGACGCCGCAGTGTATTCGCGTCGCTCCGGTTGCGGATCACGCTGAGATAGCCATGCTGATAATGCCGCCATTCGCTGAAGAAATTCTTTGCCGGCGCAATCGCCATCGATGCCAGGAATACCAGGCTGACCACGCCGAACGCGCGCACGCTATCTCCGAACAACTTCTGCCAGAGCGACCTAAGTTTCTCTTTCATGATCGCTGCATCCCGATGTTGATAGTTACGATCATTTCTATGAACCTTGCCACGGCCAGACCCACGCCCAACCTGGCCCGCGGAAAAATGTCCCGATGGCGGTCAGCACCGCCAGTTCGAATAAGAACCAAGTCATCACCCAGAAGGAAAGCGGCCTGCCCGCCAGATAGCGCCGGAGCGGCGAAGGCGATTGCGGCGAGCTCTTCGACGCCAGAATCATCAGCCCGGAGATGATCAGGGTTGGGACAAGAGCCGCATAGAGCGGCTCTGCCTCTCCCTTGATCCCGAGCACGACGTTGTACAACCGCGACTTGAACAGGAGCAGGAACAGAGATAGCCCGCCCGCCACCATATAGAAGATTCGGAGTCTTTTTTCGCGGTCCTTCTGAAAAAGTCCGTCCGCTTCGATATTGACCTTGAAGTACGGAATGACAATCAGCGCCATCACCACCAGGCCGGGGATCAGCACACCCGCTACAACTGGCGGAAAGTAATGCAGCAATTCTTGCAGGCCGAGGAAATACCACGGCGCTTTTGCCGGATTCGGCGTGTGCGATGGATCCGCCACTCCCTCAAGCGGCGCATTGAACAACAGTGCGATCCAGATCAATACGACCGCCAGCGTCATGATCGCCACTGCAGCGCGGAAAAGCACTTCGGGGAAAGTCTGAAGCTGATCTTCGGTCTCCGCTTTGACCTGCGCCGAGGTGCGGCGTGTGATAAACACAATCCGCCGCGGAGATTTCTTGGCATTCGAATCGATGCCGGCGATGAAGTCTTTGGAATCCGCCATGACTATCGCGCCTCCGTAACGGCAGTCGTGTCCTTCGCAGCAGCTCTCAAGGTCGCCGGTTCACTTGCATGCGAATAGAGCCCGCCGTCTTTGCGGATTCGCCAGAAGTGAATTGCCACGAAGAAAATCGCCGCCAGGGGAAGAATCATGCAGTGCAGCACGTAGAACCGCAGCAACGCATTGGCATTCACTGCATTTCCGCCCAGCAGAAGGAAATGAATCTTGTCTCCGACAAGCGGAACGGCCGACGCGATGTTCGATCCCACCGTAATTGCCCAGTAAGCCAATTGATCCCAGGGAAGCAGGTAGCCGGTATA
>QIAL01000023.1 GCA_003225535.1 Acidobacteriota bacterium | reverse complement strand
GCCTCCTGAAACCACGGATGAAGTTTGCGGTTGGCTACCCGCATCACGAGATCGACCAGGAACAGCAGCAGCGCGACCCAAAGAACGTACGGAATGATGACGTCCATCCCCATGTGTCGCCGCAGCAGCGCGATCCGGTAAGCCAGTCCGTCGGTCGATGCGATCATCTCCCCTGCGAACAGGAAGAGCATCACCGCTTTCAAATTCAGTCGAATGCTGTTGAGCACACGCGGCATGATCTGCCGCATAACCACTCTGTACGCCACGTCGAAGTCACTCGCCCCCAGAGTGAAGGCTTTCACAACCTGCTCGCTGGGCACTCCCTTTGTCAGGTTGAACGTATCCAGAATGATCGTCGGTGTCACGCCAATCACGATCAGCATGATTTTCGACAGCTCATCGATCCCGAACACGATGAACAGGATCGGCAGCAGCGACAAAGCCACGATCTTGTCAAAGAATAGGATGAACCGCAGGAAGAAGACGCCGACGTACGGGAACAGCCCCATGTGCAGCCCAAGCAGCACCGCTGGAATCAGCAGCAGGATGCTGTAGATGAACCGCCGCGAAGTCGCGAGTGTGTCCTTCCAAAGCATGCTCGCGAAGAAGCGCTGGCGCATTGAAGCATTGTCGGGCAGAGTGGAATCGTCGTCCTCCGCAGGTTTCGTCGAGGCATCGCCCATCCCGTGAAACATCTGCGTCACGGTCGGCATAATCCGGTCTTCCGGATTATCCTGGTGCCGCTTCTGCGAGGTGTAGAAGTAAAGCCCGAGGCCCACCGCGAACAGCATCCACGAGAGCACAATCGTCGTGACCCGGTTCGGCTTCGCATGCACGAGTTGGAAGCTGGTCGACATGAAAGGGACTTTGTCTCCTACAACTTGCTCTCCGCGGCCATCTGCATGTATGCCGTATCAAAACTAAGTCGGACCCGGTCTTGCTTGCCCTGCACGCTGCCATCCGGATACCGGATCGCGACATCGTCCACCGAACCAATATTCTTGCCCAGCAGTCCGTGATCAAAGCAGAACTGCCGCACCAGCGCCATCTTCTGTTTCAGATCGCCCGACTTCCCGAACGAAGCGGCCGCTTGCGGCTGGAAGAACATCTTGGTCGTACTGAGCTGCTCCTTATACGATGCGAGCGTATCGCTCGATCCTTCCGCAATTGCACCGAGAACTTTGTCAGCCGCCGGCCCCTGTGCAGACATCAGGGCCATCATCTCGTACCATGCGCCGGCAAGAGCCATCGCAAATTTTTTGCCCGACCCGTCCGAGCGGTCCAGCACGTCGTTGCGAACCACGGTCAGATCAAGAATCTCTCCCGGAATCTGCGACGAGTTGAACAGAGAATTGATCCCCTTCTGCTGTGTGATCTGCGAGACCATTGGCTTCCACGTCACGACAGCAGCAACGCTCGAATCGCTAATGAATGCCGACTGAATGTCGGAGTCCGAGGTGTTGATCATCCGCACCTTGCTGATCTGGTCGCGCAAGGAGTTGAGCGTGAGCGCGCGGTCAAACAAATATTCCGAAACGGTCTTCTCGACCAGCAGCATCTTCTTCCCGACAAGATCCTTCATCTGCAGCCCGTTGCGCACGAGAAGGGCATCGTTCCCGTTGGAATAGTCCCCGATCAGGATGACCGTGGTCGGCACGCCCGATGCCGCCGGCATATCGAGCGCTTCCATGTTGGTCATGGTGCAGGCATCGATGTTGCGCCCAACGAACGCGTCCAGCGACGGAGCATAGTCAAACCGCTGCACTTTAATCGTGATGCCGTACTTGTCAGCCCACTTCTTCAGCAGCCCCGACTTCTGCATGTAGTGATACGGCGTCCACCCGGCGTAGATCGACCAGCCCACAGTAAAGCTGGGCTTCTGCGCAAGAGCAGGAATTGACAGAAAGATGCAAAGCAGAAAAATACCGCGTCGCATGGTTTTTGGGAATCCATCCATGGTGCTTGGATTCTAGCGTTCCCCTCGAACGCGAATCGAAGGCAAATTTTGCATCGCTTCGATTCAAGATTTAGCAAGATGTGGAATTTTCAATCGCCAAGATTGAAGATTTCGATGGATGCCATATATGCCCGCCACCCGCCGAAGTGCGTGATTTCCTTTGCGCCTGACAGGGCATCGGGCTCACACTGAAAGCATTTCACAGCGTCGCCGTTGTCGAGCGTAACCGTGCCAATCCCAAGCGGCGGCGGAATCGCCGCGACGAAACCTCCGAACCGGTCTTCCGGCATCGCCCAGACTTCCACCTCGATTCCCGGCCCGCGGAAGTTTCGGTCGCGAATCAAACCGGGCTTCGGCGGCACACTTCCAGCGAGCGCATAGAGACGGTAGTCCGTCGCAGTGCGGCAAGTCTTCTGCAAGCGCGCTCCTCGCTCGGTCAACTGTGAATTCAACAGCTCTCCGCTCAAGTGCGCCCCGACCACCGCGACTTCCACACACCCGGGACACTTTTCGACCAGCGGTGCGGTTCCACCGAGATAACGGTGAGCTACCGCGAGCAGCCCTTCGTCGCTGAACGCAGGACCTATGAATGAAATTCCGAAGGGCAGTCCATTCGAACGAAAACCTGCCGGGACCGCAACCGCCGCCAGATCCATCAGGTTAACGAAGTTCGTGTAGTAACCAAGGTTGGTGTTGAGCTTCACCGGATCAGCGGCAATCTGCTCGTGCGTATAGATCGTTCCAGTCGTCGGGAGAATGAGCACATCCGCCTCACGCCACTGTTTCTCAGCTTCGATGCACAGCTCACGCAGCCGATATTCACCCTCATATGCATCCACCGCCGACTGCTTGGCAGCCCCGCCGATAATGCCCCGAACCACCGGATCCATCTCCCCGGCATGATCGTTAAAGAAGTCTTTGATTGCCACAAGCCGTTCCGCCACCCAGGCTCCTCCATACAACAACTCTGCACATCGGCGGAAGGGAGTGAAATCGATTTCGATCTTCTCGCCTCCGGCCGCATGCAGGTTTTCGATCGCCGCCCAGTAGAGCTGCTCGGCTTCGTGATCTCCGAAGAATTCCAATTGTTCACGCGAGGGCACACCAAAGCGAAAGTCGGAGCAGAGCCACGGTGCGGCACCCTCTCCCGCACGGGGCTCTCGCGAAAACGGATCTGCCGGATCCGACCCGCGAGCCACACTCCAGACTTCATGTGCCTCCGCACAGTTCCTCGCAAAGATCGACACGCAATCGAGACTCCGGCATGCGGGAACCACTCCGTGCGCGCTGAGCAGTCCGCGAGTAGGCTTCAATCCAATCAAGCCGTTGAAAGCCGCCGGCACGCGACCCGATCCTGCGGTATCGGTGCCGAGAGAGAAATCAACGAGTTTCTTCGCAACTGCCACCGCCGAGCCCGAACTCGATCCGCCCGAGATGTAGCGAGAATCGAAGACACTTGCGCAGGCCCCGTATGGCGTGCGCGTTCCGACCAGCCCGGTCGCGAACTGATCCATATTTGTTTTGCCGATCAACAGCGCTCCGGCTTCCTGCAACCGGCGGATAACGCTTGCGGTTTTCTCAGCCCGATAACAGTAAGCCGGGCATCCTGCTGTGGTCGTCATGCCTGCGACGTCGAAGTTATCCTTCACCGCAAACGTTTTTCCCGCCAGCGGCCACTCCGGATGATTCTCGACTTCACGCGCCCGCTCCAATGCGACGTCCTTAGGGACAAGGGAAATCCAAACAGGATTGAGAGGTCCGGCCTGCACGCGGTCGTAGAGCGCCGCGATCTCAGCCGAGAACTCGCTCACCGATCTCACGCCGCCGCCTCAGCCAGCAGCAGTAACGTCTGGCCGGCCCATACTAGCGCTCCCGCAGCGCAGGCCAGGCTGTGGACGATGCCCGCTCTCGGCGCGGTCACTGCAATTTCCGTTTTCATCGCTTCGAGAATCATGAGTTTTTGTCCCGCTTCCACGCGCTGTCCTGCCTCGACCGAGACATTCCACACGCTCGCCGAAATCGGCGAACGCACCGGCGAACATCCCTCCGGAACATCTGTCTCGGCAGCAGGCTCAACCGCTTCAGGCGGCTCGATGTACTCCGCCTGCCCCGCCGCTGCCCACCGTTCGCGTTCCGCCTCGAACGCCGCCTGCTGATGTTTCTTGAACGCCTCCGCTTCCGTTTTGATCGATTTTAGAAACGCGTGATACTCGCGCAACCGGAACTCCCGCGGCTCAATCCGCAGCGGATACCGCCCTCGCGGAAACCCTTCGCGAATCTCCAGCAACTCCTGCGCACTCACCGGATAAAATCTCAACTCGTCAAAGAACCGCAGCAGCCATGGCGTGCCCGCTGGAAACTCCGCAGTCGAATGAAACGTGTTCCACATCTGCACCGTACGTCCGACGAATTGATATCCTCCGGGCCCTTCCATGCCGTAAACACACAGATACGCCCCGCCGATCCCGACGGAATTTTCCGCCGTCCACGTACGCGCGGGATTGTACTTGGTCGTCACCAGCCGGTGGCGCGGATCGACAGGCGTCGCCACAGGTGCTCCCAGATAAACGTCACCCAGGCCCAGTACCAAATAGCTAGCTCCGAATACAATTCGGTACACGTCGTCGATCGAATTCAGACCGTTGATGCGCCGTATGAACTCGATGTTACTCGGACACCACGGCGCATCCCGCCGCACACTCTGCATGTACTTTCGGATCGCCAGCTGTGTTGCGGGATCGTCCCACGACAACGGCAGATGTACCACGCGCGACTCGACGGTAATGTTGTCGAGATCCGGGATACGGCGCTCGCAGGCATCCAGCGCCTCGAGCAGTTCCTCTCGCCGAATGCGCGCGTCGTAGTGTATGTGCAGAGAGCGGATGCCCGGAGTAATGTCGATGATCCCGGGAAGATTCGCCGCCCGCAGGCGCTCTTCTAACGCGTGTACTCGAAATCGCAAATTTAGATCAAGCACGTTCGGACCGTACTCAATCAGGAGGTAACGATCCCCGTCAGCGCGGCATACGACCGCCGGCGCGCCATTCGTGGCGGGCTTATTACTAATCACTGCATCTTCTTTAACACTCTCTGGGCGATCAGGCAGAGGGCTGGAGAGCGTTTCGACACATCGCTCAACTTGCACTCGCAACCCCTCTGCCTGCACCGCGGAAAGTCGCCGGAATCGCACCAGGTCGCCCGCCTTAAGCTGCCCCATCTTCCAGATTTCCGCCTCGACGATGGTCGCCGGACAAACAAACCCGCCGAGACTGGGCCCATCAGGCCCAAGAATCACCGGCATGTCCCCGGTGAAGTCCACCGTGCCAACCGCATAAGCGTTGTCGTGGATATTGGAAGGATGAAGCCCCGCCTCTCCTCCGTCTCTCCGCGCCCACCGCGGCTTTGGGCCGATCAGCCTCACGCCCGTGCGGTCGGAGTTGTAGTGCACTTTCCACGCTGTCGAGAAAAAGATCTCAATGTCTTCCGGCATGAAGAAATCCGGCGCACCGTGCGGCCCGTACAGAACTCCGATTTCCCACTCGCGGCCGTATCTCGGCGTTGCGCTTTCTGAGAGCTTGCGCAACTCACGTGGCACTGAACCTGCGTCGCTGAGGTGCAGCACATCTCCGGAGCGCAGCACCCGCCCTTGCCCGCCGAACTTTCCCAAGATAAAGGTGGACCGGCTGCCGAGATACATGGGCGTGTCGATTCCGCCCGCCACAGCAAGATACGCTCGGGCACCTGAATCCTGAGCGCTCCCCAACTCGAGCAGCGAATCCGCCTTGACCGCAACTGCCTGCCATCGCGGCAGCGGATCCCCATTCAACCGCGCACTAAAATCTGCACCGGTCAAAGCGATGGTCGCTTCGCAGGCAAAACGGAGCGTCGGACCCGTAAGAGTCATCTCCAGTCCGGCAGCGTCATTGCGATTTGCCACTAGCCGATTGGCCAACCGGAAAGCCAGAGTATCCATGGGCCCCGAAGGCGGCACGCCCACATGCCAATACCCCAAACGC
>QIAL01000022.1 GCA_003225535.1 Acidobacteriota bacterium | reverse complement strand
TGCGAGAGTGGGTAGGGGCGGAATGGCCGGGGGCCGTGGTTTTTTGTGGCGTTGTTTTGCGCTCCTAGGTATCCTCATCCACACTCCAACTCGCCGGTCGGGAAACCGTGCGGGACAAGGACAGGAGCCCGGCTGGAAGGCGTCGCGCCGGTGAAATTGCACTTGCGGACGCCCTTTGCAGAACGCATGAAACGCCGGTCAGCCTGGACGATTGAGAATTACGCCTACCGCGAGTGTCCGGACCCGAACCGAGAATTCGGCTATGCGGTTTCTTTGCACAACCACTCCTGCCACTCCGTAGAAAAGTTGGCAGCGCTGAACCAGGTCGTGAAGATGGCCTTCATGCGCCCGTTGAGCGGAGTGCTCCAGAGCTCATTCGGTCTCGGCGGAGTCTCTGACTTGAATTACGCAGAGATAACTTACAACCCGCCGTACACTCCCGAAGACGTTTATCAGATGGAGTCCGCCGCGGCCGCTCGTTGGGGCTTCAATGGGGTTCATCTGGCCATCACCGATCACGACGAATTCGCAGGCAACGTCGCGCTTATGCGCGGCCGGCCCGACCTTAACGGCCGCATCGCAATCAGCGAGGAACTGTCGCTGTGGTACCAGGGACACCTGTTTCACCTGGGTCTCAGCGGCTTGCCCGAGAGTGAAATCGATCAAACGCACGCTCGAATTCAATCAGCCGCCCGGGGCGGACGCTACGACGAACTGTTTGAAACGCTCGACGCCAGTGGCTGCCTTGTCGTCTTGAATCACCCGCTCGTCGCCTGGGGACCGGGATCGGAAACGATTCCCTGCACAGACCTCCTCACTCGGTACGGCTGGGCGATTCATGCTTTGGAAATAAACGGGATGCGCCGACGCGAGGAGAACGACCGCGTTCTGGAACTCGCACGCCAGTGGCGCAAGCCAGTGGTGGGCGGAGGCGATAGCCATCTGCTGGTGGCCAGCTCCATCGTCTCCCTGTCGCAGGCCGCAACATTCAAGGACTTTATTGCCGAAGTGAAGGACGGGCATGCGGTGCCATTCATCACGCCCGATTACTTTGCTCCGCTCAACTGGAAACTTTTCTTGCGGGTGCTGTTCTTCATGTCGCGCTACCGGCGAATTGCCAGTTATAAGGGACAACCCGTGGCCGACATGCTCGAACGCCGTCGAGTGTTGCTCGATCCGGTGGGATTGGCCAGCCGCGCCTTTTTGGCTCTAGTCTCCGGTTTGGGATTGTCGCGCTGAACAGCTTTCGCTGCGCGCAAAATTTGATTACCACAATCACCTTGCGGACTCGCACGCCGCGGGTTCGGGCGTCGCGACGCTGACAACGTCACGAGGGCAGGCCAGTACGAATTTCAATCCTCGCGCCCTGAGATCATCGATTACCACAGGCAGAGCTTCCAGCATGACATGCGCTCCACGCGGCAAATGATCGTGCAGCAGGATGATGTCCCCGCTTGCCGCCTGCTTCAAAATGCGCCGGGCAAGAACTTCGGAATTCCAGGTCAGCGTATCGCGGCTACGAATGCTCCAGGAGACGTACTCCAATCCGGAGTTCTCGAGATAGCGTCGCAGAAGCGGATGGCGTTGGCCTACTGGCGAGCGAAACAAGCGCGGACGGAAACCGCAAATGCGGTGCACACTTTCCGCGCCGCGTTCGATCTCTGCCCGCAGACGTGCAGGCGTGAGAAAACAAAATAGCGAATAGTGCGACCAGGTGTGGTTGGCGATCAGATGCCCTTCTTCCCAGGCACGCCGCACGATTTCCGGATACTGGTCGGCGCGCTTGCCGACAACAAAGAATGTTGCCTTCACACCTTTTTCCCGAAGTAGGTCGAGTAATTTGGGCGTGTCCACGGGGTTGGGCCCGTCGTCGAAAGTCAGGGCTATGCAACCTGCGCCTTCGACGCGGTAGCGGTTGCTCACCAGCCAGTGGTTGCGCGGATGAAATAGTAGGTAGAGCATGATCAGAGTGCCCACCGCGTAAATCGAAGCCACCATCAGAAACCGCGAGAGGGTGAAAGGATAAAGAAGGGCCAGGGATGCGTTAGTCGCAAGAAACAACAAGCAAAAGATTGCCGACCTCGCCATATCGTTTGTCCGGCCACGGGACTCAGAGAGAGTAATGCTAACATCGGCGACCGGCGCCGGGAAAAACCGAGGCTCCCGCGGTTTCTGGAAGGAGTGGGTCGGGAAACGGCTTGACCACCTACACTCCAGGGATGTGAGCAACGGGGCGGGTCACCGCCCTTGATCTGGTGGTCTACTTCTGTTTTTTCTGTGCCGTGACGCCAGTGACTTCCAGTTGCACCTTCGTGCCCACCTCGTCCAGTGCCGCTTTTAGGTAATTCTTCAGGCCCCAATCATTGCCGTAATAGGGTCTCACAGGAATCGTAGCAATTTCGGAGTTGGTTTTTGGATCGATGAAATGTATAGAAAGAATCAGGTGATAGTTATTGTAGTCGACCCGGACATCCGAAAATTTGATGTAAAGGTTGTCGCCTGCCGCGTTCTCGTCCCCCTTGTCTTTGGCGGAGACAGTGGTCCTCCCAGGCACCAAATTTCGTGAAAACGAGGAGTTCAAGGAACCAATGATGTCGGCCCAGTCAGTCTTGTTCTCATAGCCGTAGAGAGCCCAATCGTCTGGGCCCAAATCTACCCATCCAACAAAGATGCGGTTCATGTTACTCATGTCAACGGTCGATTCCTTATTGAGATAGCGCGGTACCTTATGGCGCGCCTCCATAGACACTGGGAAGGAGATGCAAAGCAACAGCAGTCCCCCCATCATTGCCAGCCGTTTCATAAGAAATCTCCTTCTTCTACTTCGCGCCAGGGTCGGCAGTCGCGGCCGCCTGCTCCATCACTTGCAGCTTCCCGTCCGTAAACTTCAGGAGCGCGGGAAAACCCGTGCGCATGTTCTTCTCCGGTCTTCGCGCGCCGATGGTCCCCGCGTCCTGGCGGAGAGACCAAGTCTCCACTTTGACGCCGTTTTCTTCCTCGGTCTTCGTTTCGAGCGGCGTCCCCACCACGTCAAAGGCTTGATCCTTGGTCATGCCGACAACCAACTTGTGTTCAGCAATGCCGCTCCGCATGTCTGATGGCCATTCCGGATGTTCGTCCTGTAGCGGAACCTTGGAGAAAATCTGGTTGAACGCCTTGGTAAAATCGTCAAGGGAGTTGATCTGAATGAAGTCGATCATAATCTCGTAGTTGTTGGGACTCAGACCCTCAGCCCACACCGAAACCGTATCGCCCTTGAACAAGAGCTTTCCGAAACGCACCGAGTAATTTGGATAGAACACCCAATTGAGCTTTGCCTTCTTCGGGTTTTTAATCGGCAAGCTGAGTATGCGTGTGGTGTCGTGCCCGGTGGGTGAAACCTCAAGCACGGCCTCCGGTCCCCATCCAAATGAACCCATAACATACTTGAGGGGAGCGTCGAGGCGCAGATACAAGGTGCCCGCAATCATGCGCTTGGCTGCTTCTCGATCCTCTTTGGACAACTCCGCCCTGACCACGAGCGGCGCGAATAAAACGAACAATAGTGCCACGCCTGTGCTCAATCGGAATTTCATGACAAGCAGATCCTTAGGGCGAAATCTAGAGCGACTTTCCACCTGCGGACATCTTAGTCTTCATAAGTACCCAGGGAGCAGACGAATTCCACAAAACGAAGTTGAGCCCAGACGACCTTCTTGACTATTTTGTTAGGTGCATCGGCCTGCCCTTCGACTTCTCATTCATGAAGCCTCTTGCGTAGCTCCCGTTGAGGCTGCCGTCGGCTTCTGACGTCAGCTGCGCGGAATAGGTGACCTTGCCATGATGGGAGAAGAGTAAAAAAATCTGCTTGCCACTGACGACGCCAGTGATATCCCACCCATCGCCGTCTCCAGTCACATCCCTACTGCCCTCAGCTTGATTCAGGACAACCTTACCCCATGACTTCTCATGCCAGTGGCCGTTGACATTGATGGCGGCGGCCTCGCTGTGGGAGCCTAGCCATGTTTTGCCCTTCGTTTCGAGATCACCCGCACTCATGTTAGCTGCAAAAATAAGAACCACACCAGCGGCTAACAACACAGAAAAATGGCTTTTCATCTGTTGCCTCCTAATTACAGCACCGACTCGTGGAAATTATGTCACCACTCTTCCGACTTGTGTCACTAAAACAAACCGCTTCTTGCAAGCAAGAGCATATCGGCTTGCCTCGCGTACAGCGGTTAAAACTCGGGACGGAATGCGTTCGATGTCAAATCGCCGAGCATCTTGTGCCACGGATGGGTCTCGTTCTGCTCGACCTCCGCGACCATGCTGCGCATTTTCTGCAGCACCGGCGGCGCGTCGTCGTCGTACACATCACCCTGCAACAGTTTCAACACGTCCAAACGGTATTTCGGATCATTGATGAAGTAGGTGAACAGAACGTTCAGACGGTAGTACACCGTGATGAACTCGTACCAATTCTTTGTTCCCACCCGAAGCCTGCTCTCGAAGGTGGCGAAACTTTGCCGCGAAAAGTCGTTCTTCTCCAACGCAGCCAGGATGTCTTTGTGCGCGAAGCGCGAGCTGTTGAGCGCAATGCTGACTCCTGTGGAAAAGATCGGATCGACGAAGCGCCCGGCATCGCCGACCATGACGAACCGGTCGCCGCAAATCTGCTTCATGGCATAGCTGTAGTCGCCCTCGTCCTTGAAGGGGCGAACGCGGTCTGCCTTGCGCAGAGTTTCTTCGAGACTCGGCCGGGACGCAACTGACTCCCAGAAAAACTTCTCCCGATCGCTTTTCGATTTCGCAAAGTTTTTCTTCTGCGTGACCACGCCCAGGCTGGTGACGGCATCGGTAATCGGAATCTGCCAGATCCAGGTGTTCGAAATGGGCAGGAAGTGTATGAAGATGTAGTCGCGTTGGTCGTCTCTCTTGGAGAATACCTTGCGATCGTAATTGTTGAACCATGTGTGGATAGCATACTGATCGAAAACTGTGTCCCGCACCTTGAGCTTGAGCTGGTTACCGAGGAAAGTGTTCCGGCCGCTGGCGTCCACTACCATCCTCGCGCTGACGCCCATCTCTTTCCCGTTCCGTCCCATGGTGAAGCGCACCACCGGCTCCTTGGGGCCGAAATCGACGGCGTTTACCCTTACGCCTTCATACACTGCCGCTCCCAGCTTATTGGCGTGCTGCAACAGCATCAGGTCAAACTTGCCGCGATCCACATGATAGGTGTAATTCTTGTCGACACCATCCTGGTCACGCTCGTCGAAGCGAATGTCAGCATGGCAATCCGCGGCCAGGCCCTCCCATCCGAGTTGATAAGGAACTTTTTGTTTGTCGTCTGCAGTCCAGACCGCGCCAAACTTGTGCGGAAACTTTGCCTCTTCCATCTGAGGAAGAAAGTCGAGGTCTTTAAAGACACGCGTCGAAGAAGGCACCAGCGATTCCCCGACATGCGGCCGCGGAAAAAGCTCGCGCTCAAACACGACGCAACTTACTCCGGCCTTGGCCAGATAGGCTCCCATGGAGGATCCAGCCGGCCCTCCACCAACAATCGCGACATCGAAATCTGGCTTAGTAAGAACCACTGCTTCGTCCTCGCAGCTTCGATCGCGTGGGGATGAACCATGTCTCGTTCATCGTAACAACGTCGAGATTCGTATCACACAAGCCAAGGTTTTTAACGCTCTTCCGTGGCATAAGAGAAACCGGTTTGCCGCCGACGAGTCGGTTGTTTAAGAAGTAATCCAGCGAAGGTGAATCAGTGCCAAATGCAGCCCCCCACTATGAACCGGGCTGTCGAAGTGTGTCAAGAGAACACCCTCCAAGGACAGTCGCCGAGTTCCCGAACGATTTCATCCCAACTTCAAGATCATTTTCACGGCCTGCATTTTGGCCAGCTGAGGCGAAGACTTCCTGTGAGACTTTGC
>QIAL01000947.1 GCA_003225535.1 Acidobacteriota bacterium | reverse complement strand
CAGGCC
This sequence comes from Acidobacteriota bacterium, assembly GCA_003225535.1. Taxonomy (GTDB): domain Bacteria; phylum Acidobacteriota; class Terriglobia; order Terriglobales; family Acidobacteriaceae; genus Sulfotelmatobacter. The sequence goes on along the minus strand of QIAL01000947.1, from coordinate 2,114 downwards.
AACATATTGCGAGCAACTTCGAAGCCGCGCTCGCGCGCAGCAGCCCCGGCGGCTTCCATCGATTTCAGCAAGGGTTCAGGGATCACGATGCCGGGGACTTCGTTGTTCAGGCGCAGCGCTTGCTTGTAACTATTCAGCGGCCAGATGCCGATTAAGATGGGGATCGGGGGCTTGCCGCCAAGTTCTTTCAAGAAATCGTGCCAGTGCTGGGGGTCGAAGAGCGGTTGGGTCATGGCGAAATGCGCGCCGGCTTCGACCTTGGCCTGGAAGCGTTCTATTTCATTCTCAAGATCGTCGGCGACAGGATTCACAGCGACGCCAATCGTAAAATTCGTTGCGCCACCAAGGGTTTTCCCCGCCCAGTCGGTCCCCTGATTCAAGCGATGCAGAACTTTGACCAGGCCGACGGAATCGACTTCGTAGACCCCGCTGGTTTCCGGATAATCGCCGACCGACGGCGGATCGCCGGTGATGGCAAGAACGTTGCGAACGCCGCCGACGGTCCACGCGCCGAGAAGCGCAGCTTGCAAGCCGATGATGTTCTGGTCGCGTGTGGTGAGATGAGGAACGGTTTCGACGCCACGGGCTTCGAGTGCGCCGGCAACTATCAGGGCGTCCATGCCGACTCGGGCCATGGCTCCGCTATTAATGTCGATGGCATCCACTTTTTTGGAGGCCATAACCCTGTCGACCTGCTCATAGATGCGCTCGAGCGAAAGGCCTTTTGGCGGATCGATTTCCACGCAGACGGTGAATTTCTTTGCCTGAAGATTCTTCCAGAATTTACTTTCCGGATCGCGCTCGGCAACGGGCACGGGTTTCGCGACTGCCTGGACCGCGGGTCCCGCGGGATGTGTTTTTGCTGGACGCAGTAATTTCACCGCCTCAGCCATGGCCCGAATATGCTCTGGCGTTGTTCCGCAACAACCACCGAGAATGCGCACGCCGTGCGCAGCGGCTTCGCGCGCGAAGAGCGCAAAATATTCCGGAGAGGATTTCGGATAAACGATGCGATCGCCTTCGCGCTTGGGAAATCCGGCATTGGGCATTGCGCTGACGCGAACGCCATCGACAGCCGCAAGTTCCTGCAAAATCGGCAGCAGCGCCTGCGGGCCAAGCGTACAATTCGCGCCAATCACCTGAACGTTTTTGTTTTTCAACTGCATCGCCGCATTGGTGGGGCGGACGTCGCCGTAGGTAGTGCCTTCTTCCGAGTAGGTAAGTTGCGCAACGATAGGCAAGCCGGAAAACGAACGAATCGCTTCAATGGCGATGAGCAATTCTTCGATGTAGGAAAACGTTTCGAGAATGTAGAAATCCACGCCGCGTTCTTCGAGTGCCAGCGCCTGTTCGTTAAAAATATCCTGGATTTCTTCCGGAGCGGGATGACGCGACTGTACACCGAGTCCCAGCGGCCCGATGGAGCCGGCAATCAGGACTTCGCGCGAAGCCGATTCACGCGCTTCGCGGGCAATTTTCACGCCTCGGCTGTTGAGGCGCTGCACTTCTTCGGCGAGTCCGAGCGGCGCGAGTTTGAAGCGATGTAGGCCTGGTGCACGCGAAATACCGCTTCCGGCTCCGTAGTGTTCAATTCGTCGAAGCACCGCTGCGTGCCCACGGCTTCGTGCAGCATCGAACCCATCGCGCCATCGGCGACGAGAATCGAGTCTTTCAGCCGCTCATTGAAATCGTGAATTTTCATTCCGCAGCGCCCAATGATTTAGATGTACCAGACGTCAGCAAACCCACATTCCGCCGGGAATCACGAGAGCGGTCCCCATGCCTATGGCGTCTAATGCATAAGACCACAGACTTCCAAGGCCAGCAAAAATTAAAATGCGCGTCCCGTCTGGGTCTTTGTTGTCAAAAAATAGCCACAGAATCAAAGACCATTCGCACATGCGGATGGGCGCCAAACCGAGGAAATACCAAACTATAGAAGGACCGGCCCCAACTACATTTCGCGTTGCGAACATCCACACAGCTCCGTAAGCCAATCCTGCGGCGATGCCTAGTGCTGTGCGCGCAGAACCTACTTTCAAAACATTTACGTGCGGGGCCACATAGCTTCGCTGCAGCAGCTTTGCTGCAGCCGTGTAGCCGACAAATTTAAC
>QIAL01000946.1 GCA_003225535.1 Acidobacteriota bacterium | reverse complement strand
TTGATGCGAGCGACGTCAACGCTCTCAAGCTCGTCGGGTTTCAATGCCAAAAGCTCACGGAGTGTTTTCGGCTGGTTGAGATCTTCGGCTTTGCGTTCGAAGTTTGCGACTGGGCCCGTCGAAGATTTTTCGTCGGCGAGCGCGATGGTCGCACCAACGAGCGTGAGACATGCAATTAAGAATAACTTGTGCGATGCTTTCAGGGTAATTGCGAGAATAGTTCGCACAGGATTTGTAGCAAGTGGAAACTGGTTAACGCAAAGCGCTAGAGGTACACACTGGCCGAAGTTCCGAGTCTCATAGCCGCCGGACGGCTTGTACGTCGGGAACCGCGTGGAGCGCGGGTTGCCTCGCCGAGTACTGGATTCTCTCTTAACTTCAATGGCAGCGGTGGACGTGATCGGCTCGCGGATTATCCAGTTTGTTGTAGAAAAGTTTTGCTATTGCGGCGCGGAAAGTTCAAAATAAGTTAACTCCAATGACTGCGGCGGCCTGCATTTGGACTTTTTTCGCGGAAGCATCGCCCGCACTCTCGGGCTGGCAGGAGAACGACATCGTCGCCGCCTTGCTCATCCTTGTGCTCGGCATGGCGCTTGGAATCGGGCTTGTTTGCCTCTTGTTGGTTCTCCACTACATGCGAAATGGGCGCCTGACCGCGCGTCAAGGTTCATGGACAAACGAACCGCAATCAACCGACCGCCGCCTGGCCTATTCGATTTTCTCAGCGCCGCCGCGATGGCTCGCGATTAAAAGCGGCAATCCATACGTCGTTCAGGCTGCTCTTGGGCTCAATAAGCCGATTCCGTGCTCCTGGGAAGAAGGCCTGAGCGTGGCGCAGGAACGAAAGCTTTTTATTTCCCCTTCGATTAATGGATGGGTCCTGGTCCTTGGCTCCCGCTTGCCCGATCCAAGCGATGATGTGGATCTGTGCTTTCAATTTCTTTCCGACCTCAGCCGCAAGGTCGGGCACGTCCAATTCTTCAGCCTCAATCGTGTGGTGAACCATCATGCCTGGGTCCAATTGCAGCATGGCCACGTCTTGCGAGCTTACGCCTGGGCAGGCAAAACGCTTTGGAATCAGGGTCGCAAGAGTACTGCGGAAATGGAACTGGGACTGCGCTGCTTCGAGTATGCCCAAGGTCCGGAGCCAGCTCAGTTCAGTCAGAGCGATCCGCTGCAACACAACACCGAACGGGTTTGTCTGCTGGCCCGCCGCTGGAGCATCGATCCTGCAGCCGTCGATGCGCGCCAACTCAAAGAATCGCCCGGAATTGCCGGTGAGATTTCACGGTCCCGGTCGCAGTGATGCCTGCGCCGAGGCCAGCGCAACTGCGCGGCGGATGTGCTGATCGGTTAACCCACATGACTCCGGAGATTTGTCCCAATTGCGGTGCTGAAGTTCCTCCCCGCGCCAAGGCCTGCCCTGAATGCGGTTCAGACGAGCAAACCGGCTGGTCCGAGAAAGCCGCTACCGATCACCTCGATCTTCCCGATGAAGAATTCGATTACGACGAGTTCGTGAAACGGGAATTTGGGCCAAAAAAATCTCGTCCATTTCCCAAAGGCCTGCTTTGGTTGATCGTCGCCGTCGCGTTGTTGCTCGCATTTATTCTGCCGCTTATCCTCCGCCGATGATTCGCCGGCTGCTTTTGATCCTTCTGTTCCTCGGCGCACAACGAAACGGAACTTACACAGGCAGTAATATCGCGAAATCCTGGCCCGCTGAAGGGCCACCGATTCGATGGCAGCGCAAGATCGGCGCAGGCTTTAGCGGACCGGTTGTCGCGGGCGCGAAACTCATTCTGTTCCATCGCGTCGATGACAAAGAAACCATCGAGTGCATTGATGCCGACAAAGGAACTCCGCTTTGGACCAGCAGTTATCCGACGCATTATCGCGACGACTTCGGATTCGATGAAGGCCCCCGCGCCACTCCCGCGATAGCTGATGGCCGCGTTTATACTTACGGCGCCGAAGGTCTGCTGACTTGCTGGAATTTTGCTGATGGAAAGAAGCTTTGGACCGTCGATGCGAAAAAAGAATACGGCGCGCCGAAGGGATTTTTCGGAATTGCCTGCTCGCCGCTCGTCGAAGGCGATTCTGTCTTACTGAACATTGGCGGGCGCAATGGCTCTGGCATCGTTGCTTTCGATAAAGCCACAGGCAAGCAGCGCTGGAAGACCACGGACCAGGAAGCCAGCTACTCATCGCCGGTTGCCGCGGATGTTCACGGAAAGCGTTATGCATTTTTTCTGACGCGCGAAGGCCTGGTAATCCTTTCACCGGCTTCCGGTGAGATCGCCGCCGAGTTTCCGTGGCGGCCGCCAATCAACGCTTCGGTTAGCGCGGCCACGCCTCTGGTGATCGACGATTACATTTTCCTTTCAACGAGCTACGACCGCGGGGCGATCTTGCTGCAGTTCGACAGCAAAAACTTGAAGCAGATTTGGTCCGGTGACGACCAGCTTTCGAATCATTACGCCACCAGTGTTCATCACGACGGCCATCTTTACGGGTTCCATGGCCGCCAGGAACAAGGCTGCGATCTGCGCTGCGTCGAGTTGAAGACCGGCAAAGTCAAATGGTCCCAGGACCAGTTCGGCGCCGGCACCGTGACGCTCGTAAACAACGAGCTCTTTGTCTTAAGTGAGAAGGGCGAACTCGTTCGTGCTCCGGCAACGCCAAGTGGCTTCAAACCATCTGCGCGCGCCCAAATCCTTTCTTTTCAAGTTCGCGCCTATCCGGCTATTGCCAACGGTCGCCTTTACGCCCGCAGCAAAGACCGCCTGGTTTGCGCCGATCTCCGCTGAGGTTTCTCCTCAGGGAATAGCCACAAAACAAGGAACCTTTCGCCCCGGTTCCGGTATTAACGGCACAGATGGA
>QIAL01000954.1 GCA_003225535.1 Acidobacteriota bacterium | reverse complement strand
AGAGTAATGGCATTGGTTCTGCCTTCGCCATTCGGCTCAACAGACTTCAATTCGGCAGCCATACGGCTGAACAGTAACATTTTTACTTGTTTAAGTGTCACGGTTCAAGTTTTAATTGCACATGGACGCCGAACGCCAACTTCCTCCTGAAACGAAGGGGTGGATTCGGAAATCGCAAACCTCATACGCAGTTCTCTCTTTCACGGAGTCGGACGAAACTGGCGAGCCGACTACACAGGCTCACAAATCGCCGGATCAACCCGTCAACCTCAACACCAACAATGAATGCCCTTGATCTGAAAACCCTCAGTTCAGCCGTAACCAATTCCGCTGCAGCATTTCGCTCCCGAACCCGGCTTCAGCCTGCCGGAGGCGAAGGGGATAAAGTATTTCCGCCAACCTACGCAGGAGCGGTCTATGCGAAGGAGGATCGGCAGATTAATGGCGCGAAGGTGCCCTGCGTGTTGCTCGATTCAGTCCAAGCGCAAGCGAACCGATTGGAGGAAGCGCTGCAACGCGCACTGGACGCAGGCACGCTCAAGAGCGTCCCGGTGCTTAATGTGGATTTCACCGGCATCGGATTGCTGGATGAGGTCGGGCGCGTGAGCAGTCTCGAAGCGCCGCATCGGATTGCCGACGCGATTCTCCGTGACAGCCTTCATGATGGACAGCCATTCCGTAAAAGCGAACTTGGGAAGTCGCTGGATCAAGCGAGTCTGCAAAACGCCACTCCGCTTTACAAACTGTGCCTGACAGCACTGATCTTCGGCCTCTGGGATTCGACCGGACCGAAGGGCGGACTCGGCGCGAAATTCCAGCGGGCACTTGTGTCGGAAATCATCGGCGTCAATGCGGAGATTGGAGTGAAGACGAGCAGCCGGATCGACCCTCTCGGCATGCGCGCGGCGGCGAAGGTAATCAAAAAACCAGACGGCAGTTACGAACTCGCGGGCGATAAAGCGAAGGACGGTGTTTCGCCATCGGAGGTCAATCACGGCAACATTCGCCCGGACGTCAACGCGGTGGGCGGGGCGACGCTGGATTACGCCGAGCAAACGGTCGTGCTCTCTCTGCCCGCTCTGCGCAAGCTCCGCTTCCCCGTGGATGGCAAGACGACGCCCGAACGGGATGCTGCGGCGAGGACGGTTCTCGCCGCGTTGGCTCTAACGGCGGCTGCGTTGGCTGCGGAGAGTGGATTTGACCTTCGTTCCCGATGCCTGCTCTGGCCGACAGATGTGATGAAATGGCAGTTGCTGGATACGCCGGGAAAGAAAGATTTGACCGAGTTCACCCTCACTTCAGAAGAGGCGATCAAACTGCTCGAACAAGCCGTGGCGGCAGCGGAGAAGCATGGCTTGGTCTGGCAAAAGGAGCCGGTGAAGCTCACGCCTTCTCCGAATCTCGTCGCGCTGCTTAAGCGGTCGCAGGACATTGCCGCCAAGACGCCAGCGGACGCCACCGCGGAATAAACCGAAGGGATCGCCATGTTTGCCCTCGGAATTGATTTCATCACCGGCGTTGCGGTGATGACGGACGCCGCCAGCCGGGAAAAGGCCGAGTGGCCTCCGCACCCGGCGCGCATCTTCATGGCGCTGGTGGCGGCGCACTATGAATCGAAGCCCCTGGAGTGGCTGGAAGGCCAGGGCGCACCGCAGATGAGTTGGCCGGAGGCATCGACGCGCGATGTAGTGAAGGTCTATGTGCCGGTTAACGATGCTGGAGTTCCGCCGAATCCTGCGCGCGTCAAGCAATCCGAGTTGCGCAGCGCGTTGGGTGTGATGCCCGATCAGCGAGGCCGGCAAGAGCGGACCTTTCCTGCGCTGCACATTAGTGGTGAGGGTCCGGAACGGCAAGTTCATCTCTATTGGTCCAACGCGGAACCTACGACGGAGATTCTAGCCGCACTCACCGGACTCGCGCGCAAAGTGACCCGCATCGGTCATTCGTCATCGCTCGCGCTCGTCTGGGTTTCCAGAACAGAGGATGCGCCTGCGCCGACTTACGAGCCGAACGCGAAGGCGACCAAGACGCATCGCGGCGTGCAGCTTCGCATTCCTGCACCGGATCTCCTCGCGGAGCTCGATCAATGTTTCAACGCAGATGAGATTGATGCTTTCTTCGACCTTTCGGAGGCGATTGCTGCTGGAAAGGGAAAAGCCAAGGAACAAGCGAAGGCAGCCTTTGAGGAGCGCTTCGCCACGGCTTGGAGCAGAAGCGTCAGTGCTCCCGTGCGCTTGCGCCCTTCGCCAGGGCGGAC
>QIAL01000953.1:1772-2297 GCA_003225535.1 Acidobacteriota bacterium | reverse complement strand
TTCCGCTTGTGTTTTCGATTTTATTGATAGCTATGCCGTCGTCCTTTGCGAGCACGGCGACCGGCAGAGTTGAGCTGCCGATCAATTTGTTTGCGTTTTCGAGTTTGCCATCCGCAACCTGCATCGTTACGCACTGCGATGCATAGAGCGAAAGAATCCGAGACTCTTTCAAACTAGAACTTTCCCATTCCTTCTGCGACGCTGGAAACCAGTACAGAACTAAGCTTCCCGCTTGTGGGCTGGAAACTTTTGTCTTCCACGGCACCACATAGACCGGCGCGTTTCCACCGCCACCGCCGCTATTGTTCATTCCACCGCCACCGCCGCCACCACCACCGCCGCAGGTGGCGAACGAGGTTTGCGCGAAGAGGAGAGCGAGGAGAGCTACAGCAATTGAGCGAAAAGTCTTGGTTTTCATGACGCGGGATTATAACAGACGCGACTGCCAACACCGCAATGTGTCGGCAGTCGCGAACTGACGATTTGAGAATCGAATTTAGTGGCGTCGCATCTGATCGATGACGC
>QIAL01000953.1:0-1677 GCA_003225535.1 Acidobacteriota bacterium | reverse complement strand
TCTTCCACGAGTCGCGCCACTGCTTCACCGCATTTTGATATTGCGCACGCGCCGTCTCGGGCACCTTGCTGGAAACGCAAGCATCGTACTTGGCGATGAAATCGTCGCATTCAGGCACGCCAATTTTTTCGCCGGTCATCTTCGGCGCGGTCGTCGCGGTAGTCTTGTTGGAATTGCCAGCCATCATATTGCTGTTGCCGGTTTCGGTCTTATTACAGCCGATCAAAATGGCGGCGCACAGCACACAAAGAATCAGAAGAGTATTTCTCAACATCGGGTTCAGCTCCTTTAAGCTCGGACAAGCGTCTGAACTACACACAAAAGGGATTGAAAAGCGGCGATATAATACACGAGAAGAAGGAAATTGACAGCTAATTTGCAACCCTTACAACTGCCCTTCCGGTTACCCCCTCACTAACGCGATCTAGTCCTCACCAAATCACGCAACGATCCTTTTCCGGCCGCACCATCGGATTGCCGTCCTTGCATTGGAACGCGGCGGCGAATTGCGGCATGTTCGACAGCGGGCCGTTCACCCGGAACTTGGCCAACGGATGGGGATCGATGTTCACCAACAAGCGCGCAAACTCGGGACGTATGTTATTCGCCCAACCGCGCGCGTAACCGAGAAAGAAACGCTGCTCGGGCGTGAAGCCATCGATGTTGGCGGGCCGCGGTTTACCTTCCATCGATTTTTGAAAGGCGGCATATGCGACGACCAGGCCGCCCAGATCGGCGATCGATTCGCCCACCACGAGCTTGCCGTTTTCGTTAAGTCCCTTTTCGACTTCGAAGCTATTGAATTGATCGATGACGCATTGCGCGCGTTGCTTGAACGCCGCTAGATCCGCATCGCTCCACCAGTTGGCCAGGTTGCCGCGCGGATCGTATTGTGCGCCTTGGTCATCGAAGCCGTGCGTCATCTCATGACCGATGACCGATCCCATGCTGCCATAGTTCAAAGCATCGTCCGCCGTCGCGTCAAAGTATGGTGGCTGGAGAATGCCGGCCGGAAAAACGATCTCGTTGATTTGCGGATTGTAGTAAGCATTTACCGTCGGCGGCGTCATCCCCCACTCCATGCGGTCGACGGGTTTGCCGACTTTGGCCCAGTCGCGCCGCTCTTCGAACGTGCCATAGCGCAATCGATTGCCGACTAACGAGGTGCGATCGATTCTCAGCGTTGAGTAATCACGCCACTTGTCGGGATAACCAATCTTGTTCAAGAAAGCATCGAGCTTGACGATGGCTTGCTTGCGCGTCGCGTCGCTCATCCAGCTCAACGTTCCAATGTCGCTCTTGAGCGCAGCTTCCAGATTGCGAACCATTTCCAGCGCGCGCGCCTTCGCCGCCGGTGGAAAAGCCTTCTGCACGTAAACTTCGCCGAGCGCTTCGCCGAGCACACGATCAGTGTTCGCCACGCAACGTTTCCAGCGCGGCAAGTTCTCTTTCGCGCCCTGGATCACGGTGCCCTTGAAATGAAAATCCTCATCAACGAACTTTGACGAGAGATAAGCCGCCGCGTAGTTGATGAGATTCCAGCGCAAGTACGTCTGCCAATCTGCGAGCGGGGTCGCGGTCAGTTGCTGATCGAAAGCTTTGAAGAATTCGGGTTGAGCAACGTTCACATCGGCTTTTTGGGCCAAGCCGATTCGTTGAAAATATGCCGGCCAATCG
>QIAL01000952.1 GCA_003225535.1 Acidobacteriota bacterium | reverse complement strand
GGCGAGCCCGGCGAGTCCGAGGCGCCGGCGGACTTCGCGGATGTGCAGCGGCGCTACGTCACAGCTAACTCATCCGGCGACCATTTGCAGGAGATCTTTCATAATGAGCAGTAAATGGTATGGATCACTTTGACTTGCCTCGAAGGCGAAGTGCTCATAGAAGGGTTTGCATCGTCGTCCCTGGCATGAACGAGCAGCGCCCGGGCGCCGATCGTGTCAGCTGCCCCAGCCGTTCGCATCAGCGCGTCTTTCAGCAGCGCCGATCCAACGCCCTTTGCCATGGAGGGACACGTCGACCGCAAGGCGCGCGAGTAGGATCACCGGGATTGGGTGCCGGACCAGACCCTTCTTCACGCGCTCCGTCGCCTCATCATGAGTCAGTCCTTGCAGCGGATGCGGAGCGTCACGTTTGCCAGCCCCGTGGGCAGGATTCAGTCATCGCGTGCGCCATCGAGATGCCCGCCCTGTTGCAGACACACCAAGAGGTGGAGATCCGTTCCCCCCTGACCGAGCCGGCGGTGAGCGCGATCACGACGACAGGCGGCGGCACCGCGATCACGCCGGCCGCCTCACGCTGACGGGGCACCCGCCGACGGTGAGTCACACATAGGGAGGGTTGGCCGCCGCTGGGGCGCTCATCGGTGAGTGTCGCGCTGGCGGCTTTCCTCGTGTTGGCAGTTACCGCAGCGATAGCGGTCAGACAGTACTCCCATTTCGCCGAACGTCGGATCGGGACCGGAGGCTACGATCCTGAAGTCGGGCGAGTGACATAGTGGACAAAGCACTCCCGACGTGCCTTCGAGTTTGGCCTCCAGGGCAGCGACCCGCTTCCGAAGCTCATCGACCTCCTCGCAACAGATGCTAATAATGTCCGACAGGATGGGATCCTGATCGATGACGTTGCCTGAGGTCGCCACAAGTTCGCCTGCCTCCAACCATTCCGGGTACCGCAGGCCCGCAGCTGAGCGCTTCTTGATCTGCACCTCGGGGCAATACTGCCGAGACCATACGAGCCAGCCATCGCCGTCCGGCGCTAGGATTGCCCGCGCACTCGTCGTACACGTCCATGTCGACCCAAGTCTGCTCGGATGCATCGAGCCACACATTGAGGTACAGGCGGCGGAAGCTTTCACGAGCGATTGGGGACTCGGCGGCGCGCCGCGCCGTGATACGCATCTCCTCGAGCGAGCGAAAGCCCGCAGCGAGCGCGGGGTTGACCGCGCGCCAGATTGCCTCATCGCACCAGTCGCAGTCCACGGGTGCCTGGTACAGCACGGGGAGGAACGACTCGTCCTGAACGTCGCCGTGTTCGACCGCGAGCGCGTAGTCGTACAACTCGCGGGCGATGCCTTGACGGCCTATTCCTTCGGTGGTGGTGATGATCGTAAGGGGAGTCGCACCCCCCGAAACGAAGGTGTTAACTGCGCTGGCACGCTCAGATACATCCGCAACGATTAGAGCGATTGCAGGCAATCACGGTCTGGTGGTCTGCCGCGCTGAGCTTGCCCCAAATAGCTGCGCTTCGGGGGCGTGAGGAACCCGCAGAGCGGATTTCGGGTACGGCTGGCAGTTCGAAAAACAGCATGATTTGAGTTGCCGAGTTGCACTGAATTATCAGCGAGTCTTCTAACCTCGGGCGCCACCTGACTTGGTAGCTTGGCATCGGACTTCCAGATCGGGAGTACACGATGCGCCAGGTGTCTTCACGTCGTGATCGAACCGGAACGCTTGCCAGCGCCGCACCTCCCTTCAAACCAACATTCTCGCCTGGCTGACCCCGGTCGCGATCATCCTGGTCATGATACTCGGTGCCATGGCGATGGCGAATCGGCTCGCCTGGGGCTGGTGCATCGGGGCAATCCTCGGGATTGCCATCGCCTTCGGTGCGCCGCAGATCGTGAGCTGGGTCCGCGGCATGTTCGGAGTGTGAGCGATGACCGAGCGCAACGCCGGGCTCACGGCGGACGTCCTGTTTGTCGCGGTGACGCGGCCGCCGATGCGTTGGGGCGTGACCTTCTCCGCCCTCATGTTCAATCTCGTGTTCACGATGGAGGCGTTCTTGCTCACGAAGAACCTCCTGACGCTGCTGGTTGCACTGCCGATTCACGGGGCAAAATCTCGAAAGCGACGCGCAAGGAGCCGCCTCCATGTAGTCCCGCAAAAGGCAGTTCGGTAGCTCTGCGGGACTTTCGCGGGACTTTCTTATGCTTTCCGGTGCTCTTCTGTGCTCGACGATCGCAACGGCCGTCCAGCCTCAGTGTTTCGATCAATTCACAGCTAACAGAATCAGGCAGTTGCGATTTGGGCATTCCGCCCAATTTCGCAGCCACCCCGCCTGACCGCCCTTACAAGGCGAATGTCGGCGGTTCGAGCCCGTCAGCACCCACCAAATCCTTCCACCACCTTCCTCGAACGCACCTGAAGCTCGCGAGGGAGTTTTGCGGAGTAGTTCCAAGCACCCCAGCACGCCCGCCTTCTGAGCTGGCCGTCGAGCGCCCACACGACTGCGACGGGGACGGGCGGGGAGGGAGGCGGCGACCCGCAGCAAGGTCGTGGAGGAGGCCCTGCTCGGGCTCAGGACGCGGTTGGCCGCCTGGATCAACTGTCCGACCTCGGCGGCGCTGTAGTGAGTCGTAATTTCCTGCCGCTTGTGCCCGAGGAGGTCCTGCCGGTTCTTCCAGACCGACTCCCGCGCCCGTAAGCGCCGACCGATCGTGCACGCGGACGCACCGGAAGCCCTCTGGAGGGTCACCCCCAAATCGGTCGCGATACTTCTGGGCGGCGCGAACGCGGGCGCTTCGCCAGCCCGAGGCGATCACGTGTTTGACGCGCCGGCGGGAATGGCCGCGCTGGGAGGTGAATACATACCGGGGGTGTTGACCGCGAAGCTCCTCGAGAATCGCCTGGGCGTAATCGTTGAGCACCACCACCCGGGGGCGCTTCCCCTTGACGAAATCCGCCGGCAGGACAAACACGCTTCGCTTGTGAGTGGACGTGTCCAATTCTGGTATTCGTACTTCCCACGTCCATTGCAACCGACACAGCTCCTGATCTCTCAGCCCCGTGTTGCGAGTGATGATCGTGAGATCCTGTCGAGCGTTACGGTACGCGTTGAAGGAATCATTGCTGATTTGATCGAGCCACAGGTCACCGATGTACGGCTCCAAGTCCCTGAGCGCTGCTGCATCCCGACCGATAGTGCTCTTGCGCGCGAAATCGTTGAGGTACTTGGCGGCCGCTTCACGAGACTTACGTCGTGGTCTTACCCCGTAGATCGCGATGTCACGCAGCTCGCGTATCCGATGCAGAAGATAGCGCTCCGCCTCGTCCCGATCGGCGGTACCGGTGCTCTCGCACAAGCGACCCACGCGCTTGATGTATTTGTCGATGTACCAGGTGCAATCACCGCTCGCGGTGA
>QIAL01000951.1 GCA_003225535.1 Acidobacteriota bacterium | reverse complement strand
TCCCGTCGGAGACCGGCCTTCTCATCTCATCTGATTACGTCAGTTATCAATTCAGTGATTTGAATCACTAAGGGTAATGAGCAGGTCGCGTACACTAGGGGCTCTTAGAGAGCAACCATGAGGAAACTGGTATTTCTCACGTGCAGCATCGCCTTTCTGATCGGAGTGGCTAGCGCCCAGATGCGGTCGGGCAATGCTTTCTTCGGATACTCCTATTACAACAGCACAAATCTCTCTTCCCCACTGTTCAACCGAGCCACTACTAACGGTTGGGAGGCATCGGTAGAAGGCAAGATTCTGCCGTTCATGGGAGTCGTCGCCGACCTCGACGGCCATTTCGGCTCACAGAACGTATCGACCTGTGGTCAGGGATGCGGTCAGTTTAGGAGTGCCGTCTCTCAATACAACTACCTGTTCGGTTCCCGTGTTTCCGTTTCGGTAGCGAAGTTCCGTCCTTTTGCCGAAGTACTCATCGGCGGTAGCCACGTGAACGTACACCTTCTCTCCTCGGGTACTTCATTCGCGACGGCTGTGGGGGGTGGCTTCGACTACAAAGTTATGCGTTTGCTCGGTTGGCGGCTACAGGCAGACTATGTTCACACGCATTTCTTCAACGCAAAGCAAAACAATATACGTGTCTCGACCGGCATTGTCGTTCGTTTCTAGTTTGGATTTGTAAAAGTTGGAATCAGCTCAAGCCGTGTGGTAAGCCAAACTGTCGTAAAATCCCTGGTTTCGTCAATTGATTTCGTCGATTGATCGAGCAGCGAATCGTATGGCACACTCGGAGCCGTGAAACTTCTCAGGTACATCGAGCTAAAGAGTGGCCACTCCGACAACGGTCCGGCTTGGATCGGCTATGTCACCCCATCGAAAACTGGTCGAACGCAGTACTTCAATGGCCGAGCTTTGATGAAGCTGAAAGGGCAGCGGCGCGCCGAATCAGGCGGCAACTACGTTGATATACAGACGGGTGAATCGTTTTGGGTTTCCGGCGTAAAGAAAAACGGTGAAGATCGCCATTGGGCTGGATCAGGAAAAGTTCTCGTTGAAGCCGCAGCACTCACCGACTATTTGAAGGCGATCGGGGCCAAGACATTGGACAGATCGCGTTGTGAGGTAACGGAGGCGATCCGTCAGACGGACATCAAGAAACTCTCCCAACTGGCGAACGAATCCCGCAAAGGGTGGCCCGATGATCCCGAAGAAGC
>QIAL01000950.1 GCA_003225535.1 Acidobacteriota bacterium | reverse complement strand
AGCCGAGCGCAGCCGCTTCACATCGGGGCGGCGCTGAAATCCAGTAGGATGGGTTTGTGCTGCGACTTTGCGTCTTTGAGGACTTGATCAACGTCATGACGAAAATCGATCTGCATCAAGGATCGCGACCTCCGTGTGTCTTCACTACCCGCGTGCCTGGAGGGGGTTCTTGAATTCGAAGAGGATTAAGTCTCGGGACGGGTTTCGTCCTTACCGGTTGCCTGTGTTGTCCAAGAACGGCCGGTTCGTTGCCGTCGCGGACGTCACGGTAATGTCTCCGCGCGCGCCAACGGTGTAGATGTGGCCGCCCAAAAAGGACTGGGCCGTGCGGGTCACCTTATTCGTGGTCGAATCCGTGTAACGCGCGAATAGGTTGTATATCCCCGTCGGAATGGCTGTGAAGGCCGCTGTGGCTTGATATGCTACTGCGCCTCCAAGAGACAGTGTGTCGTTGGTGAAGGCGTTCGCCGCATACAGATTGAGAGGCTGGGCGTTGTAGATCGCGTTCACGAATCGGACATAGGCAGTCGAATCATTCATGTAAAGCCCACTCAGGTAGAGGGAGTAGGATTTTCCATCCGCAACCGTCGCCGTGACGCTGGCGATGGTCGTATCCTTGTTCGTACCCGCCGCCACTCGTGCCGAGAGCGTGTACTGGCCCGGCGCGATTGCAGTGTACGCCCCGCTGGCCGCCCCAAAGCTGTAGCGGACTCCCAACGTGTCGGTGGCGGTGCCGACTTTGGCATTGTCGGCATAGAAATTCACGCCTGGTGCGTTCAGACCATAGTTGAAGTACTTGATCTCGGCGGCGGCGAGCGGTTCCAGTGGCAACTGCTGGACGGCGTTCTTGTCGCACGCCGCAACCATTGCGATGCAGAAGAACGCAGCGAGGAATCGATGACGGTTCATGGCTTCTGCGTGATCCAGAGCGGTATGGTGTGATAGGTGGGAGCGTCCGCCCCGATGGCCTGGAGAGACGCAAAATTCCAAACGTATTCCGAGTTGTACCTCGGTCGGATCCGTTGCACGACCTGTCCACCATTGTCCGGAAACAGATTGGTCGGAGGCGCGAACCCGCGGAACACTTCGACGCCTGTAGCCGTGGTGTCTGTGTAGTGATAGCGTCGCAAGTCCATCCAGATTTCGTTGTGGCCCCAACCCCAAAGCGCGATGAATTTCTGCGACATGATGTGTGACAATGTGATCGTTGCGGGAACGACGTTGGTATCCGCCAGAAACGCTGCCTTCTCGACCGCCGTGATCTGCGTTGGCGTCTGACCGGCGTCGAGGTTCCGCGCGTTCACGAAGTCGATGTGCGAACTGATGCCGTTGACGTATGCCGTCCGCGCGAGAGCGGCATCCCCCATCTGCAGCGCCGCCTCCGCCTTGATGAACTGCAGCTCGGCGTAGGTCATTTGGGGAATCTTGGACTTATCGGCGAACAAGTAACGACTGGGTAGTCCCAACCCACCGGTGCCGACGTATCCGAAGAAGTTTCGCGGCTGCTGCGGTTGGGCGAGGGCACCAAAACCTACCTGGTTGATGTCCAGCCCCCGGTAAGTCGTATTCGCCGAGTCGATGGCCAACATCCTGCTCAGCCGCGGGTCGACTGTGCCGCCAAACTGCGCGCCGTTCATGAGGCCGACCACGAACTGCGTCTGCCGGTACGACGTGATGTTGTTTCTGGTCCGGCCCCAGAAATTGCAGTCCTGCGAATCGGTGGAGGTGCAGGGGTAGGACAGCAGGGCATCATCCGCATTGCCGCTGAACGATGAATCGACCAGGCGGATCACGCGGGCGGGATCATAGGAGGCTTTGTTGGAGAAGTGATTGAGGTTCCGCGCGAGCATCCCGTACGCCAGCTTCAGCCATTTCGTCCGATCGCCGCTGTAGATGTGATCCCCGACCGCAAGGTAGTTTTGATCGACTGCACCGTCGGTTCGCTTCAGCACCACGATCGCGCTGTCCAGGAGACGCTGTACCTCTTGATAGGCGTAGTCCTGGGGATCGTAGTCGAACTTCGTGCGGGTTTCGTCGAACGCTTCCTTGATGATGATGGGTCCGTGCAGATCGGTCAGCACCTGCCAGCCCCATGCCTTGAGAATCAGTCCGACGCCGAGGAGATCCCACCGTTGCTCGGGCTCGGCCTTGTTGATCATGTCGATCAGATTCTGCCCGAGCGACCAGTACACGTCCCGCCACTGCATGGCGCCGTTAT
>QIAL01000021.1 GCA_003225535.1 Acidobacteriota bacterium | reverse complement strand
CGATACGAGTCAGAACCGCGCCTTCGTTTTGCGCGACCTGGCGGATCTGCTCGGCGTGCGAGTGCGACATGGCTTCGGTGAGCTGCAAGGCGATCGCCTGCGGATACGGCGTGCAGTACCAGCGGTCGTAAATCGCTCCAGACAAGCTCTTGGGGTCGCGGCGCGCGAAGGCATCTTCCGGCTTGGTGAGGGCGCTGACGTAGACACGCTTCACGGCGCCTGGCCTGCCAAGGATCTCTTGCGCGAGGCTCAGGGGAGCGATCACTTCGTCGTCCTCTGCACCTCCGGTCGAGAGAATCCCATCAACGCTCAACTGGCGGCCTGAGATGGTAATCGTATGGCCGGGTTGCTCGTTGAGTTTGGCGGCCAGTCGTTCGCCGATCAGAACGTCGCGTGAATTGTCGTCCGGCCACTCGCCCGAGACCTTCCACCAGGGATAGAGAGTCTTGGCTCCGGTGACGAAGTCTTCATTTCCGTAGGAAACTTTTTTGGAGAAGTAGGTTCCTGTTAAGGTGACATCTTGCGATTTTGCTTCGTGTTGAATCACGGCGCTCACGGGAAGGATGGGCGCAAATCCCACGATGTTGTTGTGCCAGAAAATTCCTTTGATCTTCGGGAGATCCGCTTCGCTCAAGAATGCGCCGTCGGTGGGCGGCTTCAAGTTGACTCCACCGATTTCCACGTCGAGCGAATCTTCCTGTGGAGTGACGACAAGATTGGCGCCGATGGCCCGGAGTTCGTGATTGATTTTGTCGCCGATATCCGTGGCGACGGCGATCATGGCCGTCGCGACGGTGACGCCAAGGGTAATCGCGGCTCCGGCCAGGATCTTGCGCCGTTTCTGCCGCCGGAAGGATTCGTAGACGAGTCGGACAAACATTGGTTACTGTTGCGCGAACATGTGGCTTCCGCCCGCGATGTCGGCCTCCTGAATGATGATGGCGTCGGCGGTCTGCGTGGCTTTCAGCGGCACCGGGTTGCAGCCACCTGCCGTGCCGACGGACTGTGGATTGATCGGAGCAGCGCAGTTCTTGCAGATCACACCGTTGCCTTTTTTATAGAAGCCTACCGCGCCGCAGATTTCGCAGGCGTCGAATACTGTGGCGATCTTGCCGTCGGGTTTCTGATAGAGCCAGAAGCGGACTGGCGTTCCATTCTCCTTCGCCTGGTAACGGTGCAAATCGCCGTCCGCGACCTGCGAGAGCGGGATCTTGATCTCCCCGTTGGTGAAACTCACTTCTGTGGCGGGAGACAGAGCGCTGACATTCTTGGTGTAGACGAACTCCAGTGTGACCATGGCGATCAGCAAAAAGGAAAACGTGTAGACCGATCCCATCCACAGACGCTCGCGGCGGGCCGTCCACTCGGCTTTGCGGCGCTCTGCCGGGGAGGCAGAGGCATCGAGAACGGGCGCGCGACGCTTGGCCTCAAATCGTTGCTGACGATTGGGCCGATGATGGCCATCTCACGCTTGGAAGAGGCGATGAAGCCGGCCTCGGAAAGTTCGTGAAGGCCGGAGATGATCAGCTGTGCCGCGACCAGGAACATGATTGCGGTGGTGACGCGGAAGAATTTCTGCAGGTTGATGCGCACACTGCCTTTGACGAACATCACGCCGAAAGCAATCGCGGCGATGAGGCCGAGCAGGGTTCCCAGAAAGCTCATCAGTTCGGTGGAGTTCAGGCTGACGCCGGCCAGGATGAGCACCGTCTCTGCGCCTTCACGGAGGACCATCAGGAAGATGAAGATGAAGAGGCCGAACCAGGCATCGTTGCCCGCCAGCAGGCCGACCTTACCTTCGATTTGGCCCTTCATCTTGCGGCCGGTCTTCATCATGAAGACGACCATGGTGATGACGAAGAAGGCGGCGACGAGCTCCACCCATCCTTCAAAGATGTCTTCGTTCAGGTGGGCGCGGGAGATGACGACGGCGACGCCGATGCTGCCTAGAAAAGCCGCGCCCAGGGCGGCATAGACGGTCTTGCGCAGCTCCGCCCGCCCGATCTTGGTCAGGTAAGCCAAGGTGATGCCGACGATCAGGGCGGCCTCGACCCCCTCGCGCAGGGTAATGATGAAAGCCTGTAACATTCCGTTAGATCTCGTTCCTTCCTGAACTTGACTCTTTCGATGGTGCTGGACCGGCCCGGCTTGAGATGTACCAGGAAGCCGTCGAAGAGCGGGTTTCAGGGCCTGTTGATTTTGAAAATGAATTTCAATTTCAACTTCAAGGATATGCTTCGGCGGCACAAACCGTCAATCTGGAGCCTCACAACTTGGCGTGATTAGGATCACACGGTAGGATTTTCGGGCTGAATGGGGATCAGCTGCAGCGGGGCAAAGTAAAGTCATCGGAACGTCTAGCCAACGTCTCGGACTGGTTTTCCCTGTGGTCCTCTGTGATCTCTGTTGTGAGCAGAGGACTCGGGGATTTACCACAGAGGTCACTGAGGACCACAGAGGAAACTCAACTGCGGCAAGTCAAAATCCCCACCCCTGTCGCACAAGACGCGACAAGGATGGGCACCCGAACTACCTCACGATCGATTAGTGGACGAGAGTCATCAGGCTGCGGAGATTGCCGGGAGTACGGTCCGTATCCTCCTGCGGGGCGCGGCGCAGGACCGGGGCGCGGGGATCTTCGTCTTCTCCATGGCGACGCAAATGCACGGGGCCCTGGAGCGAAAGAAGCCGTTCCTTGATGTCCTGAAATTCGTTGGTGTCGACAATGTAATCCCTGCGGTCGGGAAGGAATGTGCTGATTTCCGTTTGCAAGCGGTGAATGCGTTCTTCCAGAAGGGGATAGTTCGAGAACCCGCGAGCCACTTGCGCATGGAAGGGCAGTTTGCTGGCGAAATGATAGCCGGGAATCTTGGCGAACATTGCCGCCCGGCTTGCTTCCAGTGCATGCAGTTTTTCGAGAGCGGAGAGTAGCGCTTCGGGGTCGTATCCCGCGGTATAGGCGTATTCGATGCCGAGCAGGTCGGCCTCATACTCGGAATCGCGGCTGAACTTCTTCACCGAGAGCGGGCCGGCGACTCCGCCGGCATCTTGCAGAACTATGCCAACCGGCCCGGCCAACAGAGAAAGGGAACCGGTAACGTGGAACAGATCCTTGCGCGTAAGGGCGCGGGTGGCGTGACGAGCGGCGACGTGGGCAATCTCGTGGGCCATGACGCCGGCGAGTTCTGCTTCACTCTCGGCGGCGAAGATAAGCGCGCTATCCACATATAGAAAGCCGCCGGGAAGGCCGTAGGCGCGCGGGATTTCACTGGAATCGATCAGCCTTACCGTGAAGGGGATCTCCGCATCGGAGTTGCGCACAATCTTCTGCGCGAGCCGATTCACATAGTCATTGAGTACTGGATCGTTGACGATCCTGGAACTGCTGTCGAACGCGGCAGCGAGATTCTGTCCCAGTTGGTGCTCCCGCTTCTGGGAGTAAATGTTGAAACCGTGGCCGATGCCGCGGTGACCGATGCGGTTCACGTCGTATTTCGCGATCTTCTTCGGATCTTCCGGGCGCACCGGGTCCTTTTGCTGCGTAGGGTCGGTGGAATCTTCGTCGGGGTCGGAAGTCGGCGTCTGCGCATTCGAGCAAATGGCTGCAACGAGCACAGCGATTACGCACAGGAGGTTGAGGAAAATTTCCCGGTGGCGGCTTACATCGAGAGCGGAACAGAATCGCATGGGCCCACCCCATTGGGAGAGGCGAGGATTTTACAACGGTTTGAGGAGTTCTGGGAACGAAAAAATGCGTCAGATGGCCTAATCCTCGCGGCTTTTGGCGGATTGCAGATTAAAGGCGTTTCAGGAAGGTATTGGCATCAGCCACTCCCGGGAAGAGCTTTTCCTCGGCCTGGAACTCCGGGGAGTGGACGCAGCGGCGGCTGCCGCGCAGCTTGACGGGGTGCTTCAGGTGGAGCATCTCGTGGTAAACGATGTATTCCAGCACGTACCGCGGCATGGCGGGATGGTCGAAGATACGGCTGATGACGATGGCGTTGTGCGCGGGATCGTAGTGGCCGAGGATGCGGCGGGTCTTAGTCTGGCTCCAGCTCATGCGGGGACGGGCCATCAGGCCATGAAAGAAGCGGCGGTTCAGGTCCTCGAAAATGGCATCGAGATCGTAGAAGTGACCGCGGGGGGAGCGCAGCAGTTTGCGGCCGCGTATCTGGCGGACCAGATGGGCTTTGCGGACGATTTCGTGGCTGGCGACGTATTTGCGGTAACGCGCGGCCTGCCCGCGATCGATGGGGCGGCGGTACATCTTGGCCAGCAGAATGTGCGCGATCGCCTTCAGAACTGTGTCGGGAGCGCCTTCCAGCAGGTCGGAGAGGCGAACCAGCAGGCGGCCGTCGCGCAGCCGGATGGTGTTGTTGACGTTGGCAAAGGCGAAGAACTCAACCTTGAATTCGGGCAGGGAAGTGCCTGGACGGAGTTCGGTGTATGTCTCCTGGAGGATTTCGAGGACGCCGGGGCGCACGGTGAGCGTAGATTAGCACGGGACAGCGCGCTAGCGTCGGACTTCGGACCTCGGGCCTCAGGCTTGGGACGTCGGAGGATTGGAGAATCACGTTTCCATTAACTGCTCACTTCAACACAACGAGGCAAGGGAGATCTAACCTCGGCCTACGCCCGCCTGAGGTCTAAGGTCTGAGGTCCGACGCCTGACGCCCGCTACTCCGGGCTTACTCCGGTGCCCTTCGATGGATCCTTGACCAGCTTCTTGTGTTTGGCCAGCTCCTCCTGGTCTTCCAGCAGCTTGCGATGATCTTCCACCGAACTGTCGACGGTTTCGATCGCGTTGTTCAAGACGAATTCATATTGCTGTGCTTCGGCTCGGGGGACGTTGGCCGCGTCTTTCAGGGCGCGGAGCTTGGCCTGGAATTCGGTATCGGCATCGACAATGAGTTTAAGGGGCTTGCGGATGTCGTTTTTGCGGTCGACGTAGGTGTCGATGTTGTCGTTCAACTCGTCATAGAGAAGTTGGAAGTCGTCGAGCAGGTCGTGCGTCTGCTTGGCACGGTCTTTGGTCTTGGGGTCGTTTCTGATTTCCTCCAGCTTGACCAGTCGCGTGCGGGCAAACTCCAGGTAGAGCGGCAGTCTCAGCCTTGGCTCCCAGCTAGTGTCGCGTACCTGATTGATCTCCGCTTGAGTCAAGGGGTCGCGATGCCGCTGAGCGAAACCGAGAGCTGGAACGAATATCAACAATAGCCCACAGACGAGATGGGATAGTTTCATTTGGCACCTTTGGGAAACATGGCCAGGAGCAGATCGTCGCGTACGCGCTCGAGGTGTTTGATCGCTTCTTTTAGCGGCGCTTGTTCCTCGCGGCCGACCACGTGTAGCAAATCATTCAATTTGCGCGTCATAGAGCGAATAGCGATTTCCGTTTGTTTTTGATGCTTGTGGGACTCAAGGGAGTAGTCGCGCGCGAGTTCGGAGAAAGCCACCACATCGGTCAAGCTGGCTTGGGCCTTCTCCATATCATCGGCTGCGTATAGCTTGTCAGTTGCGACCAATTGCTTCTCGGCGATCTCGACACAAATCTTGGCCTTCTCGCCTACGTTCGCGGAGGAAACGCGCGCCTTCAGCTCTTCTACGGTGAGTTCCGTTCGCGCGTTGGCGGTGCTTCCGGCGAGGACGATAGCCAGAAAGAAGACCATCGATAGCAGCGGGCGAAGCCAGCCCAGGGCTTGAGTTCCACGATACACAGAAGGAAAGTTCGACTTCGGTTTGCCCAAACTCTCGAACTGTCTTGAGGAAGTCAAAAGCCCCATCCTGTCGCACAAAACGCGACAAGGATGGGGCATCGCGGAAGTCGCGCGAGCAGGGCAACGGAGTTCTTCAGGTGAAGACACTGAGTCCCGTCGCTGGCCTTTAGCAAACTCCACTGAAACATGCACCCCAAGCATGATCCGATATCCACTACTTACTTCTTCGGTTCGAGAGCAATCAACCGATGTTTCGCCTGCCACTCCTGATCAGGATACTTCCCGTGTGCCCCTTCAAGGAAGAGATGATAGTTTGCCACTGCCTTTTTGACATCCTTCAGATGATCGTAAGCCGAGGCCAGGAGGAAATAAGCACCAGGATTTTCCTGGAGAAGTTTCGATTGCGGACCTAGGACTTTGAGTGTCAGGGCGTAATCCTTGTTCTCGTTGGCCGCGAAGGCCAGATTGAGGTAGGCAGGTTCCAGGTCCGGCTTCAGTTTTACGGCGGTCAGGAATTCCTTTTGCGCGTCGGGAAACTTCTTCTGGCGCAGCAGGGCTTGGCCGAGTTCGTGGTGCAGTTCGGCATCGTCGGGATGGACAGAGATGAGAGCTCGATATTCCGCCTCGGCCTTCTCGGGTTTTCCGGCGGTGGTATAGAGATCGGCGAGATCGCGTTGCACGGAAACGTCGGTTGGCGCCAGCTTGGCGGCGGTCTCGAGTTCAGCGATCGCGTCATCCGGCTTGCTGTCCGCGGCGAGCACGCGGCCCAACTGAACGTGGGCAGCGACAAGTTCCGGATCCGCCGCGACCAGCTTCCGCAATTCGGCGGCAGCCTCGGGGAAACGGCGGGCGCGCATGTAGATGTTGGCGAGCCCCGTGATCGCGTCCGAGGAAGCGGGATCGAGGGCGAGCGCCTGTTTGTATTCGCTTTCAGCGTCGGAGAATTGATTCTGCTTTTCCAGCAGGAGTCCGGCGGCCAGGTGCGGTTCCGGATCTTTGGGTTGCAACGTGGCTGCCTGGCGATATGCGGCCACGGCTTCGTCGGGCTTAGTGGATTCGAGCACATGGGCCAGAGAGAGCCATGCCCGGGCTTTACCTTCGGCGACGTGGCTGGTCGGCTTCAGTTGCGTAGCGGCACGCAGGAATTGATCGGCATCCGGCTGGCCGCTCTTGGCGAGCTGCAGACCGAGGTTCAGGTTCGACTCGAAAACGTCGGGCTTGGCGGAGACGGATTTGCGATAGGCGGCGATGGAGTCATCGGTTTTGCCAAGCGCATTCTCGACGAATCCGAGATCGAACCAGGCGACGTAATTGCCGGGGTCCGTTTCGACTGTCTTCCGCAGGAGCGACTCGGCTTCCGCGTAGTTCTTGGTCTGAATCAGCGCTTCAGCTTTGGTTAGTTCGGGAGACGGCGATTCTGACTCGGAAACCGTGGTGTGCCGAGTGGTCTGGGCGGGTTTGCGGTGTGCGGTCTGGCTCGACGAGTCTTGGGGCGCCGCAAAACCAAGAGCATAACCACAAAGGACACTAAGGGACACGAAGGAAACCCAGAGGAGGACCACGACGTTTTGATTACGTCCGGCCATTCGAACGTGATGATCCATTGCCATTCAGTACTGGCGCCAGATATTTGCCTGTGTACGAACCGGGCAATTTGGCAATCGCCTCGGGAGGCCCGACGCCGACGATTTTTCCGCCGCGATTGCCGCCCTCGGGGCCCAAGTCAATAACCCAGTCGGCGGTCTTGATGACTTCCAGATTGTGCTCGATGACCACAATCGAGCCCCCTGCTTCAATCAGACGGCGATCGTGGGCTCGTCGAAGATATAAAGCAGGCGGCGTCTGATTTTTTCGCCATTGCCGGACCTGCCGGCTTCGCGGGTGGCGGGTTGAAGGTGGGCAGCCAGTTTCATGCGCTGGGCTTCGCCGCCGGAGAGCGTAGTTGCAGATTGCCCGAGCCGCAGGTATCCGAGACCGACTTCCTCGAGCGACCGTAGCTTCTCGGTGACCTTGGGGGCCTCAGCGAAGAACTTCAGGGCCTCTTTGAGGGTTAGGTTCAGCACCTCGTGAATATTCTTCCCTCGGTATCGGACCTCAAGCACCTGAGGTTTATAGCGTGTGCCCTTGCACTCCTCGCAGATCAACTCGACGTCGGCCAGAAACTGCATTTCGACGGTGACTGTGCCGTCTCCCTGACAGACCTCGCAACGGCCGCCGGGAATGTTGAAGGAGAAGTGTCCGGCGCTGAAGCCGCGTTTCTTGGCCTCGGGCAGGGAAGCGAAGAGGTCGCGAATGGCGTCGAAGGCTTTGATGTAGGTCACGGGATTCGAGCGCGGCGTGCGGCCGATCGGGGACTGATCGACGAGAACGGCCTCGTCGATGTACTGGTCGCCTTCCAGGCTCTCCCAGGTCGCGGGACTGGCCGCGGCTGCGCCGTTGCCCGACTGCTGCTTGGCTTGCGCCAGTGCCTTGTAGATTACCTGATGGAGCAGCGTGGACTTGCCGGAACCTGAGACGCCGGTGATTGCCACCAGCATGCCTAACGGAATGTTGATGTCGACATTCTTCAGATTGTTGGCGCGGACTCCCTTTACCTTGATCTGTTGCGAGCCGGGCTTGCGCCGCGTGGCTGGCGGTTGAATGCGGAGATCCTGCGACAGGTAACGCCCGGTCAGCGAAGCAGGATTGTGCAGGATCTCGTCGTAGGTTCCCCCGGCGATCAGCTTGCCGCCATTCTCACCAGCGCCGGGGCCGAGATCGAGAATGCGATCGGCAGCCTTCATAATGTCGGGATCGTGCTCGACCACCAGAATCGTGTTTCCCAGGTTGCGAAGGTCGTGAAGAATTTTCACCAGCCGGTGCGTATCGCGCGGATGCAGGCCGATCGATGGCTCGTCGAGCACGTAGAGAGTGCCGACCAGGCGCGAGCCCAGAGATGTTGCTAGTTGAATCCGTTGCGCTTCTCCACCGGATAGGGTGGAGGAGAGCCGGTCGAGTGTCAGATACTCGAGGCCGACATCGTTCAAGAAGCGCAGACGCTCGCGAATTTCCTGCAGCAGTCGGTCGGCGATGTCGGCTTCTGCCGGAGTCAACTTTATCTGATCGAAGAATTTCATCGCATCTTCGACGGTCAGCGAGCAGACTTCGCAAAGGTTGCGGCCCTGAATCTTCACTTGCCGCGCTTCCATGCGGAGACGGCTTCCGTTGCACTCGGAGCAGGTGGAATATCCGCGATAGCGGCTCAGGAACACGCGGACATGGAGCTTGTACTTCTTGCGCTCGAGATGGTTGAAGAATCCGCGCACGCCGAGGAATTTGCCCTCGCCGTTCAGAATGAGATTGCGGTGCTCTTCGGCGAGATCGATCCACGCCATATCGCGTGGAATTCCGGCGGCTTTGGCGTAGCGCTTCAGGTCGGTGAATAGCGGGCGGTACTTGGGCTTGGTCCAGGGCTCGATGGCGCCTTCGCCCAGGGATTTCAACTTGTCGGGAATGACGAGGTCGAGATCGAAGTCGATGGTGTTGCCGAATCCCTGGCAC
>QIAL01000020.1 GCA_003225535.1 Acidobacteriota bacterium | reverse complement strand
ATGCAGCCGGGTAGCGGCGGGATGTGAAAGCCCGGCACGGAAGTGCCGGGAAAGGGAGCGTAGAGAACCGAGTCCGCTTCAGCGGACGGCACTCTGGCACGAGCCAATCAGGTTTCCTGCATGCAGAAGAAGGTCGGATACGTCATCGCTCTGCTGCTCATGTCCACTCCCCTGATCACGCAGACCAAGCGTCTCTGGGTCCTGCAATCCTCCGGCGAGATGGTCGAATACGATCCCACAACATTCGCCCCGAAGCAGCACGTCAAGCTTCCGCCCGAAGCTTTGAAATCACCGTCGAACATTTCCGTCAATCGTCAAGGCCAGATTCTATTTGCGCCAACCATTTCTCTGCCCTTATCCGAGGCAGACGTCATTGACGCGCACAAGATATGGATCTGGAATGGGCACACGGCAACTTCGATCGATCAGGCTGTGGAGCACAAATCGGAAGAGCACGGATCGAATCAGGCAGTCACCGAATCCGCGCCATTCCCGTATCTCTCCGCGGACGGAAATCATCTGTTCTGGTTCGCCAACCAGCCGCGTCGCTTGCAACGCGAAGAGGTTGATCTTTCCACCACCGTCACTTTTCAAGCGTGGCGGACTGACGTGGAAGGCAAGGCGCGAGAGGAAATGACCTCCACGAAATTGCCGGATTGCCGCTGTCCCACCGGATCATGCGACGAGAGTTGTCCATCCGTTGCTGTTTGGGCGCCTGATGATGGAATCCAGAATTTCTTCCTGACGACGCAGGTCGTGGCTGGGCAGACCGCAACTACATACAAGGAGAGCACCCGATATCAACTCGAGGGCAGTAAGTGGACCGCGAATACCCTCTCCCAACCGCTGCAGCGAGTGCTCGACGCCAATTCGAGCGGGAGCGTGATCGTGGAGGCAATTCCCGACACCGGCTGCTGCGGATGGTCGAATCAGAGCAACGATCAAACCCTTGTGCTGGTTGATGGGAAGACTAGCACTATCTTCGACGAGCAGGCGACCTACAAGAACGCCGACTACGATGTAAGTTTCTATACCTCTAACGCGCGCTTGTCTCCCGACGCGGGGCGCGTCGCGGTCACGATAACAGCCACCACTCAGAGCAATAAGGCGATTCAATTATCAGAACAGGGACAGGCGAATCCCGAAGAGTCGCAGCTTATCCGCAAAGCTTTGCTCGAATTGCCGGCAGTCGAAGTTAAGAGTGTCGAGGACGCTCCGCGGCGCTTAACATTCGTTCCGCACGCGGTACTGGTCGGATGGCTCAACGACAAGGAGTTGCTGATCATCGAAAATCATCTGCTCGTCGCATACAACTTAGGAACGGGCGGGCGGCGGAGGTCGACCGTGAAGGCAGAAGACGGATTGCACGTTTTTCTGCGCTAACAGGCCCTTTCCCGGGGGTTCGCGCGGTAAATGATGTACCCGAGCACGTTCGCTCCCAACACCACTCCGGCAATCTTTAGTGAATAGCGCCCAGCACTCCCCACACTAATAATCGGGAAAACTGAGAGCACTACAAACAGAAGCGTGACCAGAAACCCCGAGATTGCAGCCACTCTGACGCCCAGACTCGCACGCAGTCCCCGCTCCTTGCGTGCCAGCACGGGAATCGCAAACAGCGCCAGGTAAGCAATCCCATAGAAGGTGAAACTCCAGGTGAGAAGCAGTTCGAACGATTCTTCGTGACCCGCTCCGATGAGCGAAGCGATCGCCACCACCAGCGTCGCTGCGCCCAGAAACAGGACGGAATTTACCGGCGTCTTGTATCGCGGATGCAAACGCGAAAACCATTCCGGTAATAAATGATCCCACCCGGCCACCATGGGAAGCCGTGTGCTCGCGGTGAAAAAGGCGCAGAAGGTCGCCAGGTAGTAGATCAACAAAAACAGCACCGCCAGCGGCATGACAATCGTGTCCCCGCCCAAAGCGTGGAAGCCGCGACTCAGTGCCTGCGGGATGGGAGCGACTACATCCTCGGCTGAAGGTGGAACGAAGGCGAGGATCGCGCTCGTAGCGAGAATATAGATCAACGCGACGATGGGCGCTGCTAGCCAGACAGATCGAGGCAGGTGGCGTTCCGGATCGCGGCATTCTCCCGCAAAAACCGCAACGTACTCGAAGCCTGTCAGAGCCCCGAACATCATTTTGGTGAAAACGCTTAAGCTAAAGAGCGTAAGAGGCGGAGCAACCAGTCGCAACGGATGATATTCATAAAGAGTGCCGCGCCACACATTAACAAACGGAATCACGATGAGTGCGGCGATGGTGATCAGAAAAACCGCCGCTCCCACGTTGTTGATCCATTTACCAATCCCCAGGCCAAGCCCGGCCACTGCCATCGTGACTGCAATCATCATCACGCACGCCGCAATGGTCGTCGCTTTGCTGGCCGTGATCCACGCCGCGGCCGGGATCACATACGGCAGGAACGAAACGGTCAGCAGTCCACCAATCCCGACGTAGATAAGTGCGTACAGCCATAAGTTCCAGGCCACGATAAAGCCAACCCGGTCACCAAATGCGAGCCGCGCCCATTCGTACAAACCTCCTTCGATCGGCAACCGCCGGTTCAGGTGCATGACGACGAGGGCTTGTGGAACGAAGAATGTCGCGATCGCCAGAATCCAGAAGACGACGTGAGAGGAGCCCGCTTTCACCGCGGTTCCCATGTAGTCGGCGACGATGATGATCAGCAGTTGCGCTAAAACAATGTCCCAGAGCCCGAGTTCCTTGCGAAGTGCAGAACTGTGGACTTTAACCTCGGCCTCTGCCTGCAAGAGTGACGGATTCTCAGTGATAGGCACGATTTGTCTGTAGAGGGTGCTCTGCTACGGCAGGCTTCAACAGCAAATCCTGATAGTCAAAGCTGAAGTCCGCCAGCGGCGACACGGCTGCCATCCTGGCGCTGTCAATCGATCCGTCAGGATCCATCGAGAACGTCACGAATGCATCCTCAATCGTGCGCACCCGCCAGTGTGCCTTGAACGTATCGTATTGCCAGGGTTGCAAGTCTCCAACCATGCCCGGCGTGTGATCGAAGCTGATCACCAGTCCACCGTTCTCGAACCGTATCGTAATAGGCCCGTACCACGCGTCGTTGTACGCTCCCGCGTACTTCTCGAGAGGCAATGAAGGTTTGGAGTTGGCCGCACGTCCGCCTTCGGCTTTTTTCATCGTCTCCGCCGCTTCTTTTTCTTCCTGGTCTTTCAGCGCTTTGAATGCTCCGATCCAGTCGGTAGAAGGCAACTGCATGTAGTGATCGAGAACGTGAAAAAGAATCGCGTCAAAGGCCTCAGTCTCTTCAGCGTTCGTGAGAATCACGACTCCAAGCTTCTCCTCTGGCACAAGCATGACGCGGGAAACGAATCCGCCCACTCCCCCGGTATGCCCCACCAGTTTGCGTCCGTGATACTCGCGTAGTCCCCATCCGAGTGCATAGTCGGCGAAGTTGGTCTTAAGCCCGGCCAACGCGGGTGGTGGATCTCCGGTAGGAAGAATCGTCTGCGGCGCCCACATTTCCCGCGAACGTTGCTCCGTGAACACGCGTCCATCTCGGTCAGTGAATTTCCCACGGTTCAACTGCAACTGCACCCACTTGCCCATGTCGGTCGCGCATGAGTTGATCGAACCCGCCGGACCTACGTTGTCCAGATCTTCCAGAGGAATCACCTGCAACTTCCCGTCGACCCGTGAATGCGGATAGGCGTAATCGTCTCCGGATTTGAAATCTTTGCTGCTGACTGTTGAATGCTTCATCCCCAGCGGCTCAAAAATATGCTGGCGCACATAGTCATCCCACGACGTTCCGGTGACTGCCGGAATAATTTGCCCCGCCGTCATATACAGAAGATTGTCGTAAGCGTAATGGCTGCGAAAGCTGGACTGCGGTTTCATGAACCGCAGCTTGTAAATGATGTCGTTGCGGGTGTACGTGGAATGCGGCCAGAACAGCAGATCTCCCTCGCCCAGTCCCATGCCACTGCGATGCGTGAGCAGGTCGCGGATCGTCATCTCGTGCGAAACATAGGGATCGTACATGACAAAACCCGGAAGCCGCTCATAAACGCGGTCGTCCCATGAGAGCTTGCCCTGGTCGACAAGCGTCGCCAGCGACGCAGTGGTAAACGCTTTGGTGTTCGACCCGATTGCGAACATGGTGAATTCATCCACCGGCGTTGCATCGCCGAGTTTGCGGAAGCCATAGCCTTTTGCCACAGCGATCTTTCCGTCTTTCACGATCGTAACCGCCATCCCGGGTACGTCGAAGGTCTTCATCGAATTCGCGACGAACGCGTCTAAATCTGCCGGCGGCTCTCCGGGCACAGCGGCAGTTTGCGCCCACATCGAAATTCCGAAACTCAGCATGGCGAACAACTTCAAAAAGGCACGGGGCATGAGATGTTTTCCCATAGTTTGTCTGGATAGCTTAAGACGCCGAGATTAGAACACAGACACGGAAATTTTCCGAGTGCGCAATTCCGTAGAGAAGGGACAAGAACGCCGGGAGTCGAGTGCTTCAGGTTGACTCCCGGCTGATGGGACAGGTCAATTCATCTGGTTCGACACTACAGCAGTGATGTAGTCGAGGAGGTGATCGATATTCAGTTCACTTTCCAGCAACTCCTGCATCTCAGAAGCGCTGAAGCCGGTTCTGGCCGCGGCTTCCTGAAGAAGGTCGCTGTAATCGGTCGCCTGGCTTCGGTAAAAGTTCATTGCGTGCTCCTAAATCCGTTGGTTATTGGTGACAAAGAGGGGCAGGGCGAGAAACGGGAAATCCCCCCCGGGAGCCCAGAGGCTCGCCAGACTGCCCCCCTTCCTGCTTCGCACAAACGAAGCAAGCTTGAGTGCAGCCAGCTACGAGGTTTTAGCGCCGGATGGAACGAAACAGAATGGGCCGGAAGTTGGGATCCAGATGGGCGAAGAAGACGTCTTCGTGATCTGGACGCCAGAACTGAACGATCTTGGGAAACTGGAACAAAGCCGCTACGGCGACTATAGGAGGTGCGGTCGTGGCCCGGGCATGCACCACCAACGGTGCGGTACCTTGATGAAACGCGGTGTCCGGCAGATCAACGTCGGGCAGCACCACGATCAGCAGCATGATAAACACCAGGCAGCTGAGGATGACGAGCGTAGGCGCTTTGACGTTCCACTGCGACATAGATCAACTGTTTTGACAGAGTTTGCTGTTGAAGTCAATCCCTCTGTCGTGCCGTATACGCTACTCTCAGGAAGAACGTAACTTCCCCGCGACGGCTCGAGCGCCAAATCAGTGACTCGGTGGTCGCATCAGAAACGAAACCCCATCAACCTTGTAGAGGACCTTGCCTGGCGAATTTGGCACGGCGGGAACCTTGCCGGACTGCACTTTATGGAACGCTGAAACCAGCTGCTCGAGCACTGTGGGGGATGCTGCCGGAATGTTGTGTGCTCCCAGCACCAGCTTGACTTGTGGCGCCAGGGCAGCGAGTCGGCGAATCGACGTCGCATACGCAGCCAGGTCCGTCTCTGGGCGGAAGAGCCAGATGGGAGCCGGATAATACGTGTCTCCCGTAAACAGCAGTCCATTGGCGCGATCGATCAACGAAATCGCGTCAGGAGTGTGCCCGGGCGTTGCCAGGACTTCGAGCTTACGGCCCCCCAGATCCAATCTGTCGCCGTCAAGAATGACGGCCGTTATTTTCCAGGGGCGGGTCACGTAAGTCTTAGGATCAAATCCTGCGGGGAGCGTCCCACAGATCTGATCGGGCGTAACTTCGGCCTGCGCATCTTCCTGCGATCCCATAGCGTTCTTGCGCGTGAAATCCGTATCCATCCCGTACACATCGGGGAATTGCCAGTTTCCCCCGACATGATCATCATGTGTGTGCGAGTTCAGCACGATGATCGGTAGCTTGGTCAGCTCCGAAGTCACTTTCTTGATATCGCTGATGCCCATGCCGGTATCGAACAGCAGTGCGCGCTTCTCGCCGACGATCAGATAACTGATAACCTCCTCGGCCTGGTGCGGTTCGTAAATCGCGAACACCCCCGGCGCAGGTTTGTATACCTCAAACCACGGGTCGCTGATTTTGACACGCTCGATCCCTTTATATTCTGGCCGTGGCAGCGGCCGGCACCACTCCGGAACGGGGCTTTGCGCCGCCAGCGGCAGCGTGGTCAGGAAGATGGCAAGAAAAGCTGCGTGCTTTTGCATGTTGAATCGTGGCGATAGCTCAGCGTATCCAACTATGTAGCGGCGGATTCGAGCGATTGTCGCCTCTGAGACAAGGATGGTACGCTCACGAGTCAAGGTAAACCATGGTTTCTCGCGACTTCATTTTCTGGGAAGTAGACGTGCAGCGGGACTTTGTGCTGCCCGGCGGAAAATTGTACGTGCCCGGCGCCGAGAAATTGCTGGCCAACATTCGTCGCCTCACCGATGCCGCGCGGCAGGGGAAAGTCTTTCTTGTTTCCCATGGAGATTTCCATATTCCAAACGATCTTGAGTTCAAGGTGTTCCCGCCTCACTGCGTGAAAGACACGCCCGGCTCCGAACTGGTTCCTGAGGCGATTACGGCCAGCGTCGCGCGCGTTCCCAACGAACCCGATGCGAAGCTACCCGATGATCTGACCCGTTATCAGCAAATTCTGCTGGAAAAGCAGACATTGAACATCTTCGAAAGCCGCCACGCTGATGAGCTTGTGAAAAAACTGGGGAATCAAGCGGAGTTCGTCGTCTTTGGCGTGGTCACTGAATACTGCGTAAGCTTTGCCGTCAAAGGCCTGCTCGAGCGCGGCCGTCGCGTCGCGCTGGTCACCGATGCGATCGAGACTCTCAAAAGGGAAGAAGGCGAAAAGACTGTTGCAGAGCTGGTCCGCCTGGGAGCAAGACTGACCACCACCGATCAAGCTCTCGCCGCGCTGTAATGCTGAGAGGCCCGTCCTCTATTCTGATGGCTGTTGAAAGAATTACGCAGCGCGCTTCAAAACGTTGTCGGATTGGAATCTGCTAGAGATGAAGCGATCGAATCCGCGTTTTTTTAGACTAACTGATAGTCCAGCCGCGAAGCGGCGGTATGTGAAAGCCCGGCACGGAAGTGCCGGGTAAGTTTGCACACAACGCACGAGTCCCGTAGGGACGACACGATCTCACGCAACTTCAGCCTCTTCTAACGATGACCGCGGTCCCGGTCGTCGCGATCATGGTCGCCATGGTTGTGGCGCCAAGTCCAATATTCCTTTTGCTCCTCGGGACGAAGTTTGCGGAAGTCGCGACCCCGATCACGATGCGTCTCGTCAGCCCAGCGCTGGTAGTAGACGACCTCGTCATTGTTCCACACGTGATAATCCGTGTAATAGGGGTCGTACACGCGGTAATAGTGATGCTCGCAGGCGATTCCCGCTAACGATGCTGCCAGCACGCCAGCCAACAGCAGAGTCCGGAACGAGTGCGAACCCAGGTTCATGGTTCCTCTCCTTCTTCAATCGAAAACACCTAAGAGACGGATTAGTTGCTGGGAAGGCGAATCCGGTTTCATTGCAATTGGTGGTCGACCGAAGCCTGCAAAGCCCTTCCTGCGTTTGCTTGCGAACAGTATTTCTTTTTCTTTCGAAACCTTTTCAATCGACGTCCATTGTAATAGACTACTGTGTCTTCTCGTGGAGGATAGGGGAGTGGGAAACCCATTGCTCACGCTGCTGGATCTGCCGGATCAGGAGCGGGTCGATCGTGGCCTGGAACATACGCCGCGCGAAATCTGGCAACAGCCGGACACTTGGGGCACGACATTCCGCATCTGCTCGGCGCGAAAGGCCGAACTGGACGAGGCTTTGCGGCGTGCGGGAATCGGCCGCGGCAGCGCCTCGCCGACGATCTACCTGGTCGGTGCGGGCACGTCCGACTATACCGGCCGCGCTCTTGCGCCTCTGGTGCGGCGACGCTGGGGATGCGATGCCTGGCCTGTGCCCAGCACAACCCTGCTTACGGATTTCGACGAGTTTCACTCTGCCGGAAAAGAATATCTTTGGATTTCGTTTTCCCGTTCGGGAGACAGTCCCGAAGGCGTGGCGGTTCTCAAGCGGGCGCTGGAACACAACGGCTCGATTCAGCATCTGGTGATCACGTGCAACCAGAAGGGAAAGATGGCGGAACTTTGCGCGCGTCATCCGGATCGCGCGTTGGCACTCGTGCTCGACGACGCGGTTAACGATCGCGGCCTGGCGATGACAAGCTCGTTCAGCAACATGCTGGTCGCTGGCCAGTGCGCTGCACATCTCGACGATCTTGAAGAATTCGGTGCGGTCGTTTCGGGTTTGTCGGCGTGTGGCCGCCAATTCCTTGCGGTCGCAGCTGAGACGTCAGCCGAAGTTACCTCGCTGGGATGTGCGCGGGCCTGTTTCGTTGGATCGGGAGTGCTGCGAGGAGTCGCCGACGAATGCGCCCTGAAGGTCGTTGAGCTAAGCGCGGGCAAAATCACCACGCTGGCCGAAACGCCGCTCGGATTGCGTCACGGCCCGATGTCGAGCGTGGACGGACAAACGCTCTTCGTCGCATTTCTCTCGAGCGACCCTCGTCGTCGCGGCTATGAACTCGATCTGCTGCGCGAAATCGATCGCAAGCGTCTCGGCCGCGTGCGGCTAGTGGTGACAGCCGGAGGCGGCGCCGACGTCGCTGAACTCGCCGACTATGTCTTGCCGCTGAACTGCCCCATGGATCTTCCAGATTGCTACCGTCCTGTGCTCGACGTGATGCTCGGCCAACTCCTCGGCTTGTTCGCCTCCCTCCGCTGCGGCCTCAAGCCGGACCAACCAAGTCCTACGGGAGCCATCACCCGCGTCGTGCAGCCCATCAAGCTGTATTCTTGACTGCCTCGATTCAACTAGAATCCATCCGAGTCGGAGGGAGAACCATGTCGCGTCGCGTGGGTTCTCATTTCGTTGGGCGAAGCGGTAAGATGCTCCGTAACGACTCAGGAGGGCCATCATGAGCAAGGAAATATCTCGCCGGGAATTTCTCGAGAACGTCGGACTCGGAGCTGCTGCCGGAACGAGCCTCTTGCTGCTGAAGGATATGGGCAGCGCACAATCGGAGAAAAGTGCTCTTCCCACGCGGACTTTGGGACGCACAGGCGCGAAAGTCTCGATCCTCGCGTTCGGCTGCGGCAGCCGCTTCCTGATGTACAA
>QIAL01000949.1:2162-2811 GCA_003225535.1 Acidobacteriota bacterium | reverse complement strand
GAAGAACCTGTAGGAGCGACTTCCACCTTCGGGATTCAGGCTCTTGCACGAGCGCAGCAGAAAACGTACTATTCCCCTGTTATGGGGCTCATCCCTATCAAGACTGCTTCCGAAACCGGCTACTGCGATTGCATTTGCGGATGCTACGAGCTCGCCAGCCTGCGCGATGAAGACACCAGTAAATCCTACTGCCCCGCCTGCGGGAAAGACCATCTCGAGTTAAACGCTGGCGCCGGAATCCCGCAGCCGGCCCCTGTACACGTTAGCGCCAATTCCCCGGGCAATGCCAAATCCGCCGCCATGCCCTCCCCCGCCGACCCTCCCGGCCGCCTGCGGTGATACTTTCTACGTCGAATTTGGCTTGGTCGCGCAGCGGAAAATAAGGTATCCCCCGACAAAAAAAACGGGGCCTAGCCCGAAGGCTAAGCCCCGCTGAAGTGAATGTAGGTCGCACCGCCCGCGGTTAGAAGGTGATCTTTGCACCGACAATGATTCGACGGCGGCCTAAACCATTTAACGTGGAGTTGGTGTACCCGCCCGACCCGTTGGGATTTCTTCCACCGCTGGAGTTGAAGAAATTGTTGCCAAACGATCCGTTATTGGCAAGGTTTAAGTCGGCAACAATGGGGTCAGGAACACCGAGGAACAT
>QIAL01000949.1:0-2145 GCA_003225535.1 Acidobacteriota bacterium | reverse complement strand
TTCGTAGTGATTCTGGCAAGCCTGCGAAAGGTGTATCTATCTACCAAGAAAAAAGGGCCTAGCCCGGAGCAGACTGTTACGAAACAAGGATCGAAAAGTAGATCAGAGCGATGCTTCGAGTTCCGAAGCATCGCTTTTTTTGCTCTTGTAGAAGTTTTCAGCAGTGGTTAAACAGCCGTTCGGTGATCGTGCGCAGAGATGCCCTTCAGGCAGATGTTAGAGCGGCACTCAGGCGGTGCCCGCCGAGAATATTCATCATGCGTTTCAGGTTGTAGGCGGCGACCGCCAGGCTGATTTCTGTTTGCGCTCCCCGCAATCCGCGCAACAGGAAGCGCGGATGTCCGAAGATGCGGTATTTCAGGTTGGCGAAGGGATGCTCTACTACGGAGCGTCGTAGTCGCATGACTTCCCGAGTGGTCCGTTGCTGCATGCGCTCGAGCGCGTCGTCGTGCAGATGCCTTGTGACCCAGCGCCGCGCGCCGGTCGTACATTTCGATTTCAGCGCGCA
Source organism: Acidobacteriota bacterium (assembly GCA_003225535.1). Taxonomy (GTDB): domain Bacteria; phylum Acidobacteriota; class Terriglobia; order Terriglobales; family Acidobacteriaceae; genus Sulfotelmatobacter. Next base: position 1,637 of record QIAL01000949.1, on the reverse strand, counting down.
GGTTGCGCACACTTCCGGTTGACAGGTGTAATACACCGCGCGATCTTTCCGCGATAGCTGTTTGCGAGCCAGGGTCTGGCCCGCCGGGCAAAGAAGCGTATCGCTTTCCGGCTGATAGGTGAACTCGCTGCGGTCGAAAAGCGTGCCGTCTCCCTTATTGTTCCTCCCTCGCAGGACGGGCACATGCGGCATGATTCCCCTCGCCTCGCAGGCTTCGGCCTGCGTGCCGTTCGAGTAGCCCGCATCCGCCACTACGTTCATTCGGTGCGCAGGGCCGCCCACTGCTGCCTGCGCGGCTTCCGCCATTGGTTGCAGATGGCGATTGTCGGCGGCTTGATCGGTCACTTGTTGCGCCACGATCAGCGAGTGTTGGGCGTCAACGGCCGCCTGCACGTTGTAAGCAGGAATTAGGCCCTGTTCTGAGTGCATGAAACCGGCTTCTGGCTCTGGGTGCCTGCGCAACTTCTCTAGCGCGAGGGCCACTGCGCTGGGGTCGATAACCACTTCGTCCTGCTGATCGGTCTCTTCCAACTGCTCTAGGTAGCGTTCCAGCGCCTCGCGCTCACGCACACTTTTCCGGCTACTGACCGTTTGGAACTTCGAACCGTCAATCGCAATCCACTCGCCTTTGACTAAGCCCACCGAGCGCGCCAAGCGGACCAACTCCGCTCCCGCAGCAGTCACCCCTTCGCGATGTATCCGACGGAACTCAGCGATCGTCTTGTGGTCCGGCACCATCGCCGTGCGAATCGGCTGTAAGCCAGTATCGCGTAGGTCTTACTTGCACTTGAATAAGACTGCGTCCTCGTTCGTTATGGGGGCGTTGTTGAGTGCTCGAGCCGTGTAACGCGAAAGTGTTACGCACGGTTCTTAGAGGGCTGGGCGCGAGTAATCGCGCCTGGCTACTCGGCAATCAGTTCTTCCAGACAGACTGGAAACAGTGTTCCTTGCGTCCGGCCTTCTCCTTGCACAAATCCCATAGAAAAATGCCCTCGCTTTCACGAGGGCATCTTCTCATTTCTCTGCAATTCTTCAAGAGAGTTTCGTAACAGTCTGCCGAAGGCTAGGCCCGCTGAGAATGTTGATAGTATAACCGTGTCGGCTAGAAGGTGATCTTGCCTCCAAGGATCAAACGACGGCGGCCCAGACCGTTCAACGTGGCGTTGGTATAGCCACCGGATCCGTTGGGGTTCCTTCCACCGCTGGAGTTGAAGAAGTTGTTGCCAAAAGATCCGTTATTCGCAAGGTTGAGGTCGGCAACAATGGGGTCTGGAACGCCAAGGAACATGTGGTTGAACAGGTTGTACACCTGTGCCTCGAGTCGCAGAGAGAGTCTTTCGGTGACCTTCGTGGTCTTGAACATGCTGAAGTCCACGGAGCTCACTGCTTGCCCGCGAAGCCCAGGGTTTCGGCCCACGTTTCCGTAAGGAGTGCCAAAGAAAGTGCCCGCTGCGTTGTTGTCATAGATCCAGTGCACGGCGCTGCTGCTTACGGGGTTTTTTGTTGCTCCGTTGCTTCCCGCAAAGGCGTAGAATTCTACTAGTCCGCAATCGGTTGCCGCCGCGTTTGTACAGATTCCAACCGTGTCAACAGGAGCTGATGCGCCCCCTAGAAACGGCCGGCAAGTAGAAAAACCG
>QIAL01000948.1 GCA_003225535.1 Acidobacteriota bacterium | reverse complement strand
GCGGCAGCGCGAGGATTTTATCGACGATATCGCTAGTGGTTTGGGGAACGATCGGAACGCCGGTTTCTGGACAATGCGGCTGGCCGATATTGGCGAAGAGCAGCCGCAGGTAATCGTAAATCTCAGTGGTCGTGGCGATGATCGAGCGTGGGTTGCTGCCCGAGCTGCGCTGCTCGATCGCGATGGCGGGGGAGAGTCCCTCAATGAAATCGACCTCTGGCTTCTGGAGTTGATCCAGGAATTGGCGCGCATAGGCCGAGAGCGATTCGACGTACTTGCGCTGGCCTTCGGCATAACTTGTGTCGAACGCGAGGGAAGACTTGCTGGAGCCGCTTAAGCCGGTGATCACGACGAGTTTGTCGCGGGGTATGGCCAGGGTGAGATTCTTTAGATTATGCTCACGCGCGCCACCGATCCTGATGAACTCTTTGGCCATTGGCTCTGAATTCCACGTTCAAATCAATCGATTACTGTACTGGAAAAGAAGGTGAAATCAAAGGGTTTAGCAGGTTCGCAAAAGGTTTAAGCCAGTTGCGCGCTGCTGGCGGTAAATGTCTGACGTTTCCGTCTCTTCGATGTAAGCTCGCGAGCCGGACGTTCCGCGCGTTGAGCTATGACATTGTACGAGTTGATCCCAAAAGATGGCCGGACGGGCAATGACCTGTTGTTGGACCGCTTTTTGGAATATGTGGAGAGCAGGCGTTTGCGGCTCTACCCGGCGCAAGAGGAGGCGATCCTGGAGTTATTTGAGGAGAAGAACGTCATCCTGAATACTCCGACGGGCTCCGGAAAATCATTGGTCGCGGCCGCATTGCACTTCAAGGCTCTGGTCCAAGGGAAGCGCTCGGTTTACACCTTTCCGATCAAGGCCCTGGTCAATGAGAAATGGCTCGATCTCTGCCGCGAATTTGGGCCGGAAAATGTCGGCTTAAGCACCGGCGACGCCTCGGTGAATCGCGACGCACCGATTCTATGTTGTACTGCGGAAATCCTGGCCAATATCGCGCTGCGCCAGGGCGCCAAAGCCGACATTCACGACGTGGTGATGGATGAGTTCCATTTTTATGCCGATCGCGATCGCGGCTGGGCCTGGCAGGTGCCGCTGCTGACGTTGCCTCAAGCGCGGTTTCTTTTGATGTCAGCTACTCTTGGCGACACTACGTTCTTCGAAGAGGAGCTTACGAAGCTGAACCGACGGCCAACGGTTACGGTGCAGTCCAAAGAGCGTCCGGTTCCGCTGGAATTCTCCTATGCCGAGACACCGCTGGCCCAAACCGCGGAAGCTTTGGCGGCGGAACGCAAAACTCCGGTCTACGTCGTCCATTTCACGCAACTGGAAGCGGCGCAAAGCGCGCAGGATTTCA
>QIAL01000019.1:5492-11631 GCA_003225535.1 Acidobacteriota bacterium | reverse complement strand
CGCGCTGGATACAGGCCCGCAATCACGCCGGCCAGCGTCAGGCAACCAATGGCGAGCATCGCCGACATGGGCACAAGCTTCGGCGGATCGAATCCCTGCGGCCCCTGCACTCCGCCCATCAATCCCATCAGCCCGCCCGCAAAGGCCAAGCCGAGCATGCCGCTGCCCAGCGTCAGCAGCAAGCCTTCCAGAAAGAAGTGAAACAGGATATTCCGGTTCGTCGCACCCAATGCTTTGCGGAGCCCGATTTCCTGCGTGCGTTCGCTCACCGCAACCAGCATGATGTTGATCACGCCGATCGCACCGAGCGCGAGCGTAACCAATCCCACCGCTCCCAGGAACATGTTCATCACGTCGAAGATGGTTCCCACCATCTTCGATTCCTCGATCGAATCCCACTCGTCAAAGGCATTCTCATCGCTGGCATCGAACCCATGGTTATGCCCGACGATTTTGTGCACCGCGTTGCGAGCGATGACATGTTCGGCGGTCACATGCGGCTGATACTCGATGAACGAGATCGAATTCTGGTGGTTCTCGCCCTTCAGCGGAAAATTCGCCGACATCACTTCATACGGAATGTAAGCCCTGTTATTGAGCCACATGTTGTCGCCGCGGCCCAGGTGGGGCATGCTCCCGACCACCTCAAAGCGCAGGCCGTTGATCAGGATGAACGCGCCCAGCGCCGGACGTCCCGGGAAGAGCACCTTGGCGAGCTGGTTTCCCAGCACGACCACGTTGCGGCGCTGCGCGCCATCCAGATTGTTAAGCCAACGCCCTTCCTGCAGCGGCAGGTAACTGATCTCGTTCAACTGCGGCTCGGTCCCAAGAACTTCCCCGCTTCCGTTGGAAAACTCGCTTACCTCGTGCAAGTCTCCACGCGAAATGATGGGGCAAGCATTACGCACCTCCGGAGCGTGCCGTATGTCCTCATAATCCTGGTACGTGAGCAGATAAGACCGCGCCGAGGTCATATTCCCTTTCACCGCCGGCGCCCGCCCGGGGAACAGGAACATGATGTCTTTGCCGAATTCGGCCAGTTCGCGCTTGTTGCCCGAGCGAAAGCCTTCCCCAACACCGACCAGCAGGAGGAGCGATCCTACTCCCCAGGCGATGCCGAACATGGTGAGGAACGAGCGCAATTTATGCGCCCACAGATTGCGGAAAATCTGTCCGAAAATGTCTGTAATACTCCGCATAACAAGACCCTCGAAAATATCTTTGGGAGCGCGCCTGAAGCTTGGCCCAATGAATAAAGACGGTGAAACCTATGCTTTAATTACAGAGGAAATCCGGCCTTTTCCCACTGTGATGCAGAAATTACGATCTGGGGAACCATTTTTCGCGAGTAAGTGAGGCAAACGCACCCCAGCCTCGCCGCCTTAGAGTAAGACGGCCGTCTCCAATAAAGGTTACGTCTGCGGAGGTCCGAAGGTTCCACAATCCGCAGAGGTATCTGAGGTCTTGGGTCTGAGGTCTTGGGTCCGAGGTCTCAGGTCCGACACCCACGCCCGTCATTACGTTGGTTATCTACGTATCGATTACGCCCACGCTACAGTGAGAGCCATGACTCTTTCCTCGATGGTGGTCTCGCGCGACTGGCAGGAAATCAGCGTTCTGGAGTGCATCCTGGGCGGCCTTCATATGGACGTTTCGGTCGAATGCGAACCTCAACGAGCGATGGAGCGGCTCTCTCACTCGAAGATCGACGCCCTCATTGTCGATTGCGACCTGAATGGAACTTCCCAGCTGTTCCACGAACTGCAGATGCCGGGGAGACAGTTCAACACCGTTCCTCTCGTCGTAATGGGCAAGCACCAGGACATGGCGACCCTGAATCAGATGGGCGCGCTGTTCGCTTTCGAAAAGCCGATCTCGGTCGAGCAGGCCGTGCGCACGCTATCGGCCGCGCGCTGCATGATCCTCGACGGGCGCCTACGCTATCACCGCATAGGAGTTGAAATCCCCGTTTCCCTCAAGCCCAAGGGAAACAAAAAGTTGGACGCGCACCTTGTCAATGTCAGTCAGGGAGGAATGCGGCTCTCAACCCACCAGCCCGTTGATTCCGACAATCTGCAGATCTCGTGCGAGCTTCCCGGAGCCACCTCGGAGTTGAAGGCACAAGCCGAAGTCGTCTGGCAGGATGAGAGCGGCAACGTAGGTGTTCGCTTTGTGAGTGTCCCGGCACATCAACAAAGGGCATTGGAACTCTGGCTGGCCCAGCAATTCCTGGCGAACTAACCCCACGCGTCACGATGGATTTCCTTCGTGTCCTTCGTGTCCTTTGTGATGAAAGCCTTTCGATGCTATCGAAAGGTCTCTTCCCTAATCTCACGATCCCGCCCGTCAGACTCGGCAATGCGCGCCAGTTTCGTCCCCAGACTTCCGCCAGCGAAGTACCGAAAGAATGCCCAATACAACCCGGCCATGGTCAAGGCAGCGCCGCTTACCATCGGCAGCGGCCATTTTGGAGGTTCCCGTGTCACTGAGAGGAATACGAGCGTAAACAACAGCAGGGATGCCAGGACAACCAAGCCGTCTACCGTACACGCCAGTGTCCGCCCTGTCAGTGGCTGCGATAGCCAGTCGGCATCGGCCGAAGGAGGCTGCATCTCGTCTATCGCGCCTTCTTCCCCGATCACAGGTTCCGGTGGCTCCCTCCGAACCGGCAGCGCGATCACTTTCACCGGACTGGCCGAGACCCTGAGCCCGTCGTCTTCCTCCGCAGCCACAGTCGAAGAGCGACCATTGCCTGCCGCATGAACGTGCATCTCGTTCTCAGGCTTGGGAGCGAAGATCGATCCAGAATGCTCGGCATGCAGCGAAATACCTTCCAGAAGATTGCCAAATATCCATTGGTTAATCTGCTGCTTCAACACTGGGGGCATGTCGAGAAAGCGTATGCCGCACTGGCCCGAAAACGTCGCCCACACGACTTCGGCGCGCGTCTCCACCTGCAGCCGCGGGTAGCGCAACTCGAAGCGTTCGTGAGATTGCGCACGATCCCGCCGTTCGCCTGGTCGAGCGTGACGTAGGCAAGCGTACGGAGTTCGTGCCGATGCTGAGCACGTGCCTGACGCGCGGGACTGGTTCCTGCTTCCATATTCGCCGCCGGATCTCGCTCTCAGCCAGAGGGTGTTCAAGAATGTTATCCCCGCGTGCAGTAACTTCTGAGTAACCAAGCTGGTTCGCCCATTCTGTGTGGGGACGGACGCATTCGTCCGTCGCGCGAAGGCGAAGCCGAGCGCAGGGTCAAGGAGAGCCATTGCCAACATGTCTCTACCCCAATCCCAAAAACGCCGCCCGCGCTCTCCTCCCCGAGGCCTGCCAAATCTTCACCACCTCAAACAAAACGACAGTCCCGTAAGTCACCGCCAGCCACACCAGCACCGCCTCGACCGGCAGGCCGGACCACGCCCCGATAAATACGCCCATCATCGCGCCATGTTGGTAGTTCCACCATCCATACGGCAAGGCCAGCGTTGCCTCCCAAAGCATGCTGATCAGCAGGATGAAATACATCGTGAGGCTCAGCGCGCGCCAGTTGATAAACCTGCGCGTCACCGGATAGAAACTAACCGAAGGGATTAAGCCACCCACGACGAGCACAATGAAATATCCCGGCCATCCCTCGCGCACCTCCGAGAACCATTTCTTGTAAATGATGGCTCCGGCAATCAGGGCCACTCCGATCACCAACGACATCGGATGGAACTCCAGCAACTTCGGCAGTGCCTGCGCCTCCCCACGGTAATCTTCCACGGTATAAGCAGCCAGCCAATACTCACTGAGCCAGACATACAAAAGCAAAATCGTGATGAACCCGGCTAAATAGAAGACATACTCCTCGACCGGGACCCAATGTCCGAAGGCCGGCGCCAGGATCCCCAGCGTCGAACGCGGATTCGGAAACACGAAAAACCACTGCGCGAAAATCACATCCAGTAGGCAGCCAACAGGCGCAAGAATCCCGATCGTACGCCAGAAGGACCGCTGCGGGATCTCCAGTCCCTCACCCGGCAGAAACCACGCTGCGATCACGACGATCGGCACAAGGAACAGCAGCAGGCTCCAGGTATATCCATGCGGCGAGGCATTGGGCTGGACCTGCAGCGTGGCCGGGGTACTCACCGAATGCAGTGCAATGGCCGCAGGGATGATCATCATCGCCAGCATCCCGATGACGATTCCCGCCGCGATCGAAGTGGAGGGAGACCCGTGAATCCGAGGCCGGGATATAATTGTTTTTCCTTCGTGCACCTTAGTGTCCTTCGTGGTTAGTGATTTCGCAGGATTCTACTCCGAACCTGTTCCCGGTACTCACTTTCGCCAATTGTTCGCGAAAGCAAACCGCCGCAGTCGGTATACACGGAAGTACATGGCCAAAGGGTCATCCACCGGTAATTGAAAGTCACCGCAATCCTCGATACCTTAAGCGTGAGCTATCTGTCGATGGCGACAACAACCACCAAGCCTGACATTGAAACGGCCGACGTTTCGGGCGCCAATCTGCCCGCGTGGCCGCACGCGCCTGCGAAAGATGCAGGCGCGAACGATGTCAGCAGGCCATCACAACGAGACGCCTTGCAAGCGCTGCTCGCATTCTCCGCTCTGCACGATCAAGTGCGCCGCCGCAAAGCGCTGGCCTCGCAGCGCAACGGTTTCGATTCGCCAACTCCGCCAACCGAGTTCGAGCCTACTGAGCTTTTTGTTCTCGATGAAGTTTTGCAACTTGTGGCCGAGCCGGCACCGTTCGTCCCGATCCCGGCACGCGCATCGACCGCACCTCGGCTTTTTCGGGAGCCTGCTTCCGCACCGCGCAAATCATCAACTGCGACGACACCGAGACCGACACACGCGTGAATCTTGAGGCGTGCCGCAAGATGGGTGTCCGCTCCATGGTGGCCGTGCCGCTGTGCGGACGGCGCCGCGTGATCGGAATTCTTGAAGCCTTCTCCTCGTGGCCGTTCGCCTTCAACGAAGTCGACATCCGCAACCTCACGCTCCTAGCCGAACTTGTCCTCGGCGCGCTCAAGCCGGAGGACGAAGATCGATTTGCGCAATCAGCGGAGGCGGCAGAGACCAGATTGGAGCCGGCGAAAGCCGAACCGGCGAAGCCCGCGCCTCCGAAGGCGGAGCCGCCCAAGTACGAAGCGAAAATCGCGCCAGCCGCTGTTGCTCCAAGTCCGTTGCCTCCGAAGCCGGTGCCCGCAGCGCCAGTTCCGGCACAGCCGGTAATGGCAGCCAAGATAGCTTCTCCGACCCCAGCAGCGACGCCTGTTGTTACTCCGGCAACCTCCGCGTCCGCTTCACCGGCGAAGCCAGCGATTCCGCCGCCCGCGCCGAAACCAGTGCCGGTGCCTCAGGCCACAGCCGCGGCTCCCGTCCCAGTCTCTAAAGTTCCTGCGAGTCCACTGGCCGCGTCACCTTCATCGCTTCCTGCATTTCTTGAAGCCAAGCCTAAAGCCACGCCTGAGCCCGCACTGTTCGGACAACTCGATGGCGAAAAGTCGCAGCGTCCCTGGATGGTGTTCATGCTGGTAGGCGTCGTCATTGCCGCCGCATTCGGCGTAGGAGTGTGGTGGAAGTTGAAGACCGCGCAAATCGGCGACCAGATGGTGCAGAACCAACCTGTCGCGCCAGCGGCGCAGCCGAATTCGGATCAGTCGGCAGAAGCCGCGGCAGACTCCACTGCGAGTGAGATTCCAGATTCCGATCAGCCGGAAAATACGCCAGCGAATCCGCAAGAGTTATTGAAGTTTCCGCACGTCACCGGCGTGCGCCACTGGTCGTCGGGCGACTCCAGCACCATCGTTCTTGACCTTGAAGACCAGGTCCAGTACGAGCCGGGACATCTCTCGAACCCAGAGCGCTTTTACTTCGATCTTCGCGACACGCAACTCGCGGCCGACTTGAAGGGCAAGACAATTGAAGGAGACGCGCTGCTGAGCCACATTCGTTTAGCGCAACCGGTCTCGGGCATGACGCGCGTGGTGCTCGAAGCAAAGAACAACGCGGCGCTTTCGGCCCCGCAGGTCAGTCTCGAACGCGAGCCTTATCGGCTGGTGATTCAGGTCAACAAGGCCGGCTCCGATCCGAAAACCGCAGTCAATCTCTTCCCCAACGTTCCGCAAGTCGA
>QIAL01000019.1:0-5469 GCA_003225535.1 Acidobacteriota bacterium | reverse complement strand
GACGCCGGCCATGGTGGATGGGACCTTGGCACCGTGGGCCGACGCGGTCTCCTAGAAAAAGATTTGGTGTTTGAAATCTCCCAGCGCCTGGGCAAACTGCTCGAATCGCGCCTCGGCGCGGACGTGATCTACACGCGGCAAGACGACAACTACATTCCGCTCGACGAGCGCGCCGTGATCGCCAATACGGCGCAGGCCGATCTCTTCATCTCCGTCCACGCCAATTACAGCGATACGCCTTCAGCCCGCGGCGTTGAAACCTATTACACGAATCTCTTCTCGGCGCCTGGCTCGAAAGATCTCAGCAATCCTGCCGGACCGAAAGAAGCAGCCATGCGTTCGACACCCCATAATGTTCCGACTCCAACGCTTACGCCGGGAGAATTACGCGACCGCATCGAGCAATCAAGGCGGCTTGCGTCAAGCGTGCAGCACTCGCTCTACGGAACGCTGTCGGGGCAGAATCCCGGCCTGCGCGATCGCGGCATCAAAGAAGCGGGATTCGTCGTCCTCACTGAAAGCGCGATGCCAGGAATCCTGGCAGAAGTCTCCTTCGTGTCCAGTCCCACGGACGAACAGAAACTCCGCAGCGACGGCTATCGCGAACAAATCGCCGAAGCCCTCTACAAAGGCATCGCGCGCTACGCGTCAAATTCCAAAGGCGTAAAAGTAGCGAGCGCCGCGAAGTAAGCTTGTGTAGGGACGGACGCCTTCGTCCGTCCCGGTCGCGCAGCGACCGTTACGCTGCCGACACCCTTCACGCGACCTTGGCAATTCCGCCACGTCCGGCGCATAATGAGGAACTTTTGCTTCCCATACGGAAGCCGTCGCGGAGTGGCGTTGACGCCTTTCACGGAACACTTCGACGTGGTAATTATCGGAGCCGGACTCTCCGGTATCGGCGCAGGATACCGTCTCCAAACGCACTGCCCTCGCAAGAGCTACGTCATCCTCGAAGCGCGCGCGGAGATCGGTGGCACCTGGGACCTGTTCCGCTATCCCGGCGTGCGCTCTGACTCCGACATGCACACGCTCGGATATCCCTTTCGTCCGTGGAAGGAGGTCCAGCATATCGGCGACGGAGCGAGCATCCTGCAATATGTGCGCGACACTGCGCGCGAGTTCGGCATCGATCGCCACATCCGATTCCGGCAGCGCGTGCTTACGGCGTCGTGGTCATCCGAAGACGCGCGCTGGATTGTCAAAACGAAGAGTGATGAGACTGGAGAGACCGTCCACTACTCCTGTCGCTTTCTCTACGGATGCACAGGCTACTACCGCTACGACGCGGGTTACGAGCCGGCCTTTCCCGGCGCCGAACGTTTCCGCGGACGCCTCGTCCATCCGCAGCATTGGCCGGAAGATCTCGACTACGCTGGCAAGAAGGTCGTCGTCATCGGTAGCGGAGCGACCGCAGTCACGCTGGTTCCCGCGATGTCGCACACCGCCGCGCATGTCACCATGCTGCAGCGCTCGCCAACGTACGTCATGACTTTGCCGCAGCACGATCCGCTCGCCAATCTGATCCGGCGTGTGTTGCCGCAGCGCGCCGCCCTTCGCCTGGTGCGCTGGAAGAACATTCTGATCAGCCTGGGGATCTATCAGCTGAGCCAGCGTGCGCCGAACCGTATGCGCCGCATGCTGCGCGACGGCGCAGCCAAGGTTCTGCCGCGAGGCTACGAGGTCGACAAGCATTTCAACCCGCGCTATCGGCCGTGGGATCAGCGCCTGTGCCTGGTTCCGGATTCCGACTTGTTCAAAGCCATCAGCGCGGGCCGCGCGTCGGTGGTGACCGATGAGATCGAGACCTTCAGCGAACGCGGAGTTCGTCTCAAATCTGGCGACGCACTGGAAGCAGACATCATCGTCTCAGCGACCGGTTTGCAAATGCTCGCTCTGGGAGCGGTGCAGCTCAATGTCGATGGCGAGGCGGTTGTTCCAGGGCGGCACTTCATCTACAAGGGCACGATGCTGAGCAACGTGCCCAACTTCGCCTTCTGCATCGGCTATACCAATGCCTCATGGACGCTGCGCGCCGACCTGGCTTCCACGTATGTCTGCCGCGTCTTGAACCACATGGATCGGCACAGCTACCGCACGTGCAAGCCAGCGTGCGATCCGTCAACGCTCGAAGAGAGACCCTTGCTGAATCTCAGCTCCGGATACGTCCAGCGAGCGTCAGCCAATCTGCCCAAGCAAGCCGCAACCGCGCCGTGGCTGATTCGTCAAAACTATCTCCGCGACATGCTCACCATGAGGATCAGCCGCCTGGAAGATGGCATTCTGCAATTCGGCGCGGCTGCTGAGGTTGCTCGTGCGGATGCACGGGAAGAAGTACGCGCTGTGGGAGATTGATCGTGTGGGGACGGACGCATTCGTCCGTCCCGCGAGGCGAAGCCGAGCGTGCGGAGAGGCAGCGGTGAGCTTCGAGCCGCGAGCCACGAGCAGAACCGGGAAAGGCACGAGCTCTGGTCGTGCCAATGCAGCTTCTGGAGGGAAGCATGCGAGCATCTACGTTGTATCGAATCGCTGCCGTTCTTCTGCTGCTTTTTGACGCCGGGCACACATCTGGTTTTCCCTGGTCCGATCCCAAGTGGGGAGTGGATCTTGCCTCCATGCGGTCAACCCACTTTTACATCATGGGATTTAGCCGGACTTACTGGGATTTTTATCTTGGGTTCGGACTCTTTGTCAGCGTGTTTCTTCTGCTCGCGGTGGTGTTGGCGTGGCAGCTAGGGCGCCTTCCGCCAGAATCTTTGGCTCTCTTGCGCGGCACTGCGTGGACGTTCGCCCTTTGCTTTGCCGCCATCACTTTTTTGAGCTGGAAATACTTTTTTATGATTCCTATCGTTTTCTCAATCGTGACAACAATAGTTTTGACTGCGGCGGCATGGCTTTCAGCCAAGCAGGTTTCCACGACTCGGTCGCGATAGTCGTGCTCACGCGGCTAGAGTTCCCTTGAGCTTAGGCAAGGTTGTGTAGGAACGGACGCATTCGTCCGTTGGAGATACTCGGCCGAACTCCGAAGCGCAAGCCACGAGCAACAGCGGCAAACGGACAAGTTCCACTAGTGGCGATCCGCAAAAAAGGACGTGGCTTCAGCCGCTGTGGGGCACAGCTCCAACCATCGTGCCCGCGCTGACTTTCTTCCGAAACCGCAGCGCTACTTCTGCCCTGACCCCGCGCTCTCCTTCTGATATGGGCCGCTGAGTGTCCCCTTGCTCCTGGCGATTGGAAGCAGCGTGGGATAGAACTGGACGAACGTGGTGTCGACCGCCGCATGGTCAGAGTGGCAGCTGTAGCACTCCATATTCGTAGGAACCATCTTGGAGGTCTTGGCGTCCCCGAAAATAAAGAACGCCCACTTCCCCGGAAAACGCGCTTCATCCTTCACGTGCACCTCGATCCCCATCACTTCGGTGCTCTGAAAATTACCTTTCTGATTGATCGATCCCTTGCCCTGGGCCATGCGGCCTTCGAGCACCAGCATCGTCTTGTCGGGCCATGTTCCTGTCTCCAAGAACGCCGCGTACGATTCAGGATTGACGAAGACGTTGTCGAACATGTGATGGTCCATCTCCATCGCCTTCGGGCTGTAGCTCATGTCGAACCCCGTCGTCAGATAGACCCACTGCCGATAGTTTTCGGGCAGCTTCATTTGGGCATCGCTGGTATATTCCGGACCCGAACGAGGAGGCGTTGCGGAGTTAAGCAGAAGGGCCGAAGACAATAAAACCAGCGCAGCGACCAGCAGGGCGATTTTCTTATTCTTCATGGGCTGCAGTATGCTCCGGATTCCCGCGAAGAAACCAGACCGTCCGCTGCAGTCACCGGGCGATTGGCTGCATTTGTTGACCCTTTGCGCCGGTCGTAGAATACGATTCTGCCTATGGACGAGACGCGCAACACCCAATCCGGATCATCGCGATGGATGCTGATGGCCGCTGTCTGGTGCGCTATGGGCCTGTTCGACGCGTCGCAGAATGTTTTTGTGATGCGGGCAGAGGGCATGCATCATCACTGGGGCCGCCTGTTTCTGACGCAGCTGATTTCCTGGCTGCCCTGGATTGTAGCGACGGCCTTCGTCTTGCGCCTGGCTCACCGCTACTCTCCGACACGATGGAGTCGGGTTTCGACGTGGGCTGTGCATCTTTCAGCTTGCGGAAGTATTGGTGTCTTCTACGCCGGATGGGTCGCCATGTGGGAAGAGTGGCTGAATCCATGGGCGATGATGCCGGGACCAGATCCGTTTCCGCAACTCTGGATCCACAAGTTCTACGGTTCCCTTCTTTCGGACCTGGTGCTGTACAGCCTGATTCTGCTAGTCAATCACGTGCTTGATTCGAGGGAACAGATGGCTTTGCAGCAAGCCGAGGCGGCGCATCTCAACGAGCAACTCTCGAAGGCGCAACTCAGCGCGCTGCGCAGACAAATCGAGCCTCATTTCCTGTTCAACACGCTCAATGCCATCGCCGGACTGGTCCGGGAAAAAAGAAATGATGCAGCCGTGAGCATGATCGTGGGCCTGAGCGATTTCCTGCGGAGGGTAGTGAACGATTCCGATCGGCAGCAGGTTCCACTTGCCGAAGAACTGGACTTCACGCAGAAGTATCTCGATATTCAGAAGGCGCGTTTTGCCGAACGACTTGAGTTCAGCGTGAATGTTCCCGAGGAACTTCTCCCGGCGCAGGTTCCCAGCCTGATACTGCAGCCCATGGTGGAGAACGCGGTCAAACACGGCATTGCACGGCGAGTGCAAGGAGGAGCGATCCGCATTACCGCGTTTCGCTCGAATGGAACGCTGACCATGCGCGTATATAACGATGGGCCCAGTCTTCCGGCGGGATGGGAAAAGAGCCAGTCGGGAATTGGGATTCAGAATGTGCGCACGCGCCTGCAAAGTCTGTATGGAGATCGCTTCGAGCTGAGCATGCGGAATCGGCAGCCCGGAGGAGTGGAGGCAACCGTGTCCGTGCCCTTCGTTTCACCGACGCCTTCCGCCACAAGCAAAGGGTGAACTCGTGCATGCCGATGCGCATTCCGCAAAGATTCGCACACTGATTGTTGACGACGAGCCTCTCGCGCGCAGCAACCTTGCCGTCTTGTTGCGAGCCGACCCGGAAATCGGAGTCGTTGGCGAATGCGGTTCGGGAGAGGAGGCGCTGGGCGAAATCCGGGTCGCGAATCCCGATCTGCTCTTTCTCGATGTTCAGATGCCGGAATGCGACGGCTTCGATGTGCTCGAACTCCTGGGAAGGAATCTGCCTCTCGCGATTGTTTTTGTTACCGCCTACGACCAGTATGCGTTGCGCGCCTTTGAAGCGGGCGCACTCGATTACCTGCTGAAACCCTTCGACAATGCGCGCTTTGAACTGGCCCTCAGTCGAGCCAAGCATAGGATCAGGCTGGGCAGAGACCGCGCGCCAAAACTCGAGCGCGTCGTCATCAAAAATGCCGGGCAGATTTCCT
>QIAL01000018.1 GCA_003225535.1 Acidobacteriota bacterium | reverse complement strand
ATACCCATGTTCATCAGACGCGTGATTGTTTCGGGAGCGCCGTTGGTATGGAGCGTGGAAAGCACCAGGTGTCCGGTAAGGGCCGCTTTGATAGCGATTTCAGCTGTTTCGAAGTCTCGGATTTCGCCGACCAGAATGATGTTCGGGTCCTGCCGCAAGAACGACCGGAGGGCAGCCGCGAAGTTCAATCCGATCTGTTCCTTCATCTGCACCTGGTTGACGCCCTGCAACTGGAATTCGACCGGATCTTCCGCGGTCATGATGTTGGTGTCGGGCTGGTTCAGCGTTGAAATCGAGGAGTACAGAGTGTTCGTCTTGCCTGATCCCGTCGGTCCCGTGACCAGTACCATGCCGTACGGCTTTAAAATCGCTTTTTCGAATTTCACCAGTGACTCGGGTTCAAAGCCGAGCTTGGTCATGTCGAGGCGCAGGTTCTCTTTGTCGAGCAACCGGAGCACGATCTTCTCGCCCCACAACACGGGCAGGGTGCTGACACGGAAATCGAGCTGCTTTTTGCGCCCGCCGATGTTCATCTTCAGCATGATGCGGCCGTCTTGCGGCAACCGCTTTTCGCTGATGTCCAGCTTCGACATAATCTTCAGACGAGAGGTGATGGCGTCTTTGAGCTTCATCGGCGGAGACATGATCGACTGCAGAACGCCGTCAATACGGAAGCGGACGCGGAATTCTTTTTCGTAAGGCTCGATGTGGATGTCGCTGGCGCCGCGCTTCACCGCATCGCCCAAAATGACGTTCACAAGCTTGACGACAGGAGCTTCGTCAGCCGCCTTCTCCAGTTCCGACAGGCCCAGTTCCTGCTGTTCACCTTGCAGTTCGACGTCTTCTTCGTTCAACTCCGACATCGACTGCATCACCGATTCGAGGTCTTCTTCCTTGGTCGCTCCGTAGGACTTATCAATCCCCGCGAGAATCGAACTCTCCGAGGCTACGACCGGTTCGATATTGAACCCGGTCATGAACTTGATGTCGTCCATGGCGAAGACGTTCGTCGGATCGACCATGGCGATGGTGAGCGATGCGCCCACGCGGCTCAACGGAAGGATCTGGTAACGCTTCGCGGTTTCGAACGGAATCAGCTTGACGACGGCGGGATCAATTTCGAAATACGAAAGGTTGATGGCGGGCACGCCATACTGGCGCGAAAGGAAGTTGGTGACGTCTTCATCGGTCAGAAAGCCGAGCTTCACCAGCGCAGACCCCAGCCGGCAGCTCTGCTCCTTCTGAACTTTGGTCGCCTGTTCCAACTGCTCTGGTGTGATGATTTTCTCTTTTACGAGAAGATCACCCAGCCTTTGCGACATACGCAGATCTCCTGACCACGTAGATGGAACGATTGCCCAGCATTTATGCAGAGCAATGGCGCAAACGGCTGCCCATCATTGGGAGAGAAACGCAGCTCATTCGCGTTGACATAAATTGTCAACGCAAGAGGATTACTGCACCACTTACTTTGGTACTTGGCCTTAGCTGCATCTCGTGCCGTTCCCGCTAGAAAACGCGGAAATTGCGGTTATTTCGAGTTATCGAGCCTTCCCTTCTGCCCAAGTACATGCACTTCAGTAAGCCTGACTGTTACCTGACGCCCGCCCTCAACCAGGCAAACACGGGCTCGGCTAAACTGATCTCGGAATGAGTCGCGCACCACAATCCAATCCTGCAGCAGAGATCCGCAACTACTACGCGGCCCTCTCTCGTGCATGGGGTGCCCAGCATTGGTGGCCCGCGGAAACGCAGTTCGAGGTGATCGTCGGGGCCTACTTGACGCAGAACACGGCGTGGACAAACGTCGAACGAGCCTTGGCTAATCTGCGTCGAGCGAATTTACTCAGCCTCGAAGGGATTCGGGCGGTGAGACTTCCCCGACTCCAACGCCTGATCCGGCCATCAGGCTATTTCCGACAGAAGGCTGCGCGGCTGAAAACCTTCGTTGCATTTCTGGATGACAAGCACCAAGGCTCCCTTCCGCGGCTGTTTTCTCAGCCTACGGAGAAACTCCGTGAAGAGCTGCTGACCTTAAATGGCATTGGCCCCGAGACCGCCGACTCGATTTTGCTCTATGCGGGGAATCATCCGGTCTTCGTCGTCGACGCTTATACCCGGCGCATCTTAGATCGTCATGGGATCGTGCCTGAGAAGACTGACTACGAGGAAATCCGGCAATTGTTTCAAACATCTCTCGAACCCATTGCGGCGAATCAGGAACACAGGACTGCGGAGGTGCGAGAACTGCTCGATGCGGGTATACGCGGCGCAGCGCATCCTCCCTCCGCCATGAGCACGGCACATCGCACTGCCCTGGTGCAGGTTTACAACGAAATGCACGGTCTGATTGTCGGGGTCGGCAAGAACTATTGCCGCAAGTCAAAACCGTCTTGCGATGACTGCCCGCTACAAAGATTCCTTCCTGACAAATAGTTCCACGCACGACAAAGGACGTATCACTTTCGACTTCTTTACGGCCCTCCGTGCCCGTCCTAGAATTGCGCATTCCAAAGGAGAGTTGTCATGAAGGTTCAAGGCATCGAGGGAATGTCTCCTGACCGGCTGCAGTTTGAAATTCAACGAGGCGGGAAGTTCGTCTTCTACCAGTACGCCATTTCGGTTCTGGTCATGAGCTTTCGTCGTTCCTCGGATGTTTACTTCATTCCCGCGGGAGAGAGCGCGATCACGAAGGGACTGCCCTGGAGTCTGATCAGCCTGGTCGCTGGTTGGTGGGGGATTCCCTGGGGACCGATCTTCACAATCCAGTCGCTGGTCACGAATTTCAAAGGCGGCAAGGACGTAACCGCTGAGCTTAGTGCTCGCATGACGCAATCCCCTTCGCCCGCCGCCATTGCCGCAAAGGCGTAAAGTGATGGGATGCAGTTCCGAAGTTGCATTTGGATCGCCTGTCCGCTGGTGGCGTTCGTAGCACTGGCATCCACGCTTGAGACGCTGCGCGAAGCTGCGAACGCCTCCGGAATCCTCATCGGCACCGCAGTTCGTCCTTATTTGCTCTCAGAAGCTGCTTATTCCGCGACCCTCGCTCACGAGTTCAATATGGTCGAGCCAGAGGACGCGCTGAAGTGGTGGACAATTCGACCGACCGCCGAAAGCTTTGATTTCAAGCAGGGTGATGAAATCGTAAGTTTCGCCGAAGCGCATGGAATTAAAGTACGCGGACACTGCCTGGTCTGGGACCACAATAATCCGAAATGGCTTGCAGAAGGACACTTCAGCCCGGCTCAACTCTCACAACTCCTGCATGAGCACATCACAACCGTGATGAAGCACTATGCGGGCCACGTGTTCGCCTGGGATGTCGTGAACGAAGGGTTGGATGAGAAAGGAACGCCGAGGGACTCGCCATGGTACAACCGGCCAGGAATTGGTTTGTCCGACCAGGGCACGGCATACATTGAACAGGCATTTCGCTGGGCCCACGAAGCCGATCCCAAGGCGCTGTTGTTTTACAACGAGGCAGAGGGTGACAACCTCAACCGCAAATCCGACGCGATCTATACCATGGTCAGGGATTTTAAAAACCGTGGCATTCCGATCGATGGCATCGGACTCCAACTGCACCTTCCGCGCCTCGACTACGATACCGGGGCCGTCGCGGCCAACATTGAGCGACTGACGAGACTAGGCCTGCAAGTTCACATCACGGAACTTGACGTGGCTTTGCCCGTGGATTCACAAGGAGGTGCCCGAGCCGAAGATCTGCAACGCCAGGCGGACGCCTACCAGCGCGTAGTTCGGGCGTGTCTGCAAAATCCAGGTTGCACCGCAATTCAAACCTGGGGATTCACCGACAAGTACTCCTGGATTGGTTCCCACTCGCATGGCGCGCAGGGCGCTGGCCTGCTCTTTGACCGCGCCTACAAGCCCAAGCCCGCTTACGACGCAATGCTCAAAGAACTTGCCGCCGGGCGCACGCTGACCCACTGATGGCACCTCTGTAGCGCGACCGAACCCGCTTTTCTGCCTCTATAATGACCGGATAAGGACTGGCCTGCTTCGTCTCGGACTCTGTGTGAGTACGCCCACTCCAACCCGCGTGCCGAACCGGACCAAGCGGAAACAAGTCATCATTCTGCTGGCGGTTGCGGTCCTGCTGCTCTTCATCGTCCTTGCATCCCAGACCGCTTTCAACAACACAATCCTGCAAGCCGATACCAATCAGCAAGCCATCATCTTCTACGCATTATCGCTGCTGATCTCATTGCTCTTTGTTGCTCTGACGTTCGTGCTGGCGCGCAACCTGCTCAAGCTTTTTGCCGAGCGCCGAATGGGAGTGCTGGGATCAAAGTTCCGCACACGCATGGTGGCCGGTGCCCTGCTTTTGTCGTTTGTGCCTGTCATGGTGATGTACTGGTTTGCCTACGGCTTGATGAACCGCTCGATCGACAAGTGGTTCTCAACTCCGGTCGAGGAGGTTCGGTCCGATACGCGAGCGATCACCTCGATGGCGGCCAAGTATGCCGAGCAAAATGCCCGCGTCGAAGCCGCAGCGATTGCTGCGTCTCCCGAAGTTGAGCGTGGCTTCTCGAGCCACGGATCGTCTGGAATCGTCAGCGAATTCCAGCGCCACGAAATGACATTGCAGGGGGGATTCGGGTTGGCGTTGCGCGATGGCAATGCCGAAGCCAGCTACAACGCCCCGGCTCCCTGGCCGGTCATGAGGAACTCGTTGCCTCTCGCCGACGCTCTGGCCGGGCGTCCGGCACAATTCACCTGGCACGATATTGACTTCACGCTGGGAACTGCGGCGGTCGCCGGCGGAGGCACGATTCTGGTCGCCATCCCTCTTCCACCTGAGTTCTCGCAGGCTGTCCGGCAGGTTGAAGCCAGCCAGCAACGATATTTCCAATGGAGCCGTGAGCGCCGCCGCGTGCGCCAGACTTACATCGGTCTGCTGCTCCTGCTCACGATGATCGTCCTGTTCGTAACCTCGTGGCTGGCGCTTTTCCTCGCCAAGCTGGTCACGCGTCCCCTTGCGGCGCTGGCGGAGGCAACCCAGGAAATTTCCCGTGGCCGCCTCGACTACCGTGTCGATGTCAGAGCCACGGATGAAATTGGTGACCTGGTACGCTCCTTCAACCGCATGGCGGAAGAACTCGAAGCCAGCCGCCGCCAGTTGGAATCGTCCACCCGCGACCTGGGCGCGGCGAATACGGAACTCGATCAACGCCGGCGCCAGATGGAAACGATTCTCGAAAGCATCCCCACCGGTGTTCTTTCGCTGGATGCAAGCCGGCGCGTAACCCATACCAATCAGGCTTTGCTACGGATGTTCCATCCCGATGGAGCGCACGGCGGCACTGCATTTCCTCAAGGTGCATCGCTGCCTGAAGTATTTCCAGCCGACGTACTCGAGGATTTCGAGCCTTTACTGCGACGCGCCGACCGCATGGGCTTCACCACTAGCCAAATGGAAATGCCCTTGTCGCATGGATCGTTGAATGTAGCGGTCACGGTGGCTCCGCTCCAGCGTCAGGGTGAGCGCTCGGGCTACGTCGTGGTATTCGAAGATTTATCGGACCTGCTCAAAGCGCAGAAGCAGGCTGCCTGGCGGGAAGTCGCACGCCGCGTCGCTCACGAGATCAAGAATCCGCTGACACCGATCGCGCTCTCGGCCGAACGCATTCAGAGGCATCTCGACCGGGTCCCACCAGCCCAGCGCGGATCAATGGGAGTTGTGCGCTCCTGCGCCGAAACCATCGCGGGAGCCGTGGAAACCGTCCGACGCCTCGTCGACGAGTTTGCAACCCTTGCGCGATTTCCAGTGGCCAAGCCGCAGCCCGCAGATATCAACGAAATCATCGAAAGTGCGCTCTCGATGTTCAATGGCCGTCTGGATGGAATCGCGCTGCACAAATCGCTGGCTGCCGATCTGCCCAAGGTTATGGCTGACAATGAGGGGATCAAGCGCGCGGTAGCAAATCTCGTCGACAACGCCGCTGAAGCCACAGAGAGTGCCGTGGTGCGAGAGATCGAAATCTCCACCGCACTGGTCGCAAGCCGCGACGCGGTTGAAATCACGGTTGCCGATACCGGTCACGGCGTCACGCGCGAACTGAAGGAGAAGTTGTTCCTGCCGTACTTCTCCACGAAAAGGCGCGGTACCGGGCTTGGCCTCTCGATCGTGAGCCGGATTGTGGAGGATCATCATGGCTCGATTCGCATTGAAGAAAATCATCCGGTCGGCACGCGTTTTATCGTAGAGCTTCCGGTGGTGCCAGAATCGACGCCTGCGGCCGTCATCGCCAAACATGCATAGCATCCTCATCGTCGACGACGAAGCTGGCATTCGCGATTCGCTTGCCGACAGCGGCGAGGCCGGCCTGGACCTCCTGCGGAAGACCGCCTTCGATGTGCTCTTGCTCGACATATGGCTGCCTGGCATTGATGGGATGGAGACGCTGGCAAAAATCCGCGAGTTGGAGAGTCCTCCCGAAGTGATCATGATCTCCGGCCACGGCTCTATCGAGACCGCGGTGCGCGCCACGAAACTCGGCGCCTATGACTTCCTCGAGAAGCCGCTCAGCATTGAAAGGACGCTGATCGTCGTCAAGAATGCGATTGAGTCGAAGCGATTGCAGCGCGAGAACGTCGACCTGAAAAAGCAGCTCCAGGCCAAGAGCATCATCGTCGGCGACAGCATTCCCATGAAAGCGCTGCGCCAGCAGATCGCGCTGATGGCTCCGACGAAC
>QIAL01000401.1 GCA_003225535.1 Acidobacteriota bacterium | reverse complement strand
AGGTAGCTCCCCTGTTTCATGGCAAGCCAACCCAAGTGGCAGGACTGTTTCAAGGCGGAGCTGACCGCAGTTTCATCATGCTCGATATGTCCGTGGAAGATCCATGGACCACCGTCTTCCACGAGTACGCTCATCAACTGATGAATGGGAATATACAAACCGAGTCCGACCCGTGGTTCGAGGAGGGGTTCGCAGAATACTTTTCAAGCATCGAAGTGGACGGGAAGGAAGCGCATGTTGGAAAGATTCCTCATGATGATTACCTGATTCTGCAACAGGTCGGCTTAATGAAAGTCGCAAACCTGTTCAAAGTGGCGCACTATTCCGAGACCTACAACGAAAATGGAAACAGCCGCACGAGCTTTTATCTCGAGTCTGGGCTGCTCGTGCACTACATCTACGACAATCAACTTCTACCCAAAGTGGGCACTTATATAGACCTGAAAGGGACCAAGCACGTCAGCGTTGAGGATGCGATTCAACAAGCCTTCGGCATGAGCGCAGCTCAACTCGACAAAACCTTACGCGACTACCTGCTGAGCGGCCGCTATCTCTATTACAAAATTCCTGCACCCGCTAACATCTCGGAAAAGACCTACACATCGCGGCCGTTGACGCCGTCCGATGCGGCCGCTGTTCTCGCTGACATCCATCTGCACTCAGCCGACTACCAGGACAAGGCAATCGACGAATTTCAGGCGATCCTCAGTTCTGACCCAAACAACGCAGCGGCCTGCCGTGGTCTCGGCTACGGCTACTTGCAGAAACAGAATTTTACGCAGGCGGCTGAGTATTTCAAACGCTCTTCGGAGCAGGACTCGAAGGATCCGCGGGTCCATTACTACAATGCTCTATTGATGGCCCGCGAAAGCGGCTTTGGTTCCAAGGTCGATATTCCCACGTTGACGAGAGAACTCGAGACTTCCATTAGTCTGGATCCTAGTTTCGCCGATTCGTACGCACTGCTCGCGTTCGCGCAAAGCACTTCCGGCGATCCCGCAAAAGCCCTGGAAACAATGCGGAAGGCGATTGCCATCGACCCTCGTAACGAAGGCTACCGCTTCAACCTCGCCAACATATATCTTGCGAACCGCCAATCCGAAAAAGCAATGGCCATTCTGCAGTCGCTTCAGAAGTCCGCTAGTCCTGAGATGACCTCCCGGATCGACGGCGTACTCGAGAGCATCCGGCGCCAACCCTAGGCCCCCAAGTGCTGGCCCGAAGTGGGGTACTCCCATCTTTCTTCGCGGAACTATCAGCGCGGTGGATTGCTCGGCTGAGCCCTCAGCTGTCTTGACCGTGTCCTCCGCCTCGAAGACGCTAACACTCAAAGTCCCCGACAGAAACCATTTGATCCTGATCGGAGCCGATCAGTTCTCCTGTGCATGGACCAAAAAGAAGGTCGCGGTGAACTATCGCCAGAATGAGGCGGGAGACACGAGCGTAATGTCTCTGGAACTCCAATAAATCGATTTTGGGAACGCTACCTGACTGGGTCGAAGAATAAATCCCTTTTATGCCCCACATCAGCTTTTTCGATTGGATGGCCCTAGACTCTCGCGCTATTCTTCCCAGTTCCAAGTCGGCGTTGAAACCAGCCATTTCAACTTCTCAGCAACCGTGCAGTAGTTTTGCCCAAATCTCGCAGCTAGAGCGAAGGAGAACCAACGACATCCATGTCCACTGAACTGCGCAATTTCCTGTCCCTGTCCTACGACGAACTCGAAGACCTGAACCTGAAGGCGAAGGAGCAGCGCAGGAACCGCGTCCCGCTCGACAAGGTCCGCGAAGACCGGCTTAAGTACTTAACCGACGAGAAGCGCATCAAGGCCCTGACCGTCTTGTTCACCGATCTCGAGGGCCGGCTGCACATGCTCGACTATGACAAGAAGTTCCTGCTCAAGAGCTGGGACAACCTGACCTTTGACGGATCTTCGATCCGCGGCTTCACCGCGCAGCGCGAGAGCGACTTGCGCTTGGGGATTGATTGGGGCGCTTTCTACTGGGGACCGGCCGATGTCTTTGGTCCCGGCAAAGTCCTCGTGTTCGGCGACGTTATCGATAAGGGCGGCACACCTTACTCCGCGGACATCCGCGGCGTGCTGAAAACCTACGCCGACGATCTGTACAAAAAGAAGAAATACACGCTGAACGCGGCCAACGAAATTGAAGGATTCCTCTTCAAAGGACCCGACGCCGAGCGTCATTATCACGAAACCGGCAAGTTCGAGTATGTCAACACGGGCGGCTACTATCATTCCCTGCCCGGCGACCCGTTGCGCACGTTCATCGACACGACGGCTGAAGTGCAGCGCGCTATGGGCTTCCAGAACGAGAAAGATCACCCGGAAGTCGCGCCTTCGCAGTTTGAAATTAATTACGGATACGGCGAAGTCGTCGCGGCCGCTGATCAGATCCAGCTTTACAAGCTGATCTGCCGCCAGATCGCCACCAACATGGGCTTCACCGCATCGTTCCTGCCCAAGCCGGTCGTCGGCGTGAATGGCAGCGGCATGCACACCAACGTTTCCATCAGCGAAAATGGCAAGAATCTTTTCTGGGACGCGAAAGGCGAAGAGAAGCTCAGCAAGATGGGATGGGCTTTTCTCGACCGCATCCTGACACATGGCAATGACATTTGCCTGCTGCTCAATGCCAGCGTGAATGCCTATCGCCGGCTGGATCCGCACTTCGAAGCTCCGAACCAGATCAAGGCTTCGCCCGTGGATCGCGGCTCGATGATCCGCATACCAATCGGCAACGAGAAATCTATGCGCGTTGAAGTCCGCTCAGTCGCGCCGGACGCCAATCCGTACCTGGTGATGTACTCGATCTTCAAGACCGGCCTCGACGGCGAAACCGCAAAGATCAAGAACCTCCGCCAAGCCGAGCGCTACCTGCCCGACAACATCTACGACGCGCTGGCGAATTTCCGCAAAGCCGAATGGATCACCACCATGCTCGGGGAAGACGTGAAAGGCCGGTACGCCGACCTCAAGCAGGCATCGGCTGACCGTTGCCCGCGTGCTTTAGGGACCTTCGTAAAGGCACAGGAAGTGCAATTCCATCACGAGGTCTACAACCAGTTCCTGTGGAATCTGTTCTAACCTGCTGCAGTTCTGCCAACCGAGCGCCCCGGGGTTCCTCCGGGGCGTTCATATTTGCCGGCAACTCGGCCAAATAATTAACTTCAAGAAGGGTCTCGGCAGCGGCGACATTGACATCGCTATTCTTCGTGCAACGCCAAGACCGGTTCGACTCGACTCGACTTTCGCGCGGGCAGATAACAAGCTAACAGCGCCACAGATCCCAGCAGGAG
This sequence comes from Acidobacteriota bacterium, assembly GCA_003225535.1. Classification (GTDB taxonomy): domain Bacteria; phylum Acidobacteriota; class Terriglobia; order Terriglobales; family Acidobacteriaceae; genus Sulfotelmatobacter. Next base: position 21,124 of record QIAL01000401.1, on the reverse strand, counting down.
TGGCGCCCCGAAAAGGACGATGGGGTCTGATGCATTCGCAGCCGTTACTTGCCCGACGCTCGAATTCATTGCGGAGAGCATGCGAGAGCCCGCCCAGGCACAACCTAGTCCGATGGTCGTACCTATACCTATGAGTAGCATCCCCTGTTTCATAACAGCCCTGACCACATCACCCTTGCGAGCACCCAGCGCCATGCGGATGCCAATCTCGCGGCGCCGTTGCACCACGGAATATGCCGTCATCCCTGCTAGGCCGACCGAGGCTAGCACCATCCCGAAGACTCCGATAATTCCGTATGTCCAAGCAGCCGAGCGCAAGGGAGCTATAAAGTCGGCGATGTGTTCATTCATGCTGCGCGCCTGAAACGGCACTACATTTGCATCGAGCGCCGAGAGAGGCGCCCCATAGCAGGCGTGACACCAAGGGTTGAAAAGTAGGAACCACTAACCAGATGCCCCCAGATTCGTTCTTTGTGCCCGGCAAACGAAAGCGTGAAGGGTACGGGAGCAAGGTAGGCTGCAGCTGCAACAAACACGTCGCTGCGTTCGCGGTAGCGTTTGAACTCCGGATAAGTGGCTGGCAATTCCAGCGCCACCAGTTCATCCGGTTTTGAGACTACTGGCAGGTTACGCAGAACTATGCCATTCATCTCGCTGAATGCGCAGGCAGCTATACAGATCCCCATGCTGAGAGACAGCAGCGCAACCACCGTGAACCCAGGAGACGCCACGAGAGCTCGTATGGATCGGGTGATGTCTCGTCCTATATCAGCCAAATATCTTCTCGATTTCAGCATGATCGAATGTCCTTAGACATGGAATGCAATCACGTCAATTATCGAGTTCAGATTGTAGTTTCAGTTGGCAGCCTTCGGATAGGCAAGTTTTAGTTGGCAGACGCTCACTCGCCTCTCCACTTGCCGCACCTCACACCTCAAACTCCACACATCTCCACCCAGCGCCTCCCACGCCCGACAACAAAGGGACGTCGGTTGACTCTTAACCTCGTCATCCCTAAGATTGGCACTCGATTCAGAACTTCATACCGAGGCCGCAATATTGGCGAACCCCACCGACCCTGCTCCCCGCAATCTGTTCCGCGCGATCGCAACCGACATTCATTTCTGGATTCCTCTGAGCGTACTCCTCGGCGGAGTCTTCCTTCTGGATAAGCTGCGTTGAATTCAGTCGAAGCCAGCTTGCAAACGACAGCGCCTGTAAGCACCGCACGCCTGCGGACTCTTCAGGCACTCGGTATGTTCTGCGGTTTCGCCGCGGGAGCCTGGCTTGGCGGCGCCGAAGCGCCGATCAAGCTCGTCAACCCTGAGATCTCTCCCATCACTGTCTCGCTCGTGATGGTCTGCGGCGTCTTCCTCGCCCGCTGGAGCGTCCCCGCCCTGGTTCGCGGCACATCGCACATACGGGCCGATGTTGGTCAGGCTCCCCATCTCGTCGTCTGGGCCATCCTCGCCGGATGCATGTGGGCCGTCGCCAATACGCTGACGATCTATGCCATCCGCAACGTCGGCCTGAGCATCGCCTTCCCCCTGTGGAACACCAACAGCCTGCTCGGCATCTTCTGGGGATTTCTCCTCTTCAAAGAACTTCACGCCGCGGGATGGAAACGCTGGCTGGGAGTGATCGGCGGCGCCCTCTGCATGTTCGCTGGAGCCACATTGCTCGCGGTCGCGTCGTCGCACGAAGCCGCACCCGGCAAAGCGACGCTGGGAATTGCCGCTGCCTTGGGCGCGGGAATTCTCTGGGGCACGATGTACATCCCCTACCGCAAAGCGTATCTCACCGGCATGAACCCGCTCTCCTTCATCACGTTCTTCACCGTAGGCGAACTGATCACCATGCTGATCCTGGCCATCAGCTATCGCGGAGCAGCCCCGCTCTGGCACGAACTCAGCACAGCTCGCGCTGTTCTCTTCTGGCTGATGCTCGGCGGCTTCGTGTGGGTCATCGGAGATCTCTTCCAGCAATACGCCACAAAATATGTCGGCATCAGCCGCGGCATTCCCCTGTCAAACACCAATCAGCTATGGGGACTCTTGTGGGGCGTGCTGGTGTTTCACGAATTGCGAGGGGCTGCCCATATCACTTATGAACAGGTCGTAGGTGGATCGATCCTGATGGCGCTAGGCGCAGTGGCGATCGCCCTCTCATCGGCCACCGAGAGCGAACATTCCTCCTGGAAGGACGCCGCTCAGCGCGAAGGCGACCGCTACGGCGTCGAAGATGAATACGTCCGCGCCGGCATGGAGGGCCGCGCCTATGAGTCCTCTTCTGAGGGCAGGAGCGTCCTCGACTGGCTGCTGATCCTCGTCACGACGGCGCTCTTCGCCGCACTCGCCATCATCTCCAAGCCTCCGCAGGTGGACGTAAGCTTTGGCTGGGCCGCCGCTCTGAGTGTCGTGATGTTCACCCTGATGTCGGCTTGCGGAGTCGCCCTGTGGCGCACGACGCGCTTCCGCTGATCTCGCCCGTTTATCGTGCTAGGTTGCTTTCGTTCTAGACAGAGTCCGTCGAGCCGCTACACACTGGTTGCCATCCAAAGGAGACTCTATCCATGACACGTGCTCTGTCAGCGTTTTCTGTTTGTGTATTCGCATTGGGCTCGATGCAAGTTGCCGCTCAGGTGAACCCCTACAAAGAAGGCACTCCGGGTGTCACCGGTTATCGCTCCGAGGTAATGGCCGAGGTCATGGTTCAAGAGGACAAACTGACTCGCCTTGCGGAAGCGATCCCGCCGGATAAATACACATGGCGACCATCCCCTGACACGCGCTCATTCGCAGAGGTCTTCCTTCACATCAGCGCGGCGAACTACAACTTGTACAAACTGGTTGGCACGCCGCCGCCGACCGGTATCGATATTAAGAACCTTGAGAAGTCCACTACGGACAAAGCTAAAGTCGTCGCCACGCTCAAAGATTCCTTTGCTCACGCCAAGCAGGCGATCAAAGCCATGCCCGATGCGGACCTTGGGAAGAGCATGGATTGGTTCGGCGGCACAAATACGGAGCGCGGCGTTTTACTTTTCATCGTCCGCCACGCCGCCGAGCATCTCGGGCAATCCATCGCCTACGCGCGCTTTACCGGTATCACTCCGCCTTGGACCGAAGACGCACAGAAGAAGCCACCGGAGAAGAAATAAAGCATCAGCTAGGATCCGAGGGTTCGAATTGGTGCGAGAGGTCTGACGACTAGCCCGAGGTCCGAGGTCTGACGCCCGACGCCGTTCCTGTGCTAGATTCGGGAAGTCCGATGGATTTCGCACCCAGCATCTCCACCCAGTCCCTGACCCGTCGCTTCGGAGAACTCATCGCCGTGGACGGCGTGAATCTCCGCGTCGCTCCCGGGCAGTTCTTCGGCTTCCTTGGGCCCAATGGCGCGGGCAAGTCCACGACCATCAAGATGCTCACCGGATTGCTCGCCCCAAGTTCCGGGCGAATCGAAATCCTGGGACTCGATCTCAATACCCATCCGGCGGACGTCAAACGCCAGATCGGAGTCGTTCCCGAGGGTATGGCCCTGTTCGGCCGTTTGACGGGTGCTGAGTTTCTGAGCTTTGCTGGAAGAATGTACGGGTTAGATCGCGAAACTGCCGCCAAGCGCGCCGCCGAATTGCTCGACTTCATGCAACTCGCTGACCAACCAAAAAAACTCGTGACCGATTACTCCCACGGCATGCAGAAGAAGCTTGCCATGGCGGCGGCAGTGATTCATGGGCCGAAAATTCTTTTCCTGGACGAGCCTTTCGAAGGGGTCGATGCCATTGCCGCGGGCACACTGAAGGCTATGCTGCAGCGCATGATTGCCCGAGGCGCCACCATCTTCCTCACTTCTCATGTGCTGGAAATCGTCGAGCGCCTTTGCAGTCACCTCGCCATCATCCATCAGGGACGGCTCGTTGCCCAGGGATCGCTCGAAGAATTGCGCGCCGGAGTCGAAGCCCAAACGCCCGCCGCATCTGACAATGGAAGTCAGTCTTCAGGAGAGAAGCTGACGCTGGAAGAGATTTTCCTGCGCATTGTCGGAGGAGGCCGCCCCGCCGATCAGGAACTTTCCTGGCTCAGTTAGATAAGTGGCAAGTCGACTATCTAGATCCCGCACGTGGCCCGCCGCAATGAGCCTTCGGAGCCACGACTACAGCTCGCGCGAAGCCGGCAGAAGCCTCCGGCGGTGCCCACCAGACATCGTCTCGAGCGAATAAGTGAAGGTGGCACCGCAGTCACAACACACTCGATAGCTGTGATTGTCGATCGTGAATACACGACTCAGTTTTCGATGGTGACAACCGAATGCGAAATCCAGGACACTCACAAACCGTTGGGTAACGCTGTCCCACAACGGAGTATCTTCTGACTGCCTCATGTTGCATCAACCTCGGAAACCCCAAGCTATGGAAACCAACCTCATAGTGTCTGTCGGCATTTCTCGATTGCACGTGATCGCCCCCACTCTCATGCGTGATGGTGATCACTTCTGTCGCGTGGCTTCGGGTCCCTCGACGTCGCATGACATTAAACCGAAGCCCTTCTTTGCTTTCCGAGCCGATGCCCAGTTTGCGTCCCTGTGCAAGAATGGAACTCAAGATGAAATCTGCCGCCGTCCGGTCCCAACTTATCGCCATCGCTGAACTGCGCTGGCGTATGTTCGTCAACGGGCTGCGTACTCGCCGCGGCAAGACGGAACTGGCTTCCCGCATCATCGTTACCTCCATTTTCGCTATCGGCGGCTTCGGCGCTTTCGCCATGGCGATCGGCATGTCGTGGTTCTTTGTGTCCGACGGCAGACCTGAATTCCTCGCCATTCCGCTCTGGGGCGTCTTTCTCTTCTGGCAGTTCTTTCCGGTCATGGCAACGGCTTTCACGAACAATCCAGATTCGTCCGAACTGCTCCGCTTCCCGCTCACCTATCGCGCGTACCTGCTCGTCCGCCTCGCATATGGCTACTTCGATCCGGCCAGCGCTTTGGGATCCGTCGGTTTGCTGGGAGTGCTGATCGGTGTCACCGGTGCCCGGCCAACTCTCTTTCCCTGGACGCTGTTGGTCCTGGCGGCGTTTGCCCTGTTCAACCTGGTGCTGATGCAAATGATCTTTGCCTGGATCGAGCGCTGGCTGGCACAGCGCCGCACGCGGGAGATCTTCGGCGTCCTGTGCATTCTCTTCATGCTGAGTTTTCAGCTCATTGGCCCCATCGCCGGGCGCCTCAGCAAAGGCCCTCATCCTGAACTCCGTCGCGACCTCCAGATTGCCGCCGAGGTGCAAGCGGTGTTACCTCCTGGCCTCGCAACCGATGCGATCGCGCAGGTCTCGCAGGGTCGCCTTGTTGGTGGGTTCACTTCCCTTCTCTTCCTGACAATGCTGACGCTATTCGTCGGATTCCTTCTTCACGTCCGCATCCGTGCTCAGTTCCGAGGCGAGAACTTGAACGAAGCACCGGCTCCTCGGAAGGTGAAACAAGCGCGTTCCCTGCAACTAGGCTGGCACCTTCCGGGATTCTCGCAGCCCGTGGCCGCTGTATTCGAAAAAGAGATGCGCTATCTCGGGCGGAGCGGCCCCATGCTGCTCACTCTGATCATGCCCATCTTCATGCTGCTGATCTTTCGCTTTGGCGCGATGAATGCTCTGCGGCACTCCAATTCCTTCGCACGCACCCCAGATATGGCGTTCCCTGGCGCAGCGGCCTACTCCCTACTCGTGCTCACGAATCTGGTGTACAACAGCTTCGGCGGCGACGGCGGAGGGATGCAGTTCTTCTACGCCTCTCCGATCCAATTCCGTCACATCCTTCTGGGAAAAAACCTGACCCACGCCGGCGTCCTGCTGTTTAACGCGGCGTTTGCCTGGATCGCCGTCACTTACCTCTACGGAGCCCCAGACATCGCAGTAACGGTAGCAACGCTCGCCGGTCTACTCTTCGCCGCTCCCCTGAATTTCGCTGCCGGAAATCTGCTCTCGTTGTACTCGCCGAAGAAGCGTGACTTCTCCACGTTCGGACGGCAGAATGTCTCGCAAACTACAGTTCTCGCCAGCTTCGGTATGCAGATCGTGATCGTCGGCCTGGGCACCGCGATATTTGCTGTAGCACACTATTACAATGATCTCTGGATCGCGGCATTACTGTTTCTTATCCTCGCGGCGATCTCGATCCCCGTGTATGTCCTGACCCTCCGTCGCTTGGATAGACTCGCTGTCGAACGCAGGGAGACATTGTTGGCGGAACTGTGTCGAGCGTGATGCTCTGATTGGCTTGCGTCAAACCGGGATGGGTGCCCCATCCTTGTCTCGCAACTTTTGGCGAGACAGGGTGGGGATTTTGACTTTTTGAGCAGCGTGAAAGATTCGTTCTAAGGAGTGTGACGGAAATGAAACGGTCGAGTCGCTCTCACTTGCCGGGTTCCGCCACGAACCGGTACCCCACTCCCCGCACCGTCTGCAAATGCTTCGGGTTTCCCGGATCGTCCTCAATGTAGCGGCGTAATCGCACCACAAAATTATCGATCGCCCGCGTATCAGTATCCTCGTGCAGTCCCCAGACCTCTTCCAGAATCTGCTTGCGAGAGACAATCTTCCCATCATTCTGCACCATGTGCCGAAGCAGCTCTGACTCCATCAACGTCAGATGAATCGTATTGCCACCCGACCGCAATTCGAGTGCCCCAAAGTCGATGGTTTTTCCTGCAAACGAGAATCTTCCGAAATCGCCGATGTCGCTTTTGTTGCTCTCGGGAGCAGCAGCCGAGTTGGAGTTCCCTCCACGCATCCACTGGCTACGCCGCAGCAGGCCCTGCAACCGCGCCAGCAGAATCGAAAGATCGAACGGCTTGGCCAGATAATCGTCCGCACCAGAGGCGAATCCTTTTAGTACGTCGTCCGGCCGCCCGCGCGCCGTCAACATCAGCACCGGCACATAGTTCCGCGCCGCTCGCAGCTCCGACACGACGGCGAAGCCATCTTTGCCCGGCAGCATGATGTCGAGCACAACGACGTCGAATGGCTCTTTCCTCTGCAAAAGCTTGTCCGTGGCGCCTTCTCCATCCCCGACCACCTCAGCCGCGTAGCCTTCCGCCTCAAGGTTGAAGCGTAATCCTTCGGCGAGGTGCACTTCATCCTCGACCACCAGCACGCGACTCATTCCGCCACTCCCGCCGGGGGCAGCTGCACCTTTGGCAACTCGATCACGAGAGTCGTTCCCTGTCCTTCTCCTTCGCTCAACGCATAGGCTTCGCCGCCGTGCTTCTTCGCAATCGATTTCACGATAAACAAGCCCAAGCCCGTTCCCTTCACCTGCGCCAGCGAGCGGGGTGCGAGGCGGTGAAATCGCCGGAAAATCCGCTTCAGATCGTCCGGATGAATTCCTATTCCCTGGTCGCGGATGCTCAGCTTCACTCGTTTTGCATCCGACGCCTCCAGCCGCACATGGATATCCACATTTTCACCCGAGTATTTGATCGCATTGTCTAGAACATTGGAAACGGCGGTGCGCAAATCCTCGTGGCTGCCTTTGACGTGTACACCGGCGCCATTGTTTGCCGCCTCTTCGTAGCGCAGAGCCTCAGGCCGGAGGTGGTGGCGGGTTCGAACCGCCTCCGTGCAATCGCGCACCAACTGGCTGAAATCTACGTCCGCCTTTTCTCGGCCTGCCTTCTTGTCCCCGGCCCGGCCCGCGCGCAGAACCTGCTCGATCGTGTCGGTCAGCCGGTCCACATCTTTCAGCATCAAGCTGTAGAACTCCTGCTTGCGCGCCTCAGCCAGTTCCCGCCGTTGCAAGGTTTCCAAATGCAGCCGGATGGATGCCACCGGCGTTTTCAGTTCGTGAGTCACCGCATTGATAAAGCTGTCGTGCTGCTCGCTGCGCCGCACTTCGCGAACCAGAAAGATGGTGTTGACCACCATCCCGGCAATAAGCAGCGCGAAAAAGATGATGCCGAATACCAGCAGCACACCTTCGCGCCAGTTGAGGATGATCCAGCCGACGTTGAGCGCGACCGCCAGTGCCACCAGGCCGATGCCCAGGATGATGAAGAAGACGATAGTTCCGCGCCGGCTCGAGATGCGCATGGTCTTTGGGAGTGATTCTACCCCGCGCGATGCGCATTCCGTAAGCAACGAGCCTCTTAGGACTTCTTTGTGCATGCGATATTGCGATATTCATATAAATTCGTATAGATTTATAACCATAACTCGGTTAGCACATCTTATCCAGAGTTCCGAATTTCTTTCAGGAGAACCCAGCTTGAAAGCCTCCGCTGTTTACGCATTGATTCTCGGCCCGTTCATCGCAACTCCTGCTGTTGTTGCCCAGAACTCTGCCAGCGGGGGGTACTTCGCCAACTGGTTCAACCGGGTGAACCACACACAGGCGGCGCAGCCGCACTGGATCACCCCTCTCTTCACCACGACCCCGCGGCTGGAGGAGGAATTCCGATCTGACATTACATGGACTCCATCGGCTGCCGGCACAGATCTGAATTATGGCGGTGGAAAAGGGTTGGAACTGATCCCCACCGAGCATACCGAGATCATTGCCAGCGTGCCGCCCTACCAGGCGCCAGCATCAGGGCAGAGCGGATTCGGCAACATTCCTTTGACTTTGAAATATCGCTTCCTTGCCGGCAATGAAGAGCGCGGAAACTACATCGTGACTGCCTTTCTGGCTGGCAGTATTCCCTATGGCCACTTCGCGAGCCGCTATGGAAGCATTACTCCGACGTTCGCGTTCGGCAAGGGGTTCCACAGCTTTGATTTTCAGAGCACGATCGGCTGGACTATCCCTACTGGCGGCCGCCAAACGAGCGGTACGCCCGTGGTGTATAACACCGCCTTCCAATATCACGTGCTCCGCAAGTTGTGGCCGGAAGCTGAGATCAATGCCACCTTCTGGCCCAATGGGAAGCTCGACGGTGACAAACAGGTATTTCTTTCCCCGGGGCTGGTGGCGGGACGGTTTCACCTGTGGAACCGCCTCGGGATGAGCATAGGCGCAGGCGAGCAAATCGCTGTCACACACTTTCACCAGTACAATCATGCGAAGGTGCTCTCGATTCGGTTTCCCTTCTGAGGAGACCGACGCCGAAGGTTGACCCGATGATAGACTCGAACACTAGCCGGACGGATGAAGCGATGCTTCGCCCCCGCGATGCCGCCGTTCAATTGCAGATCAGCTATCCGACCGTCAAACAGTGGATCTACAACCGCAAACTGCGCGCCGTGAAGACGCCCGGAGGCCATTACCGTATTCCACAATCGGAGGTCGATCGCCTGCTTCACCGCACGCGCGGCCACAATGAGGAGGAGCGCCGTGTCAGCTACAAGCGCATCAGCGGACGCAACCAACTCGTCGGACGCATCGTGGACATTCGTGTCAGCGGACTGGTAGCCCAGGTGACATTATCTGTCGGAGGCCAGCTGATCACCTCCCTGATCACGTCCGGCGCAGTCCGCGAAATGCAGTTGAAGAAGGGCCAAACCGCCGCCGCCCTGATCAAAGCCACCGAGGTAATGATCATCCGCGTTTGAACCGAGCTAGGACCATCATCAATCGGCGTGGTGAACCAGCCGCAATCACAAACGTTGGAGAGGTTCCTAGTGGAAGAGCGGCCCCTTTAGGGCCGCGTCGTCGTTACATTCCAAGTGCAAGAAAAAGCCCCGGCGCAAAGCCGGGGCTTTTCAAGAAAGAAAACCTCTTACCTTAGTCGCCCGCAGCCCAGGACTCCGCAGAAGCACCCGGCGTAACCAATCGTCCATTCGGCGAAGCCACAAGCCCTTGTTCGATCTCCTCGAGCTTCACGCGCTTGATATCCCACGCCAGGCCGAGCTTCTGCAGTGTCCAGATCCCGTACCAGTTCGTGTCGATCTCATACCAGGTGAAGCCGTGCGCCGCCGACGTCGGATGCGCATGATGGTTGTTATGCCAGCCCTCGCCAAAGGTCAACAGTGCCACCCACCAGCTATTGGTGGAAAGATCGCGCGTCGCAAAGCGACGTGTTCCCCACGAATGCGTGGCCGAATTCACCAGCCACGTAGCATGCAGTCCAACCACGGTGCGCAGGAACGCTCCCCACAGCAACCATGGCAGGCCGCCGATGGCGAACAATGCAATGCCAACCACAATCTGCGGAACATAATGATATTTGGTGATCCAGACGTGAAACTTATCTTTGGCGAGATCAGGGACGTAGCGCGCCAGCGTAGTCGTGTCATGGTGCATCGACTTGCCCATGAGAATCCATCCCATGTGCGCCCACCACTTGCCGTCGATCGGCGAATGCGGATCGCCGTCGTGATCCGAATATTGATGATGGATACGGTGTGTCGCCACCCAGAAAATCGGGCCGCCCTCCAGCGCCAGCGTCGCGCAAACAGTCAGAAAGTATTCCACCCACTTGGGGGTCTTGTAGCCGCGATGCGTGAGCAGCCGGTGATAGCTCATTCCGATGCCCAGGCTGCCGGAAATCCACCACATAACTATCGCGACGAAAAATGCCTTCCACGTGAAAAAGAAAAGCGCTGCCACAGCCCCGACGTGAAACAGAGCCATAAATATAGCCGTGATCCAGTTAATTTCGTGTTTTGCCGCTTGAGGTTTTTCGAGATCTTGTAGGTCCATATCCAAATCCAAGGAGAATCCCCATTTCCCGTTGTCTTCGACGTTGAAGACACCTGAAATTAAGCTATCAGCAGGTCGGAGGGGGCAACTGTAATACTTGTGTAATAGGGAGTTTAAGAGGATTACGCCGGTAATGTTACGGCCATCGCCGCCCGAAGAAAACGAAGAAGAAATTCGCGCAGGATGCCTCTCTATGCGGCTTTGCCTTTCACCTGCACACCCGCCCACTTCTCGAGCAAGGTAAGGGTCGCCGCATAATCAAGGTCTTTGTTGCCGTCTTCTGTGGCCAATTCGTAAATCTCTTCCACGGTTTGCAGACCGGGCAGCTTCACGCGAGCCTCTTTCGCAGCCTCCAGAGTCAGGCGTATATCTTTGTGCATCAACCGTAGCGGGAAATTCGGCGTGAAGTCGCGTTGCAGTACGAATGGCGCCTTGTATTCGACGACTCCGGACCGCACCATCGTGGCCTCGATCAGCGACACCAACTGCTGCGAATCGACCCCTAGCTTGGTCGCCAGAGTCAGCGCCTCGGCGAATCCCTCGTAGATCATCGCGATCTGGAGATTCATGGCGAGTTTGGTCGCCTGTCCTTTGCCGGTTTCGCCCATCCGGAAGATCTTCTTCCCCATAGCAGCGAATAAAGGTTTCAACCGTTCGATGTGTTCTTCTGCTCCGCCCACAATAAACACCAGCGTTCCATCTCGTGCTCCGATCTTGGATCCGGTCATGGGGGCATCGACCCAGGCGACGCCTTTCGCCGCCACTTTCTCGGCGAACTTCAGGGTCGCGGAGGGAGAAATCGTGCTCGAATCTGCGATGATCGCGCCTTCGCTGAGTGACGATTCGGCGCCATCTTTGCCACAAATTACCTCTTCCACCGCATCCGTGTCCGAAACACAGAGCCACACCACTTCCGCACCTTGCGCCGCTGCCGCAGGAGTCGGAGCTACCGCCGCGCCTTCCACCAGTTTCCCCGGAGTCCGGTTCCATACCGTTACTTCATGGCCGGCCTTCACCAGGTTCGAGGCCATCGACTGGCCCATAATTCCTAATCCCAGAAACGCGACTCGCATGCAGAACTCTCCTTCGACGCAATAGGGGGCGCTTTTGGATTAGATATGACCTGCTTGAATTTGGTCAAGCAAAGTGCTGGATTTTCTAACGTCATCCGTGAACCCGGAAAGCTGAAGCGGACGGCTCCTGTCGCGGTTCGCTACTAAATACTTGGTTCTCGCAACTCATTACCGTCGTACTCGTAAAGAAAAGTAAAAAGCAGCTAGCTAACAGCTAGATTCATCTAAGATTTAACTGAGCTACTTGAGAGAAACGCGGCATCGGATTTTTCACTCGGCTCTCCGCTGCAATCAGTATTAGGATGGGAGCCATCACTATCCGCTTCAAACCGGGCCCTGTAGCAGGATGATCAAGCAAACGCTTCGCAATCCGGCTCTCCGCAAGCGCGCCACCCAATTCGGACGTCTGGTGCGCCACTCAGCGGTTACTCCTCGGTCGGGGCAGACTCACAAACCCCGCCTCGCCACTAACGGAGAACTGGGCGTCACTTTCATCGGTCATGCCAGCTTCTTCGTACAGATTGCTGGAAAGAGCGTGCTGATCGATCCCAATTTTGCCCGGTGGCTGTTCGTATTGAAGCGGCTTCGCCGTCCTGGCCTTCGCGTCGCGGACCTTCCGCCCATCGATCTCGTTCTGGTTTCGCACGCGCACTTCGATCACCTGCATCGTCCGTCGTTGCGCGCGCTCGTGAACAACAACCTGCGGACGCGGGGCATTGCTCCCGCGATCATCATTCCGACGCACGTTTCTGACCTCGTTTCCGATCTTGGCTTCTCTGAAATTATCGAAGTCGACTGGTGGAAGAGTTCGCGTCACGGCAATCTCTCGGTCACACACGTCCCTTCAAGGCATTGGGGCGCACGCATCCTCAAAGATTCCCATCGCGGCTATGGAGGCTTCGTTCTGAAGTCGGGAAAGCATTCCGTTTATCATGCCGGCGATACCGCGTACTTCTCCGGATTTTCAGAAATCGGACGGCGGCTTGCTCCCGAGCTCGCTCTGCTCCCAATCGGGGCATACAACCCGCCGCAATTCCGCAACGTCCACACCAATCCCGCGGACGCAACCAAAGCCTTTCTTGACCTCAACGCGCGGTGGATGGTTCCCATGCACTACGGCACCTTCCGCCTCTCGCATGAACCGGTCGACGAACCGCTGCAACTGCTCGATCACGAAGCCCGAGCCGCCGGAATCGAAGACCGTGTCATCGTGCTCGAAGAAGGCGTAACCCGATTCTTCTAACCTCTGAGAAACCCGTGTCTTCCGTGATAAAAGTTTTTCTTCCTTTTTGACACTCCGTTAAAAGTCCCGGTGTAAACTGCTCGGAAAATCTCTCCTATGGAGGCCTGTATGTCCGTAAAACCCATTCCTGAGGGCTATCACACGCTCACTCCGTTTCTCACCGTGCGCAACGCAGAACGAGCAATCGAGTTCTACAAGCAGGCATTCGGGGCTCAAGAACGAGGAGTTGCAAAGGGACCCGATGGAAAAGTGATGCATGCTGAGGTGAAGATCGGAGATTCGGTGATCATGTTGAGCGACGAATATCCAGAGTTCGGCGCGCTCTCTCCGCAGTCCGTCGGCGGCTCTCCCATGGGCCTGCACATCTATATTGAGAACGTCGATGCTGCTTTCGATCGCGCGGTAAAAGCCGGAGCACAGGTTGAAATGCCCGTTGCGGATCAATTCTGGGGCGATCGTTATGGCAAGCTCAAAGACCCCTTTGGCCACAAATGGTCGATTGCGACTCACGTCAAAGACATGTCTGCCGACGAGATGAAGCGCAGCATGGACGACGCGATGTCCAAGATGCAGAAGACAGCGTAGCTCCGTAAAACCAATACTGCTCATGTGGAGACAGCCGCCTTCGGCTGTCCCGCATGGGCGAAGCCCTGCGGCTTCTCCACATCAGTACGCCAGCAAGATTCTCAAGTCGCGCAAATTGTTTCCGGTTGGACCGATCTCGATAGCGTCTCCGAGCGATCGGAAAAGCGGATAGGCGTCGAACTTATCCAGAGCTGTTGTTGGATCGAACCCTGCTTGGCGCGCACGCGCCAGAGTTGTCCCATCTGCGATTGCTCCCGCTGCGGGGCTATTTCCGTCCACTCCGTCAGTCCCGGCACTGAGAACAGTGATGTTCTCGTCGGCAATCCGTTCTGCACACGCCAATGCGAACTGCTGATTTCTTCCACCAATTCCGCCGTTCACGACCTTCACCGTGACCTCGCCTCCCGAAATCAGGCACACGGGAGAGAACTGCTTCCTCAGTTCTCGCACTCGATTCAGCAGAAAATCAGCAGCTTTCGCGTAGCTCCAATCGTCACAGGAGTTGTCGACGTGCACGACAAAGGCCGCACGTTCGGCCGCACTGCTCGCTGCTTCGATCGCGCTGTGGTTCGAAAGAACAGTCCACCATCGGGACTTGTGAAACACCGGATCATCCGACTTCGGTGTTTCCTCGATTGCACACGGCTCGAAAAGCTCCCGTGTCGATGGCGGAAACTGCTTCAGCAGGTCATACTTCTCCACGATCCGATGACAGTCTTCGGCGCTGGTCGAATCCGGCATAGTCGGACCGGAAGCCAGCGCGTCGGGCGTGCTATCCGGAACATCAGAGACTAGGATCGACACCTGCTGCGCTGGAAAGGCGGCCTGCGCCAGACGTCCACCTTTCACCGCAGACAAGTGTTTGCGGATGGCGTTGATTTCCGCGATCGGCGCTCCCGAATGCACCAGCGCTCGATAGGTCGCGATTAGATCGTCGAGCGAAATCTCGTCATCAATCGGCTTCTCGACAATCGACGATCCTCCGCCGCTCAGCATGAATATCACCAACGCCGAGGCAGGCTGCGCTTCAAGAGCCCGCAACATGGCTGCTGCGGCCTGAATCGACTCGGCATTCGGCATTGGATGTCCGCCTCGGAAATAGCGGAAACCGTGCACTTGAGCGTCCGGCAGCACGGGAGTCGCGACGATGCCTTGGGCTAGCGATCCAACTTGAGCAGCCAAAGCTTCAGCCATCGTGTGTCCAGCTTTCCCGAGCGAAATTACCAGGACCTTCGAGTAGGCGTGCAGGTCGTAGAGATCTTCGCGCACGCGCAGAATGCCGCGTTCGCACTGCACGTGGCGCTCAAAGCCTTTCACAACGGAAGCCTGAGAGAGTGCCTCAAGGAAAATGGAGCGGGCAGCGTCGCGCATGGCGTGGATCTGCGATTCGCTGGCGGGTGCTGTCATGCGAAGCGATTATAAACAGCCATCAGCTTTTGCCATCAGCCTCCGCAAAGGGCACGATCGGATGGTGCAGTCGCTTCTCGAATGTTCGTGACTGAGGCAGGGATCCTTCGACTCCGTGATTGCTTCGCTTTGCTCAGCAATCACTGCGCTCAGGATGACAGAGTTCCAGGGGTTTCAGTTCAGTGCTGATAGCTAAGAGCTGACGGATTCCTTCACCCACACCTCAATGGTTTCCCGCATTTCGCGCAGGCGGCCTTCGAAGAAGTGATCTCCTCCCTCGATCAGGACCAGCTTCTTCGGGTCCGGCAGCGAGGCGACCAGCGCTTCCAGCTTCGCTCGCGGGCCGAACTGGTCGCGCGCTCCACTCACGAACAGCTTGGGCTTATTGCAGGTGTGCAGAAACTCATAAGTGTACACACGCGGCTCCTCCGTATCTGCGGCCACAGGAGCGACAGGAACTCCGAGGCCGATGGTTTCGCGCACGCGCGAATCCGGGCAGGCGACGCGCAGTCCAACTGCAGCGCCGAAGGAGAATCCCGCGAAGATGAGAGGCAGGTGAAACTCCGAGTCGAGCCAGTCGAGAGCGGTGCGGACGTCATCGCATTCCCCAATCCCATGATCGTGTTCTCCCTGGCTCAATCCCGTACCGCGAAAGTTGAAGCGCAACACGGGGAATCCTAAGCTGTTCAGCGCTTTCATCGCATGGAAGACGATCTTGTTGTGCAGCGTCCCGCCGAAAAGGGGATGCGGATGGCAAACCACAGCGGCATGCGTCGCGTTCTCAGCGCCGGCGTTGAGCAAGGCTTCGAGGCGTCCAGCGGGACCTTCGAGGAAAAGGGAGCGGATGGTTTGGTTCGTCGGGATCACATCTCCAGATTACACAAAGCGGGCGTCGGACTTTGGACCTCGGACCTCAGGAAATCAATCGCGAACCAGAACTGGAGCTGAGGTCCGTGGTCTGAGGTCCGATTTGCTATCCTCCTATCCATGGACGCTGTCACGTTTACGCGGCAGTTAATCGACATCGAATCAATCTCCGGCAATGAAGCGGCAGTCGGCAATTATCTCTACGGTGAGCTCTGCCGAATCGGCTATCAAACAAAGAAGATCGCTGTTGAAGGAGATCGCTTCAACGTATACGCGACTTCTGCGGAACAGACGAATCCGCAGATTGCCTTTTCGACGCATATGGATACGGTTCCTCCGTTTATTCCTTCGTCGGAAGATGCGAACTATATTTATGGCCGCGGATCATGCGATGCGAAAGGGATCATCGCCGCACAAGTCGCAGCCGCGGAGCGACTGCGACGCGAAGGCATCTATGTGGGACTGTTGTTTGTGGTCGGAGAAGAGCGCGACAGTCTGGGGGCGAAGATCGCCAACGATCACGCGCCTGCAAGTTGCCGATTTCTGGTGAACGGCGAACCCACGGAGAACCGGATTGCGCTCGCGTCAAAGGGAACTTTGCGCGTCGAAGTAACCGCGCGAGGTCGTATGGCGCATTCGGCTTATCCGGAATTAGGGGACTCGGCGATCGACAAACTCCTTTCGTCACTGGGACGTTTGCGCGCCATGAAACTCCCCAACGATCTGGAAGTTGGGCCATGCACGCTGAACATCGGACTGATCGAAGGCGGACGCGCTCCGAATGTGATTCCGGATTACGCGCATGCGGATTTGCTGTACAGGCTGGTTGGATCGACCGACGAGTTGCGCCGGGAAATTATCGCAACTGCGGGAGATCAGGTCGAAGTCACCTTTCCGCTGGAGCTTCCCTTCCTGCGCTTTCGCAAGCTTGATGGATTGCCGACGATGATTGCGGCGTTTACGACCGATATTCCGAAGTTAACGAACTGGGGCGAACCGTTGCTGATCGGTCCGGGATCGATTCACGTCGCGCATACGGAAGGCGAGTACATCGAGAAGCGGCAACTACACGAAGCGATTGATTTGTACTGTGCGATCGCGAAGCAGCTTTTGGGCTAGCGCGCGGCCTGTGGATATCCACGAAAAAAGCTTTATTGAGAGCCTTCTTGCGCGTTCCGAAACTAGTTCCGAAATGGGAATTCCTGGCGGGCGGGAGAGTACCCCCTCCCCTTAAGCCCGTGAACGCCTTGTCTGGCGCGGGTTTTGCAAGAATGCCGCGCAAAATCTTGAGCCCCAAGGGTTTAGGGGTCAAAATCTTGATTTCAAAGAACTTATCGGTGGGGCATCCCGACTGCACAGCATCGTCTTTGCTTCGACAATGATGGGCTTATTTCCGATTCGACACAAGGTCAGATGTCACATTGAAGCGGGTACACCTGTGGAAATCTCCCGGCGCGCGACACGGTGCTGGTGATACAGAAGCGGGTTTTGGGGATGTCGGAGTTGTATGGCAGCGGAGAAGGGAGTGGTCGCAGCAGACCCCTCGAAGCCGACTTCTGGCCAGGAATCGTCTTCCGAATACCGCACTATGGACCCAATCGTGGGCATCGCGTTTTCATGTTGCACTTGCAACATTTCTATGTTGCAATAGCAACATAGAGGTGCCCAATGAGTGAAATCCTGGACGCGCTTTTCCATAGGCGAGCAGTCAAGACCTTTGAACCGGTCGAAATCCCGCAAGACCTGCGTGAACAAATCCTCGATGCAGCCCGGCATGCTCCCTCCAGTTTCAATTCGCAACCGTACCGGTTCTTTTGGGTGGAATCGTCGCCAAGAAAGGCAACCGCGGCAACACTCTGCCTTGGACAAATGCCTGCGGCAACGGCGTCGGCGTTGGTGGTTGCGGTGGCCGACATCGGGTCGCTGGCAGCGACCTCGCAAGCCCAGTTGGAGTGGATGCGCAGGAGCGGGTTCAGTCACGCCAAAGTCCGAGCTTACGAGCGGACGGCGAAGATCGGCCGGATCCTGTTCATGCCGGGACCGTTCGGCATTTTTGGCGCGGTCAAATGGGCGATTTTTCGACTGGTGAATTTCTGGAAGACGATGGGGATGCCACCAGTGTTTCGGAAGGACTTGTTAAAGTGGGCGACGAAGAGTACATCGTTGGCCTGCGAAAATCTGATGATTGCCGCCGAAGCACTGGGGCTCAACACGTGCCCCATGGAAGGATTCGATGGCCGCAGACTCTCCAGATTTCTCGGGCTGTCAACCCGGTGTCATGAAATTGTGATGGTGATTGCGATCGGGAAGAAATCACCTGCTTATGCGGAACCGCCTCAGTGGCGGCGGCCTCTCGATGCCACGGTAACCGTCCTATGATCATCGTTCCAAAGAAGGATATTCCTCAAGACATCCTAAGGGACTCAGTACTTGCCCATGTTGCTGCAACCTATTTTTCCGTCGGGAAGAGACTTGAGCGAAAAACTCGGTGCTCTGCGACTCGTGGCTTCATCCTATCCACGCTCCGGGGCGGTGCCGTGCTCAATCAGAATCAAATCGCCACACTTCTCGGTTTCGACCGAACTGTCGTGCACCGAGCCATCAAGTCAATGGTTCAGGAAGGGCTTGTGTCGGAGAGGAAAGCAAAATCGGGCAGAGCAATTCACGTTACGTTGACGCGAAAAGGCCACGAATACAGGAAGCGCCTGATCAAAGCGAGGCTAGCCGCTGACGATAAGCTCCGAAAAGAAATGACTCCGGAAGAACGCACAACACTTGTTCGACTCTTGAAGTTGATTGCCGAATTAGAGTTCTAAGACTGCGCTGGCGTCCATTCTGGATGGGTTGGAGCCTACGCACACTATCCAGAAACGGGCTCGGATTCCTGTCGGCTCGGGAAGAGGCGCCAGAAGTCACAGTCCGAACTGCATCCACGGCTCGGCGACTCTAAAGCCCGTGGTAAGTGAGCCACGCTTCGCGAATACGCACTGGCTTTGCGTCCGAAACTGAGGGCTGCGACACCCACCATAGAGCTGCCTTGCAACAATGTAATCTATTTCCAACAATAACTTTTGTAATTCCTGCACCTTGGATGAGGGAAGCGAGGGTTGTCCAGCTCGAGCAAGAAGAATCCGAACGCACCTCGTAAGGGTTGTTATCAGGTGATCGAGACTTCCGCGATCTGGTTTTTATATAATCACGCGCGTCTTCTACGCCGCGAGCGGCTGGAACGGAGTCAGCCGGGTGGCGCCCATTGGGTTGAGCACCTAGTCCGGCTCAACTCGTGGAGACCAGGCGTGGAACGCAGAAGGTTTGAGCGGAAACGTAGGCAACGCACATGGATTTCGCATTCACCAAGAAAGTCGAAGACCTGCAATGGCGTTTGAGAGACTTCATGGACGAGCACATCTATCCTAACGAACAGCGGTTCCATGATGAGATTGAGCACAACCGGTGGTCGCCGACGGCTGTGATGGAAGAGCTCAAGACCAAGGCTCGCGCGGCGGGTCTCTGGAATCTGTTTCTGCCCGATGATCAGCACGGCGCAGGACTCACCAATCTCGAATATGCGCCCTTGTGCGAGATTATGGGCCGCAGCATGATGGCTCCCGAAGTATTCAACTGCTCGGCGCCAGACACCGGGAACATGGAGGTGCTCGCGCGCTATGGCACACCCGAGCAGAAGGATTGTTGGTTGAAGCCGCTGCTCGCGGGAGAGATCCGCTCTTGCTTTGCTATGACCGAACCTGCGGTAGCTTCGTCGGACGCGACCAACATTGAGGCGAGCATTGTTCGGGATGGCGACGAGTATGTCCTGAATGGCCGAAAGTGGTGGGCGTCGGGTGCGGGTGATTCGCGCTGCAGGGTCGCGATCTTCATGGGCAAGACGGATCCTTCGGCTCAGCGTTATCAACAGCAGTCGATGGTCTTGGTGCCGATGGCGGCACCGGGAGTGAAGGTCGAACGGCTGCTGACGGTGTTTGGATACGATCATGCGCCCCACGGCCATGGCGAAGTCGTCTTTAAGAATGTCCGGGTGCCGGTCTCGAATATGTTGCTCGGTGAAGGGCGGGGTTTTGAGATCGCGCAGGGACGGCTTGGCCCGGGTCGCATTCATCACTGTATGCGGTGTATCGGAGTGGCCGAGCGCGCCCTCGAAATCATGTGCGAACGCGTGCAATCGCGCGTGGCTTTCGGCAAACCGCTGTCCGAACAGGGAACCCTGCGCGCCCACATTGCCACCTCACGCATGGAGATCGAGCAAGCACGGCTTTTGACGTTGAAGGCTGCCTATATGATGGACACGGCGGGCAACAAAGCAGCGCGAGCTGAGATCGCCATGATCAAAGTTGTTGCTCCCAACGTCGCATTACGCGTTCTGGACAGGAGTATTCAAGCGCACGGTGCCGCCGGCGTTTCGCAAGATACCTTTCTTGCCAGTGCGTGGGCCAACGTTCGTACCCTGCGACTGGCCGATGGCCCGGATGAAGTGCACACGGAAGCGGTTGCCAAGCTGGAACTGGGAAAGCGGAGCAAGCCACGTACGCAAGCTCCACCACACTGATCCGCTTGCCTCAAGGAGAAACCCGTGCCGCCACTGCTAGTAGAAAACCCGCATTCCCTGGGGCGCTTCGTGGGTCGCGAAATCGCAACTACGGAATGGTTTTTGCTTACCCAAGACCGGATTCAGCAGTTTGCCGAAACTACGGAGGACCGGCAGTGGATTCATATTGATCGCGAAAGGGCACAGCGGGATTCACCGTACGGCACCACGATCGCGCATGGTTTCTTTACTCTTTCCCTCGTGAGTTACTTCTTGCAGAAAGCAATTCAGATTGGGAGTGGCGTGAGGATGAGCGTCAACTACGGACTGAATCGAGTCCGCTTTCCGTCCCCGGTTCTCGCAGGCTCCAGGATTCGAGCCCGTTTCACACTGCAGGCAACCAAGGACATTGCCGATGCTGTCGAGGCCACCTTTTCGGTAGTCATCGAGGGGGAGAATTCAGATAAGCCTTGCTGCGTGGCGGAGTGGGTAGTCCGCTATTACTCTTAGTCGGGTGGCTCCCTGTAAATTCCGATCCCTACCTCGATCAAAGTGAACTGTGCTGGGCTGACCGCAAAGCCGCACGCAAGATAATCTTGATTACTTCCGGCATAGAAGCAAAGCGAGTATCTGTCGTCAGGCCCTGATGATAGCGGTAATAGATCTGCTGGATAATGACCGCCACCTTGAAGAGAGCGAGAACGCGATAGAAAATCATGTCGCTGACGTCACGCCCGGTGGTCTGAGCGTAGCGACGGACAAGTTCTGATCGTGTCATGGTGCCAG
>QIAL01000017.1 GCA_003225535.1 Acidobacteriota bacterium | reverse complement strand
TGGCAATTCGCTTGTAAGCGGTCTGGTGACGCTTTGCGAATACGACGACCACGTCGAAAGCTTCAAAGTTCTCTTCTCTCAAATCCGAAGGTAGAAAAACCTTAAATGGGATGTTGTGACGGGCAAACAGATTCATGACTTCATCACTGGTGTCGAGATCATCGACCACGACGGCAACATTGGCTGCCGGTTTGAGCTCTTGCTCTCCAGCATGTGCACAGAAATCGATATACGACCGCACCTCCTTCCAAAATAGCTTGGCCTGGGGATCCTGTGCACTGAGCGCTCTCTGCATGCCTTCCTCCAGTTCGAGTATCAGGTCGGCTTGGAAGGAGCACGACTCGGCAACTGCCAAGGAGTAATCTGTGGGAGTGATCGCTTGTTGCTGTGCAGGGTTTGATTCGTTCCAGGAGAAGCTATAAAGCGGGATCTGTCCAGGATGAGATCTCTGTTCAACCCTGATGAGCGCAAGATTCGCGTCGATCCACGGCTGGGCGGTGGGACTGGAGACTTCAAGCACCGAATCCCGCTTAATCACCAGATTGCCTCTCATCTGCGGCTGCTTACCCTGACTGAGTACTAAGAACCTGACCTTTGGATGAGCGGACCGAAGCTGCTGAAACGCGCTCTCTCCTGCTGCGCGATCCGAATCCGAAACGTCGAGCACGAGACCTGCCAAGCCCTTCTCCTCGGCGCTCTCGGCAGCGGTGGCCGCCTGCTGCAAAGTTACCTCTGCATACACTCGATAGCCTTGGCTGTGGGCAGCTTTCACGAAGGAAGTGGTCCCGCGATCCACGGAGACTACGAGATCACTGATTCCCAAGTCGCGCGCCGGCGGCGGGTCAGGTTGAGTCCAGCGTATAAAAACGCTGCTCCAAGCAGCGGTAGAGAACATCAGAAAAAAACAAAGAACCATCCTGTGCCAGATCATGCGGTATGTAATCCAGGTTGTGAGATTAGAACTTTCTGCCGAACAGAATCTGCGGTCCGCCCGTTACCATTTCCGTTTGTGCGTCGCGCGAAATCCAGATCGCCGAAACGTCAGGCATACGTTGGACCAACCCCTTGCCCTTCGCCGGGCCCAGCAGGAGCGATGTCGTTGAGAGCGCGTCTGAGAGCGTCCCGGTTTGAGCAATGACACTGACCGCGAATTCCGTTCGCAGAGGCGTCCCTGTATCCGGATCGATGATATGTCCCCCTGCGGCGTCCCCTAGCAAAGAGGGCGCTGTTTGCTCGGAGGTGGAAACGCTCTCATCCTTGAGCATGACCTGTGGATCAACTTGGTGGGAAGGGTCTCGCAAGTGTACGAGCCACGCGCTCTGACCCGGAGGCGAACCCATCGCTACGATGGTGCTGCCACCCGCATTAATCAGCGCATTGCTAATTCCCGACGATCGCAGGATTTCCGCAGCCCGGTCGACAGCGTAACCTTTGCCAATGGCGCCTAGGTCTAACCGCATGCAAGGGGAGTGAAAAGTAATCTGATCCGGAGGAGTCAACTCGATCTTCTTGTATCCCACGCAAGCCCTGGCGGCCTGTTGCTTCGCCGGCGATGGTGCACCTTCATCAGCAATCGCAGCCTTCCACAAGTCCACCAAAGGTGCAATGGAGATGTCGAATTTCCCGCCTGACAGCGTGGAGAACCGCACAGACTCCTCGACTACGCGATACAAATCAGACGGAACCTTTTCTGCATGAAAATGAGCGGAGCGGTTCAGGGAACTCAGAGCGCTGTCGGTTTTATAGTTGCTCAGGAGATTATCGACGCGAACGATTTCCTGAAATGCGTTCTCCAGCGCAACCGACGCGTGCTCAGACGTTTGGTCATAGGCCGCAATCTCAAAGACTGTGCCCATGATGTATTTCTTTTTATAAACCAGAAGTTGGTCTTCTGAACCCCGAATGCTCGAAACAAATGCGAAGAAAACAATGAACAGCACCGCCGCCCTGTGTTTATCGCAGCGCATAAATCTCACCACTTAAGCTCGCCAGATAAATGGTCTCGCCCGCGAGCACAGGAACAGATTGAATTGCACCGGCAAGGCCGGCTCTCCATAAGATCTTTCCGTTGGAAGTGTCTAGAGCAAACGTACCACCCGCCTGGATACAAACAACTCCGTCGCCGATCATCGGAGGCGCAGTGACCACCTCGCCCACGCGGGTTTTCCATCGCAACTTTCCGGTTTGAGTCTCAAGCGCATAGAGGAAACCATCTTTGCTGCCAAACAACGTCAGGTCGTTCCAGATGGCGGGCGATGACGCAATGCCCAATCCTGTTTCGTACTTCCATCGCACCTCCCCCGTAGTGGCGCTTATCGCATAGAAGAAAAAATCTTCTGAGCCGATGAGGACCAGATCATCAACCACTGCCGGCGACGAGTCGATGCCGTTGCCGGTCGCCGTACTCCACAATACCCTCCCAGATGAGGAGTCGAGACAGCATACTTTGCCATCTCCACATCCGAGGTAGAGTTGCCTCTCGGTGGCGCAGATCGTTGAATAAATTCTTCCGCCAAGTTCGTGCGCCCATCGGATCTCTCCGCTCGACGCTTCGACTGCATAGACCTTCGTGTCTGCACTTCCGAAAAAAACAACCCCGTCGCGAATGACCGGAGATGCCCAAACCTCGGCTCCGGTCGGAACCTCCCACCGCTTTGTTCCGTCATGATTGACTGCATACACTTTGCCGTCGTCGGATCCGAAAAGAATCTGGTCTGCGAACAGTGACGGGGTGGAATGAACCTGCCCGCCGGCTTGAAATTTCCACTTTGCAGTGCCTGTAACGACGTCGATGGCGTGCAGAGCACCGGCCACGGAGATAACGTACAGGTCGCCGTCTTTCAGAACCGGCGCTGAACGTACAGAACCGCCCGCACGAAATTGCCATACCGCTCGTTCCGGCGAGCGCGCGGGTTGCGGCGTCTGGCCTCCACTGCGCGCGTTGTCTTTGAGCAGGGTGGGCCAGTCTTCGACGGCTTTGGAATTGCCTGTTTGCCTCATCATCAAGATTCAGACAGAGAGGACACGATGATCGATCTGTTTCAGGTCCGCGATGCCAAGCCCGAGGTGTGCGGCTGCCGCAATGTGTCCCGGCTGACGATAGAACAGATTCTTCGAGGCGTCGCGATGAAATTCCTCGGTGTTGAGGGTAATACTATTCGCATCGTGCTGCCATAACGAAGGCGCGCCCCGCTCCCGCCGCGTCTTTTCAATCGCCTCCAGTTCGATCGTGTCCATCGCGACCGGATCTGTGGCCGCCAGCAGAATGCCGGGTTGATCGATAAAGTCTTGCACTTGGGTGAGCGGACCGCCGTGCCACACCTGCCGCATGCCGTCCATGATATGCAGCACAGATTTTGACCGTAAGGGCTCGACCGTACACATCATCCCAATCAATGGGTTCGTAAAAGAATAGGGCGCGCGATGGGTACGAGCTACGTTGTTGAACGTTCCGTAGGCCAGATTCTTGAGCGCTCCTGTAACACCGGAAGCCGAGTGATCCTTCATCGTCGGCACGTTGATAATCTTATTGACCTCCTGGACGACGATACTCGCCATATACGAGCGGGTTTCCCATTCGCCAAAAAAAGTCGCATCACAATAGACATTTGATTCGTAACCACCACCGCTCGCGAAGGCCTCCTGAATGCCTACGATTCGAATCCCGGCAGGCAGCAATGCCTGATAGCTAGCGAGGTCAATCTCGTAGGAGTACCGGTCGTATACAACGATGTTTCGCGCAGGAACCCCGAGCGACTGAACTGAGCTGATGATCTCTCGGACAATCTCGGGGGACGAACAACACGCAGGCGCGCCCGATGGATTGATCTTGATTCCGACAATATCGCTCGGCTGAATAAACTTCGCCCATGCCTCGCGTGCGGACCTCTCTCCTGTCAGCTCTTTCATTGCGCGCTCAAGCATCCGTCCGACGATGGGCTGAGAAACACGGTTGCGGACAATGGCGTTCGCTTCGCGGATCTCGATGACCCGTGCTGGAAACAGGCCTGGCATGCCTAACGGCGAGGGTTTGTAGTCGGCTAGCCCGCAGAGTTCGATAGGCGGAACCGCAGTCGGAGCAGATTCAGCCCGGATCATCGGATCCAGCCCCTGCATCAGCAGCGAGGCGCTTCCAATGCAACTGGCTTTGACGAAAGTACGACGATCCATAAGGGGGTTCCCTGATCCGGATCTAATCCGGGTCAATGAAGAAAAAGCGCGATCAGATTACGCTAGCGTTGATCTTCTTACAACTTTGCATGACCTTGACTTGGCAGGAATGGTGACAATCTCACTTCCAGTGGGTACACTTTCGCTTCAACATACAGAGAGGCCTATGCAGAACTGGATCAAGATCACACCCGCAATACCCCTGCTGGTAATCGCCCTCGGATCTCCTGTCGTTGCGTATGCACAGACGACGCGGTACGACCTGCTGTTGAAGGGTGGCCATGTGATTGACCCCGCCAATCACATCGATGAAGTAAGAGATGTCGGCGTTCTCCAGGGCAAGATCGCTGCTGTCGAGAAAAACATTCCTGCTGACCAAGGCAGGAAGATTGTGGATGTCTCGAGTCTCTATGTAACGCCCGGCCTCATTGATATTCACTATCACGTAGGTTATGGCGGAGCGCCGCTCAACTGGTTCGCGCCCGACGCGCGAGCGCATGCTTTGCCACTTGGAATTCCGGCGGATTTGGCGTTGCAGTCCGGTGTGACCACCATCGTAGATGCCGGCACCTCCGGTGCCGAGACGTTCCTCCAAGAAAAGGAAGAAGTCATTGATCGCGCCAGAGTGCGAGTATTGGCTTTCCTGAACATCGTGGCGAATGGGATGAACGGTGGGCTTGAGCAAAGTCTGGACCAGATGGATGTGAAGCTTTGTGTTGACACCATTAAGAAGTATCCCGACCTCATTGTGGGAGTAAAAACGGCCCACTATTGGACCGGTCAGGCATGGGATGCAGAACACGTGCCCTGGGCTGCGGTTGACCGCGCCATTGAATGCGGCATTCTCACGAACAGTCCGGTCATGTTCGATTTCTGGCCGAGACCGGAAAGAACGTACGAGGATCTGATACTAAAGAAAATGCGACCGGGCGACATTCACACTCATGTGTTCGCTCAGCAATTTCCCATCATTCTTCCGGATGGCAAGCTCAATCCCGCCCTCGCCGAAGCCCGTGCCCGCGGCGTCATTTTTGATGTCGGGCATGGAAGCGGCAGCTTCTGGTTTCGCAATG
>QIAL01000016.1 GCA_003225535.1 Acidobacteriota bacterium | reverse complement strand
GGCAAAAATGGATGGCAATGTACGACTCATGGCCCGCATGACGATCCGAGCAGGACGCATTTCGTTCGATCCTTCTGGTCTCAGCATGGTCGAGTGGGAAAAAGCGCGTCCGCAGTATTTCACGATTCCGGATCGCGGTGAGTCGTTGCCGGCCAGGGCAGACGATTACCCACGGGACTGAATTCTGTAGCGCCAGTCGTTGTGGAAGAGGGCCAAATATGAGACAGATGAGTCGGCGAAAGCTGCTGCGTAATGGAGCGCAAGCGGTTCTCGCGGGAGGCGCAGCACTTTCTGGAATTCCAAGTCTAGAGGCTCACGGATCGGCTAAGTCGACGCCTAACGCCGTGGACTATTACCAGAAACTCGGAGTGGCACCCTTGATCAATGCGGCCGGCACCTACACCGTTCTTTCGGCTTCCACTATGCC
>QIAL01000015.1 GCA_003225535.1 Acidobacteriota bacterium | reverse complement strand
TTCGTACCGGCCGCAGATCAGCACCATCCGATCCAGAGCCGCCAGTTCCGACGCGATCTTCTGCGTGAACCGCTGCCCCTGTGCCGAAAGCACAACCACGCTTTCTTTCACGGTACCGGCTAGCCGCTGCTCGCGCGGGGCAAGCTGCATCCGTTCCAGACATTCAAAGATCGGTTCCGGCTTCAGGACCATGCCCTCGCCGCCGCCAAATGGGCGGTCATCCACAGTGCGGTGCTTGTCGCGCGTGAACTGCCGCAGATCGTGGACTTCAATCTTCACCAGACCCATCTCCGCGGCCCGGCGCGTAATCCCGTGATCCAATGGCCCGCGAAAGAAGTCCGGAAAAATCGTGACGATATCGGCCTTCATGCGCGAAGCCTGAATACTGATCCCTGAACCCTAGCCCCTGCTTTTCTGATGCGCCTTCTCCTCAGCAGTCAAAGGCGCATTGATCTCCAACATGCCCCCGGGAAGCGTCATCCGCACTTGCTTTCGCGGCAAATCCACGCCTTCCAAGTAAGCCTCGGCGAACGGCACATCGTACTTCTTGCCGCCTGCCCCAGCCACGATCAGCAACGGCGCTTCGCCGGCCCCGAGCTGCACATCTTCAATCCGTCCGATCTCGTTTCCGTGATCGAAGACCGCGCATCCAACCAGGTCGCTCACGTAATTCCAGCCACGCTCCAGTTCAGCGCGCTCGCTCCGTGGCACCTGCAACTCAGACCCGATCAGAGTCTCAGC
Organism: Acidobacteriota bacterium; assembly: GCA_003225535.1. Taxonomy (GTDB): domain Bacteria; phylum Acidobacteriota; class Terriglobia; order Terriglobales; family Acidobacteriaceae; genus Sulfotelmatobacter. The sequence continues at coordinate 5,006 of QIAL01000015.1, read as the reverse complement.
ATCCGACATCGAGTCGACGCCAACAAACTTCAAAACCAGCAGGCCCTTATGCGGCCAGAGACTTTCGATCTCAACCTCGCGCCGCAAGTCGCCCGATTTGCTCAGCGCGAACAGCTTCATCCCCTCGGCAAACCGATCAGGAACATCGCTGTGAACCTCAGCCGCGACCTCGCCGTGCCGCCCTTGCGTCTTCACCACCCGGGCCAGCGTAACAAATTCGCCGATAGGATCGGAAGTCACGGCTGAAGCCGCTACTCAATGATCTCGAGCTGATATCGCGTCCGCGCCCGATGCCCGGCAGCGCTCAGCAGCGCCCGCAGCGCCCGCGCCGTCCGCCCCTGGCGTCCGATCACTTTGCCGACGTCGTTCTCGGCGACTTCCAGTTCGATCACGCCGTCGTCGAACTTCTCGACGAAGACCTCATCAGGCGCGTCGACCAGCGACTTCGCGATCAACTCGATGAGCGCACAAATATCTCCGGAAGATTCAGGCATAAATTCTCACTGTGGAAACGAGATCTGAACTTGAGGAGCCGCGTCGTATCTACGCGGCGGGAGCCGGCGCCGCGGCTGGGGCCTTTGCGTACAGCTTGTTCACCCGCTCCGACATCTGCGCGCCCTTCGATACCCAGTAATCCACCCGCTCGCGCTTCATTAGGATGCTGGCCGGATTCGTGCGCGGATTATAGGTCCCCACCACTTCTACCGGACGGCCATTGCGCGCCCGAGCCTTCTCAATCACCACAATGCGATAGTGCGGTTGTTTACGCGCACCCATGCGCGACAGTCGAATCATTAACACGAGACGTATATCCTTGTTCCGGAAGAGTCCGGCGAGATCAAGACAAACTATTATTATGCAGGAGCTTACCCCGAAACGCAAGCTTGTGTAGGGGCGGACGCCTCGTCCGCCCCCGCGAAGGCAAAGCCGAGCGGTTCCACCGCCGGAAAGAAGATCGGCGGCGGTCCCCCCTTTTTTGTTCTTCCAGAGTCACCATAACTGCGCGTGCCCCTTGACTCCCTAGCGTCCTCTTTACTGGATCACGGCTCGAAAGGAAAGCTGCCTCCGTTTCCAAGATCGAGTCCGAGGGTGGCCCACACCACCGCCAGAATTTTCTTGACTAGCGCGATTCGTCGAGCCATGATCTTCGGCAATATGGGCGGAGTTGGGAAACTATTGGCATGGTCACGAAAAAGATGCGCATCCCCAAAAAGGGTGATCGCGTTGCGGTAACCGGACGCAAGGGTACATACGTCGTGTTTCTCGTAGATGAGAGTATTCAAGTAGCCGACCTGAAGCAACTCGGGAGCGATGAACGCTTGGCCACCATCCGCTGGGACACGCTTGCGTTCCTTGATGAAGAGGTAGCGCGATAGTCACGCCGGCCTATTCCCTGACAAATTCAAACTGCATGACTACCCGTTGAGTGCAGTGGACTGGTGCGGCCTTCGCAATTCGCGCACGTGCATCTAAACTCAGGGTCCAGCGGCATTGCATTGTGACCGCAACTCTCGCACTGCAACCATCCTTCCGCACGCATTATCATTGGGCGGAAGTCATTCCCAAGCCTACAGTAAGCGCAACGAAGCATTGGCTCTGCGTGCGTTGGCATCAAGTCGCCTAGGAGCCCGTTAAACACTTTCCGGTTCTGCCCATCTTCTTTGTATCCGCTTTCTATCCGCTTGCACAGATTATTCAATCTCTCGCGCTCTTCGGGGATCATCCCGCGAATCTCCAGAAAATAGCACTAGTGAGGCAGACCGTATCAGTATCACCCTGCGCCGAAAGTTGCGGAAGATAATTTTGCTTCCGTGTTTTGTCTGTACGATACCGTACACATTCCAGAGCGCCGACGCGACCGATACGCGTGAGCCAAGTCAACCTTCCCGGACAGCAGCAAACTTTACATGCCGCTTTTGCGTGGAATGGTCATGCTCCGCGCTCAAATGACTGAAGCTGAGTAGCTTGCACTTAGCCATCCGTCTTTGGCAATACAGTTGCATATTTCTCGTTGGCTCGCTCTTTTTTCTGGGAGGTTGGCCATGACACCCGAGGACCATGAACTGACGAATTGGCTGTGCAAGGAAATTCAAGAAGAGCAGGACCCGAAGAGATTCAGTGAGTTGGTCTGGCAACTGGATGCGTTGCTGGCAAAGAAGGACGCCGCACTACACGACTACTACGCGCCAAAGCCGAACTAGCGCTGTTCGCGCTCACTTCAGTCCTATCCGTCCCGCCAGAAGTCTTCCTGGGCGGCAAGCCATTGAAACTACATGGTTATTGCCCGCAAACCCTACATCTGTCCGCGGAATCGAACCTCTAAGGAGGACAAGATGCGGAAGGCAATTTATGGAAGATTCTTCATTACAATTCTGATTTCCTGCTTCGGTGCATTCGCCTTGATGCAGGCAAGCGATAAAGATAAAGATGACAGCAACGCTAATTCTGAACTTTCCCGGGCCACCGAGACCGTACAGAACATCACATCGGCCTCGCCCGATAAGGGAGTGCCGAAAGACGTCCTGAACGGTGCGAAATGCGTCGCCGTGATTCCGAAGCTGATTAAGGGAGCCTTCGTCGTCGGCGGCGAGCACGGCAAGGGCGTCGCGACCTGCAAGACGAGTTCCGGTAGCTGGAGCGCTCCGGCTCCATTCGAAGTTTCCGGTATCAGCTGGGGACCGCAGATCGGCGGCAAGAGCACCGATCTCATGATGTTCATCATGAACGATGAAGGCATGAACGGCCTGATGCGCGGACACATCAAGCTCGGTGCAGACGTTTCCGCCGCAGCCGGACCGGTTGGGCGCACTGCTTCCGCCGAAGCTGGCTACAAAGCTGGTGTCCTGACCTACTCCAGCAGTAAAGGCGCATTCATCGGCGCATCGCTGAACGGTGCCGAACTGAATCAGGACCACAAGCTGACCGAACAACTGTACAGTCACGACGTTGCCTTCAGCGAAATTCTGAAAGGCCAAGCGCAGACCCAGATCTCGGAAGCCCGGGACTTCGTGAACGCTGTCCAGAACGCCAAGGAGACCGCGCAGGCTCGGTAAGCTGCTCATCCCGGATCTCTGATTGAGCAGTCCCACTCGCGACTTGGGGTTGGGACTGCTCTCTTTCTCTTAAATCAATTTAGGAACTCGCGGGATGACCCTGTTTTCGTTTTTCTGGAGTCACCACAACGGGGTGCCCCATGTCTGGCCGAAGTTGCCAGACATGGGAACCACAGTCGCGTATGCCCAGTTTCTTCGGATCCGAAAATCGAGGTCCGTGCCGCCCACCCTTTCGCCCGAACGCGAAGGGATGAGCCACCGGCCACTCATTGAAGATCGAGTCCGAGGGTGGCCCGCACAACGCGATGTTCGTTGTGTGGGGAAGTGCACGGATTCTTCACGGAGTCATTCGACCACACGCAATCGCGAGCGAGCAGCGGGAAGACTCTGTCCAGACCGTTGAACTGCCGCCACTCAAGCCAAAACCCGGCTTGAGTAGGCCACGCGCCGAACTAGTGTTTATTGCGATTACGCAGGTAACTTGGCCTAGCGGTGCTGCCGTATTCAAATTAAGGCATCAGGAGGCTACAAGCCATTCAATGAAAAAGCTCTCAGTTGCACTCGCACTCTTCGTTTCATCTATCGCGTTCGCTCAGTCTAGGCCAACGGTGTATCTAGAGCCGCAGCAGGGATTTGAGACTTACATTGCCGCAGCCATCGCGAAGAAAGGTGTGCCGGTTGACGTAGTCACCGACAAGGCCAAAGCCACATACGTTCTGAGGTCTGCGCCAGTTGAAGTTAAGTCGGAAAGTACGGGTGGAAAGATCGCACGTTGCCTGTTCGCTTCCTGTGCTGGCATCGAAGACAAGGGTAACGTCTCCGTGCAGTTGATCGAAGTTAACTCCACAAAGATGATCTGGGCTTATTCGGTCAACAAACAGAGAGGCGGCAGCAAGAACGAACAGTCGATGGCTGAGGCTATCGCGAAACACTTCAAGGAATTTCTGCCGAACGCTCCCGCGCTCTCCGCCGCTCCGGCGCCAATGGCTGCCCCAGCGCCTGCGCCCGTTGCGTCGGTCGCAGATCCGGCTCTAGCCCCAACGCCAGTTGCATACCAGACGCCGGCCGCACCTGCGCCGCAGGTTGTTTCTCAAGACAACAGCCTGGGCGATGCCGCGCGCAAGGCGAAACAGCACAAGGAATGCCTGGAGCTAGCGAAGGACAATTCCGCCATCAGTTGCAACTGAAGACGCCGGGTGCTCCATCCTTGCGCGTTTTTTGCGCAAGGATGGGATCCCACGAATCCCAATCCTTTGGGACTTTGACTTCCTTAGGAGCACCACAGTGACCGGGAAGGGCACGAGTTCTACTCGGGCCGCAAATCGTCCGCGAAAATGCCGCGCTTCACGCCTGAGGTGCGCCACTCGCTGCGTCATGCCCGAGAAGATCAAACCCCTAGGACTTGACCACCGTGGAATCCCACCCTTTGCAAAGCACGCAAAGGATGGGGCACCCGGCTGTATCATTCCGAGCATGTCGAACAACGACACCAAGAAGAAGAAGAAGAAGAAGAAGACGTGGAAGGACCATCTCCTCTCTTCATGAGTTCCGCTAGAGTACTCCGTCATCCGCATCTTTGAAGAGCTAGGGATTCGTGATCCGGGCGAGTATCGCTACGAGCGAAGGACAGAATCAGGGTTGCCACAAGTGTTTTCAGTCGATGTTCATGCCAAGAAGGTCGATCCACGGCGGGACTTGCATATCGAATGCTTGGTGGAGTGTAAGTACCGCCATGACGGAACCAACTGGGTGTTCATGCCACGAGACTACGGTGAGATCTTCAGCCATGGTCCCAGCTTCGCCAAACTTTTTGTCACCATGGACCAGTGCTGCGTTGATAGAAGGTTTGATCGGAGCGTTTTAGAGAAGTTTGAAGAGACGTACTCGCTGTGCGCGAGGGGCGTCGAGCTACTCCCCGACGATGCAAACCCCAAGACAATCGAGCAAGCAGTA
>QIAL01000945.1:743-2426 GCA_003225535.1 Acidobacteriota bacterium | reverse complement strand
CAGCCCGAGGGCGTTTGGAACTCTGTTTATAACGACAGCAAATGGATAGACGCGAAGGGTCCAAACCGGTATCGCCGCGCAATTTACACATACATCAAGCGAACGAGCGGCTATCCGAGTTTTCTCATCTTCGATGCCTCCGATCATGACGTGAGCCTGGCGCGACGTATATCCACGAATACACCCTTACAAGCTCTGGTCACGATGAATGATCCGGTTTATCAGGAAGCCTCGGAAGCGCTCGCTGATCGCATGCTGAAGGCTGCTGATAAGACCGATGATCGTTTAAGATACGGCGCACGAATGGTTCTATCGCGAGATCCGACCGATTTTGAGCTAGCGAAGCTGCGCGAGTTGTTTGAAAAAGCTCTGGTAGAGTCCGGAGCAGGAATGGTAAAAAGAGCTGCGTACGGCAATGCAGCTTCTGGAAATGAAAAGCGGGCACTGACGGCAGTCGCCAGTGTTCTGTTCAATCTGGATGCGGCATTAACCCGGTAATGGTCATGTCAAATTCCAAAGTTCGACCGAAGGATCAGAGGGCGAGCGGAGTTAGAGTGGAAACATGTCGCGAGCTACGGATGGCGGCGTTGCAGGCGCAAACACGTCGTCATTTCCTGCGAACCCTTGGGGGCGGCCTGGGAACAATCTTCGCGGGGACATCTCTCGCGCAATATGCAATGCCAGGCAAAGAGTCCGCGCGTTCCGAATCTTCCGCGCTGGATTTTACGCGCGATCCCTCCAGTCCGCTGTCAGAACTGCCGCCGCAGTTCGCCGCCAAAGTACGGCGCGTGATCTATTTACACATGGCTGGTGCGCCCAGCCAACTGGAACTGTTCGAGCATAAGCCGGACTTGAAGGGATTGGACGGGCAGGATTGTCCCGCGTCCTTTCTGGCGGGCAAGCGCTTCGCATTCATCAGCGGTGTTCCGAAGTTGCTGGGGTCGCAATACCCGTTTCACCAAGTCGGACAAAGTGGTCACTGGATTTCCGACCGCCTGCCTCATCTGGAACAACACCTGGACGACATTTGTTTCATCAAGTCGATGCGTACGGACCAGTTCAATCACGCGCCCGCGCAGTTGTTGGTGCACACCGGGAATGCGCGGCTTGGATACGCCTCGTTCGGTTCGTGGGTGTTGTACGGACTCGGCACAGAAAACCAGAACTTGCCCGGATTTATCGTGCTGCTCTCGGGTGGCAAATCACCCGACGGTGGCAAGCAACTATGGAGTTCCGGCTTCCTGCCGAGTGTCTACCAAGGTGTGCAGTGCCGCTCCCATGGCGAGCCGGTCCTGTACCTCGATAACCCTCCGGAGACAAGCCGTTCGCTGCGGCGCGATATGTTAGACGCCATCGACCAAATCAACCAACAGACTTATGCGGCGTTCGGAAACCCGGAGACCATCACGCGAATCGCGCAATACGAGATGGCGTTCCGCATGCAAATGGATGCCACCGATGCTATGGACATTCATAAAGAACCCGACTCCGTTCGCGCGATGTACGGATCGAAGCCCGGCGAGTCCAGTTTCGCCAACAATTGCCTGGTCGCACGGCGGCTGGCGGAACGTGGCGTGCGATTTATCCAGCTCTATCACTGGGGATGGGATTCTCATGGGGCAGACGCCAAAGAAGCACTGAACCTCGGTTTTGCCGATCGGTGTCGGGAAGTCGATCAGCCAA
>QIAL01000945.1:0-537 GCA_003225535.1 Acidobacteriota bacterium | reverse complement strand
CGACGATGCTCTACTTACTAGGCTTCGACCATCACAAGCTCAACTATTCTTTTCAGGGGCTGGAACAGAAACTGACGAGCGTGAAACCAGCGCGCATCGTGGCGGAAATTTTGGCGTGAGCGGTTCCCCTATCTCTGACCACAAAATCGCTGAGGGCGACCTTTGCTCATGACAGCGCCGGGCAGTCGCATCCTCAGGGAATTCCGTTTCGGCCTGTTGATGCTGCTTCCTATTCTTATAGTGATGATGCTGTTGGTGTTTTTCCCACCCGATGGGAAAGACCGTGAGGAATGGATGCAATTCATCGGACGCTTCCATCCTCTAGTAGTCCACTTTCCGATCGCTCTTGTTCTACTGGTCCCAATTTTGGAACTGGTCGGCCGAAGTGCCCGTCTTTCTTATCTACGGCTTTCGACCAGCTTCCTGCTTGGGCTGGCAGCCCTCTCAGCAACTGCAGCTGCAGTTCTTGGCTGGTGCCTGGGACGCAGTGGCGGATACTCCGGTCCGCTGGTTACGCAGCACATGTGGGGCGGGATT
>QIAL01000014.1 GCA_003225535.1 Acidobacteriota bacterium | reverse complement strand
GCATCGTTAGCGCTCAGTTTCTCAAGTTGTGAGCGAATGGAGTTGGCTTGTAACAAGGCCTGCGTTGTCTGGGTCATGATCGCAGCCTGACGCGTCTCGGCGTGCTCTTTCTTCTGCAAAGCCGCAAGCGGCGTTTTCACTCGCGGATCCATCTTTACGGTGAGCAGAGCGGTGAACGATTTCCCGTCCACGGTCAGCTGAACTTTGTAGGTTCCGGGCACAACTGTCGGCCCGAAAGGATAACGCGGCGTATCGTGAGGAATTGCTGCGATCGGGTATTCATGGCGCGTGCTAGCGGGGGGAGGATAGTGCAGATGCCAGACCCAGCGGTGCATGCCCGGTTCGGTGGAGAGGCGGCGCGGCCCGCGAACCCAGTAGAGGGGGATCAATTGTTTTTTCAATTCCTCTTCGGGGATTTCAGGCTTGTCGCTGTTCGAGAAACTGCGCACGAGCTGCCCTTTTGCATCGAGAATGTCGAGTTTCACCGTGCTCGCGGCTGCGGGCAGATAGTAGTCGAGAACGGCACCATCTGGAGGATTCGCGGCCATCGGTTCGTCGGGGGGAAGTGGAGTGTCGGTGTTGGTGTCGCGCTGGATGCGGTATGCCTGAGCCGGAGCGAACAGGTGCGTGGAATTCGCGAGTGTCGCCGACGCTTCGCGCAATGGAGCGATGTCATCGAGGATCCAGAAACCGCGGCCGTGCGTGGCGACGATCAGATCGTCGTCATGAATCCAGAGATCGCGCATCGACGTGTGCGGCAGATTCAATTGCAGCGGCTGCCAGTGATCGCCGTCATCGAACGATACCCAGACCGAATTCTCCGTCCCGGCAAACAGCAGACCTTTTCGCACGGGATCTTCCCGCACCGTGTCGACAGGACCAAAGTCAGGCAGTCCCGTGGTGATGAGCGCCCAACTTTTGCCGCCGTCGCGCGTGCGATAGAGGTAGGGGTGCATGTCGTTGATGCGGAAACGGCTGACCGAAGCGTAGGCAGTCTGCTCGTCGAAGCGCGACGCTGAAATCTGCGTGACCTTGCTCCAGGGAGTCAGTTCCTTGGGCGTGATGTCGTTCCAATTCTTGCCGCCATCGCGAGTGATCCACAGCAAGCCGTCGTCAGTGCCGGCCCACAACGTGTTCAGGTCCTTGAAAGACGGAGCGAGCGCGTAGATCACGCCGCGCTGTTTCTCCATGCCTTTGTTCATGAGAGTGCCCACACTCGCGGGCGCGCCGGGATTTTCGCGTGTCAAATCCCTGCTAATGGTCTGCCACGTGCTTCCGCCATCCGTGCTTTTGAACAACACATTGGTCGCGTAATAGAGGATGTGTGGGTCGACGGGAGAGAACATCAGCGGCTCGGTGCGGTTGGCGCGATATTTCTGGCTTCGCAATGGAATCGGGGTGATGTCCTGCACCTGCCCCGTTGTCCAGTGATACCTGGAGACTTCGGTTCGGCCAGCACCATAGACAACATCGGGATCAAGAGGGTCGGGAGCGACGTAGCCGTATTCGATCACGCCGACCGGATGCCAGTCGCGGAAGGTGATGACGCCGTCGTTGCCACGAGTCCGAATGCATACGGAACCGCTTTCCTGCTGGCCCGCGCAAACGCGATAGGGAAAAGAATTGTCGGCGATCGCGTGGTAGAGCTGCGCGGTGGGTTGGTTGTACCAGGAACTCCATGTCTGGCCGCCGTTCACGGTAATGATGGCTCCCTGATCGCTGACCAGCAGAATGATGTTGCCGTCGTTGGGATTGATCCAGAGGTTCTGGTAGTCGTCGCCGCCGGGAGCGCCACGAAAACCGAACCAGGTTTTTCCGCCGTCCGTCGACTTCATGGTGACGGTGCTGGCCACAATCACGACGTCAGGATTCTTTGGATCGACCCGCGGGATCGGCAGATCTCCTCCGCCGATGCGGCCGGAGGGACGGGGATCGTCGGTGATTTGAGACCAGGAGTCTCCGGCGTCATCGGAACGATAGATAGCCAGTTTCCCCGAAGCGGTGCCGAGTGTGGCGTAGAGACGTCGCGAATCGCTGGGCGCTATCGCGACGTAGATTTGCGAAAGATCATTCGGCAGGCCATTTTTGATCTGATTCCATGTCGCGCCACCGTCAGTGGACTTGAACAGTCCGCCACCGGGGCCGTTGAATTCGTTCCCGTCTTCCCATGGACCCTCGCGCACTTCCCACATCGAGGCGTAGACGACATCAGGGTTTGAGGGATCAAGCTCGACGTCCGAGCCTCCAGTGCTTTCGTCTTTGGAAAGCACTTTCTGCCAGTTCTGGCCGCCATCTGCTGAGCGGTAGATTCCGCGCTCCTCGCTGGGACCGTAGGGATGTCCGAGCACGGCGGCAATGAGCTTGTTGGGATCACGCGGATGGACGATGAGGGCAGGGATTTGCTGGCCATCGCGCAGGCCAAGATGCGTCCAGGTCTTGCCGGCGTCGGTCGATTTGTAGATGCCGTTGCCCACCGACAAGTCGGGACGATGCAGGCCCTCGCCGCTGGCTACGTAGATGATGTTGGGATCGGAGGGAGCGACGGCGATGGCTCCAATCGACTGCGTGGATTCACGATCGAAGATGGGATTCCAGGTGCGGCCGTAGTCGTCCGTCTTCCAGACGCCTCCATTGACCTGCGCCATATAGAAGACGTTTGGCTGGCTGGGGACTCCGACGGCAGCGCGGGTGCGCCCCCCGCGAAGCGGACCGACCATACGCCAGTGCAGATCGCTGTAGAGGCTCTCGGGAACCTGTGACCAAACTTGAAGAGCAGAAAGGAAGAGTGCGAGAAGCAGAGACAGACGCAGAGCTAGATGGAATCGTTTCAACTGGTCCCCCTCAGATCCTTACGAAACTACATAGGATAAATCAAAAGCTAGCGGTGGGAGACTCGTGAGTCGGGGATATTTGGTTCTCAGTGCTCAAATTTGTTTGGTGAGTTCTGTGGACGCATATATGATGGCGAAGTTTTGCTGGCATAACAATGAATCTCATCCGTTTATTCAGGAGTCGCCGCCACAAGCGGTTTGCTTCTGCCCTCTTTTTTCTCTTCGCGATTTGTGCGAGTGTTCCTACCCAAGCGCAGGTGGCGCCAGGGAAGGATGCAAAGGGCCTCAAACCCATTCTCGACTACATCTCGTCGGGTTGGGATATGCTGACGCGCTCGATGACTGACTGCAAGAGCATTGTTGACCCCAAGATCTCTGCTCAATCTGTACTCTATCTGCCGAAGGAAATGCCGGAACCTGCCTCTGTGCAGACGCTGAGCAAGAATTGCAACGTTCGCGTCGAGCATTTGCCGATGGAAATTCATCGATTGGGTGAGATCGCGACCAGCAACATCGATCCGCCGGGGCTGCTCTACCTTCCTAACAAGTACGTTGTGCCGGGCGGGCGCTTCAACGAAATGTACGGTTGGGACAGCTATTTCATCGTCCGCGGCCTGCTGCAGTCAGGACGGTTGGAACTGGCTCGGGGCATGGTCGATAACTTCTTTTTCGAGATCGAGCATTACGGGGCCATGCTCAATGCGAATCGCACGTACTACCTGACGCGTTCGCAGCCTCCCTTCCTGAGTTCGATGTTCGTCGATGTGTATGAAGCAAGCCGTAAACAGAGGGGCGCAAAAGACGAAAGAGTGTGGCTGGAACGGGCCTATACAGATTTGAGCAAAGACTACGAGATGTGGACGCACGAGCCGCATCTTGCCGGCGACACGGGATTATCGCGTTACTACGACTTTGGCGACGGGCCGCCGCAGGAGGCGGTGAAAGATGAGACCGGCTTCTACCGCAAAGTGGCGGAGTACTTCTTTCTGCACCCCGAGCAGGCGGATCATTACCTGGTGGAGGCTCAACCAGGAACAGAGCAGCAGGTTGCAGGCGCAAACTATACGCTGCAGGTGTGCGATGCCGCCACGACGATGGCACATGTCGAGTGCGAGCCGGCCCGACAATTCAAGTTAAGCAGGGACTACTATAAAGGCGACCGCTCGATGCGGGAGTCCGGATTTGACGTCAGCTTTCGTTTCGGAGCGTTCGGATCGGCGACGCATCATTATGCTCCGGTGTGTCTCAACACCCTGCTCTACAAAACGGAAAAAGATTTGGGGCAGATCAGCCGCTGGCTCGGGCACACCGACGATGCGGAACGATGGAGCAAGCGCGCCGAAGAACGCAAGAACCTGATCACGAAGTATCTTTGGAACGCCCAGAAGGGGCTCTTCTTCGACTTCAATTTCATGACCAAGCAGATGTCCGATTACCAGTACGCCAGCACCTTCTATCCGCTGTGGGCCGGTCTGGCTACACCGGAGCAGGCTAAGGCAGTCGCAAGCAATCTGAAGGTATTCGAGCAACCGGGCGGCCTTCCGATGAGCACCGTAGAAAGCGGCGCCCAGTGGGATCTGCCCTATGGCTGGGGAAATATCGAGATGATCGCCATCGAGGGATTGCGACGCTGGGACGACAATGCAGACGCCGACCGAGTCGCATACGAGTTTCTTTCGACCGTGGCTGAAAATTTCCGCCGCGACGGCGAGATTCGGGAGAAGTACAACGTCGTGACGCGTTCTTCCGAGGCGCACGCCGAACTTGGCTATCACATGAACGTAGTCGGCTTCGGCTGGACTAACGCGGCATTCCTGGAACTACTTCATAACCTTCCGAAGGAAATGGTCCAGCGGCTCGAGCAGGAGCAGAGTCAGCCGCTGTCGACTCCGAAGTGAGAGCCGGAGTCGATTGACGCTCGCGCGCCATCCCCCTAAGATGAAACACTCCGCTCGCAGTGGGTAAACCATGATCAATCAGACCATCTCCCACTATCGCATCACGCGCCAGCTGGGCAGTGGAGGGATGGGGGTAGTGTACGAAGCGGAAGATCTTACGCTGGGGCGCAAGGTCGCGCTCAAGTTCCTGCCGCCGCAACTCTCGCGTGATCAAAATGCGCTGGACCGTTTTCTCCTCGAGGCGCGCACGGCTTCGGCGCTGAACCATCCAAACATCTGCACGATTTATGCGGTAGAAACCGCCCCGGGAGAGAACGGGCAGAATCAATCGTTCATTGCGATGGAACTGCTCGACGGGCAGAACCTTGCGCAGAAATTGTCGGGTCCGATGCCGGCGGATCGCCTGCTTGACGTCGCTATTCAACTCGCCGACGCGCTCGACGCGGCGCATGCCAAGGGCATCATCCACCGAGATATCAAACCCGCGAATATCTTTCTGACGCAGCGCGGGCAGGTAAAAGTTCTGGACTTCGGTTTGGCCAAGCTGGCACGCCCGGAGATGCAGATGGAAACCATCGGAAATGCCGAGTCTCCGCTTCCGGCGCAGCTGACGAGCCCGGGTGCGACGGTCGGCACGATTTCGTATATGTCTCCGGAACAGGCGCGCGGCGAAGAACTCGACACTCGGAGTGATTTGTTTTCTCTGGGTACAGTTCTGTATCAGATGGCTACTGGCAAATTGCCTTTCGCGGGCGCGACTTCGGCGGTGGTGTTCCACGCCATTCTGGAACTTGATCCGGTTCCCCTAGCACAGTTGAATCCGGCGCTGCCTCCCAAGCTGCAGGAGACCGTCGAGAAGTTGCTGGAGAAGGATCGTGATCTGCGCTACCAGTCCGCGGCCGATCTGCGCGGCGATCTGAAGCGGTTGAAACGCGAGGTAGAATCCGGCAGACGAGTGGCCACCGCAGGATCCGGTTCGACGTCCGCGGTGGCCGGAGCCGGTTCAGGGTCGGCGATCTCGGTGAGTCCTTCGGCGGCGAATTCCCGGCAGTTAGCAGCCTTGGCCGTTCCCAAAGTGCGAACCGGGCTCATCGCTCTTCTGGGCATGGTTGTTCTTCTGGCGGCCGGATATGGCGTCTATTCATTGATCACACGGCATCCCATGCGCCCGTTCCGCAGCTTCTCCGTGAAAAAACTGACCGAAGAGGGGAATTCGGCGCTGGTGGCCATCTCACCCGATGGCAATTACATCCTCAGCACGGCGAGGGACAGCACGGGGCTGATCAGTTTGTGGCTGCGAAATGTCCCGACGAACAGCAACACGGAGGTCCAACCGCCCGCGGACGTCGGCTACAACGGGTTACGCTTTTCGCCTGATGGCAACTACCTGTATTTCGTACGCAGCGATCCGGGGAATCGTGAATTGAGGTTCCTGTATCGTGCGCCGCTGCTGGGCGGAACTCCGGAACGTCTGG
>QIAL01000013.1 GCA_003225535.1 Acidobacteriota bacterium | reverse complement strand
ACGAGAACACGTAAGACGCGTAATGGTTACGTCCGGCAGTAATATGCCGGACGTTTCTTTGCCCAAACTATCATTCCCTCGCCCGCAGCATTAGAATTGCATCAGCCTTTCCGCCAGCTTTCACAGCCGGCGTTTTTATTTGGGGGATAGACGATGGCAACCATTACCGCAGTTCCGAAAACCAAAATCTCGGGAGGCAGCTTCCTGCTTGAAACCCGAAGCCCCGAGGAAGTTTTCACGCCTGAGGATTTCAGCGAGCAGCATCAGCTCATTGGGCAAACGGCGGAAGAGTTCGCCGTCAACGAGATCGTTCCCAATATCGAGAAGATCGAACACAAGGATTTCTCCGTCACTCGTGACCTGCTGCGCAAGGCTGGTGAACTAGGGCTGAGTTCAGTGGAGATCCCCGAATCCTACGGCGGATTGGAGATGGACAAGGTCACAGCCGCGGTGATTGCCGACCACATCGCCAAGTACGCCGGATTTGCCACGACATGGGGAGGACACACGGGCATCGGCACTCTGCCCATCGTTTATTTCGGCACGGAAGAGCAGAAGAAAAAATATCTGCCGCGTTTGGGTGCAGGAGAAATCATCGGAGCTTACGCATTGTCTGAGTCGACCTCAGGTTCCGACGCTTTAAACTGCCGCACCCGCGCCACGCTCTCTCCCGATGGCAAGCACTACATCCTGACCGGCGAAAAGATGTGGATCACCAACGCCGGATTCGCCGACCTCTTTACCGTCTTCGCCAAGATCGATGGCGAAAAATTCTCTGCTTTTCTCGTCGAGAAGACTTTTCCCGGATTTTCCGTTGGCGCGGAAGAGCACAAGATGGGCATTCGAGGTTCATCCACCTGCCCCATCATCCTGAATGATTGCAAAGTTCCTGTTGAGAACTTGCTGGGAGAGGCCGGCAGGGGTCATCTGATCGCTTTCAATATCCTAAATATCGGACGTTTCAAGCTGGGCGCGATGTGCGTAGGCGGCGGGCGCGTCTCGCTGGAAAACGCCATTGGCTATGCCAAGCAGCGTAAGGCATTCAACAAGGTCATCGCAGATTTCGGACTGGTCCGCGAGAAAATCGCCAACATGGCGACGCTGCTCTTCGTGGGCGAGTCGTTGGTCTATCGCACCGTCGCCCTGATGGATGCCGCTCTCAGCGAAGTCGACAAATCCGCGGCCGACGCAGCGAAGCAGATGCTGAAGGCGATCGAGGAATATGCGGTCGAGTGCTCGATCATCAAAGTATGGGGCTCGGAGATGATCGATTACGTCGTCGACGAGACGCTTCAGATCTACGCGGGCTATGGCTTCGTCGAAGAGTATCCCGCCGAGCGTGCCTATCGCGATGCCCGCATCAACCGCATTTTCGAGGGAACGAACGAAATCAACCGGCTGATCATCACCGGATTCCTGTTGAAGCGCGCCATGACCGGCCAGTTGCCGCTCATGCCCGCCATCAAGAAGCTGATGGATGAAGTGCTCTCGGGCCCGTCGATTGGCGAAGAACTCGAAGGCGCGTTGACTGAGGAGCGAAAGCTCGTGGCACAGGCCAAGAAACTCGGCTTGTTTGCAGCGGGCTCAGCCACGCAGAAGTACATGCAAGGGATCCAAGACCAGCAGGAAATCATGGGCGCAATCGCCGATATGACCATTGAGACATATGCGATGGAGTCTGCCGTATTGCGCGCGCAGAAGATTGTCGAGAGCAAAGGCGAGTCCGGCGCAGCACTGCCTGTCGCCATGACTCGCGTTTATCTATCGCAGGCGATGGAGAAGGTTGAATCCGCTGCGCGCAAAGTGATCGCCGCCGTTGCCGACGGCGACATGCTGCGCGCCCAGCTGGCAATTCTGCGCCGGCTTGCGAAGTATGAGCCGTTCAATACCGTCGAACTGCGCCAGCAGATCGCACAGAAGATGATCGAGCGCGGAAAGTACTCGCTGGCATAACCAACGGTTATCGGCCTCTCACTCTACGTTGTCATCCTGAGCGAAGCGAAGGACCTATGCACTCCCAGCCAGCTGCACAGGTCCTTCGCGTCGTCCTATTGGCAGCCACGAAACACTCTGATACAAACTTCCCATGAGAAAAAGAATGAGCCTCGCACTCATTGCGCTGTCGGCGTGTGTGACTGCCCAGTCGAAACCAGCTTCCCAGGCAGATTCCGCAACTTTTGACGCTGACGGCACAGCCCACATAACCCGCGTGGTGCCGTTGCCTGCGACCGTCAGCCCAGAAGCGCAGACATGGCTGGAATCGCTGACTCACACAACATCTGGTCCCGAGACACTAGCCGAGCGGCGCGCTCGCACCGACGCCTGGCGCGTCCAGGATTCTGCTGAGGCGCGAAAGCTGTATCCCGTCAATGTTGAGCAAGCGACGACAGCCGGCGTTCGCACCGACATCATTACGCCGATGACCATCCCCGCCGAGAACAAGACTCGCATTCTGATCAACCTGCATGGCGGAGGCTTCAACTCCGATTCAGGATCGTTAATTGAGGGCGTCCCAATCTCAAATCTCGCGAAGATGAAAGTTGTTTCGGTCTACTATCGCCTCGCGCCGGAAAATCCCTTCCCTGCCGCCGTTGACGATGTCGTGGCGGTCTACAAAGAACTCCTGAAAACGTACAAGCCGCACAGCATAGGAATCTTCGGGACCTCAGCGGGTGCAATTCTCACTTGTGAAGTTACCGTGAAGCTGAAGCAACTGGGACTCCCGCTGCCGGGTGCTCTGGGCGTTTTCTCCAGCCTCGCCGATTTCGGCCGCCCCGGCGATTCGCGCCAACTATTCACACTCAACGGATTCCCCGGCCAACTCCAACCGGTCGACCCGCAGCATTTACCGGATAACGAATACGTCGGAAAGACGGACCGCAAAGATCCCGTGCTTTCCCCGCTGTTTGCCGACCTGCACAGCTGGCCGCCAAGCCTGCTCGTGACCAGCACTCGAGATCTGTTGCTGAGTGACACCGCAATTTTTCACCGCGCATTGCTAGGCGCGGGAGACGATTCACAATTAGTGGTATTCGAAGCCCTGCCACACGCTTTCTGGTATCACTTCCAACTGCCGGAAACCCGCGAAGCGCTAGAGCTTATGGCCAGGTTCTTCGATCAGAAGGTTGAACACTAGCCGGATAGAGCGCTCGTAACTTTGCCACTTTTAAAACGCAGAATATAGCAGGACGCCTCGTTGAACTGAACATCACTATTTACTGACAGAAGCATCCGGCGGGATCAACATATAGCTGACGAAGGCCAACCTCTTGCTGTCGGGCGACCACGAAGGCACATTGATCGTTCCCTGCCCTCCGAACAACCTCGCGAGCACCGTGATCTTCTTGTCCGCAAGCGACATAAGGCGCAGCATCACATCTTTATTCTCCGGATGCCCCTTAACATCCGCGCTGTAGGTCAGAAACACCATCCACTGCCCGTCCGGCGAAATGTGCGGAAACCAGTTGTTCAGGTCGTCAGAGAAAACCTGCTCCTGCTCGCTTCCGTCGGCCTTCATGCGCCAGATCTGCATGTGGCCGGTGCGTTCGGAGTTGAAGTAGATGTACTTCCCGTCAGGCGAATATTCCGGACCGTCATCGAGCCCCTTCGCGGTAGTGAGGCGAGCCTCTTCGCCGCCAGCGGCCGGAATCGTATAGATATCGAATTCCTCGTTCCGCTGCCCGACGAATGCCAGCGTCTTTCCATCCGGAGACCAGCCATGCCAGTACGAAGGAGATTTCTGCGTGATGCGCCGCGGAGTACCTCCACCGATCGACACGATATACACCAGTGAATTGTGATCGCCCTGCGAATTGTCGCTGATCGCAAGTTGCGTGGCATCGGGCGAGATCCCATGATCGTTGTTAAGACGATCCGCAAAGTCGGTGTCGATCTTTACAGGTTCGCCACCGCCAACTGGAATGTGCTCGAGGTGCCCGTCGCGATTGAATAGGAATTCTTTGCCATCCCGCGTCCAGTTAGGCGCTTCGAAGCGCCCTCGATCAAGATAAGCAACGCGCCGGTCTGCCGAATCGACATCGACCGTCTCCAACGTGCTGTAAAGAACCGGTTCGCCAGAAGAAGCCATCGGCTGCATCAGCTCAACGTTCGAAAACACTGCTTGTTCCACGACATTTTTGTCATGCGAGCAGACTCCCAGCCCCACATAGAAAGAACCCTGCAGCGGAATGCGCAGCCATCCGCCCGCAGGTTGAACGGTCTCAGAACCAAGCGCCATGTAGACATAATCTCCTCGCTTCACAATCCGCAGACGCTTGGGCGCGGAGAGGTTCGACTGGACCTCCCGCGTCACCGCGCCCTTTTCATCGCGAAATTGCAATGAGGTAAGGCCGCTTGCGTGCAGCGCAACATCGGCGTAAACCGAATCGCCATCCAGACTCTGGCGCAACATGAGCACACCCTTCTTGTGCTCGTTCCCGGTTCTCCTGAGGAAGCTGATGTCGGCGGTCAGGCTCACATCCCCCGACATCTTCTTCCAGACAAACTGGAACGCATCCGCGGTCGACCACATATTCTCCCCACTGCCAGAAATCGTGTAGATCTTCTTCCGAGCCTCATACTCGACCGCGCCCGGATGTAGCACCGTGCCCACGTCATTGTGGCCTTTGAAGACGCCGACGGCACCAGCCGTCTGCGCGTGGATCAATCCATGAGACAAGAAGGCACAGAGTCCGATCAAAACTATCCCTGAATAAGTGCGAATCGTGGCCACGTCGAGACTCCTTTGAATATCGGAAGAAACGGAAGGAAGATTGTAAACCGGGCTGGATCGATGGGGCGATCATCCTGGATCGCCCTTCTTAACCTTTCCTGTACCGCTTCCGACTGGTTCTGGTAAAACAATCTCATGAAAAAGACTGCGTTTGTGGCTGCCTTTTGTGTATTCGTCTCGCTATTAATCTCCGCCGTCGCCGCACAAGAAAAGCCATCTCCTTCC
>QIAL01000944.1 GCA_003225535.1 Acidobacteriota bacterium | reverse complement strand
CAGACGCACATCGAGTCCGTGCGTGGGCGCCGTAATCGAATCGCCGCATTAATCCGCCCGCAGGAACCGCAACACCACAACTAGCCGGTGGCGCTCGCGAAATTGCCTCTCGCCGGTAACCTCTCCGAGTGTTCCTGAGAAACTTGCCTCGTGAATCGTGACCTGGTGGTTGTGAGTTCGTGTGGCGCCTTTTGTCTCGTAGCTGTATTTGGCAAATATTCAAAGAGCAGATTGCTTATTTGCAGCGTTGGAAGCGCACGAGGTCAGGACAAAAGTGGGGGCATAGACTCTTCGCATGCCGCCTTTAAGGTTCTAAGCGGCAGTCGTGCTAACCCAAGCATTACGTTGGGGGAACTCCTCGCCAGCTATGAAAAGGCTGTCGGAGGTAAGGCGGCAGTCGCCAAAATTCGAACTGTTGCGGCGTATGAAGAAAGACGTGCGCAAACGAAACGCGGAGAACCGCGATTCGGAACTGCTGTGGAGTATTTCAAATTCCCCAAAAAAGCAAAGAATGTTTTGACCGCACCAATGGCCTGACCCCCTACAGATGTACCAGCTGATATGAGAGTCTGAGAGCCCGCGAGGGCCGGAGGACTCGATGAAGAGGAAGCGACATACGCCGCAAGAGATCATTCCGAAGCTGCGTGAAGCGGAAGTAGAGCTGAACCAGGGCGCGACGATCGAAGCGGTTTCGCGGAAGCTGGAGATCAGCGAGCAGACGTTTCATCGCTGGCGGCATCAGTTCGGCGGGATAAAGGGGCCGGAGATGGCGCGAATGAAGGAGTTGGAGAAAGAAAATGCGCGGTTGAAAAAGATCGTGGCGCAGCAGGCCATGGACATCGACGCGCTAAAGGACCTGAACCGAAAAAACTGGTGAGCCCGGCGGGCAAGCGACGGGCGGTGCACTATCTATGCGACGAGCGCAGCTATGCGGAACGAAACGCGTGCCGGCTGGCGCAACAGCCGCGCTCGACGCAGCGGTACCAAGCCAGGATCGATTACGAGGAGCGGAGAATTCGCAAGCGATTGCATGAGTTGGCGAAGAAACATCCGGGTTCCGGGTATCGGCGGATGACGCGGCTGCTGCGGAGAGAAGGGCTGCACGTCAACCGGAAACGGGTGCAACGGCTCTGGCGAGAGGAAGGCTTGCGGAACCCGCTGCGGAAGCGGCAAAAACGTGCACGCGGGCACAGCGGGAATAGTTGCGCGGTGAAAAAGGCGGAGTACAAGAATCACGTGTGGTGTTGGGATTTCACGATGGACGAGACTTCGGATGGAAGAAGGTTGAAGTGGTTTTCGGTGGTAGATGAATTCACGCGAGAATGTTTGGCGCTGGAAGTGGAGCGGCGAATGAAAGCGAAGGACGTAGTGGCGATCCTGACGTGGCTGGAAGCCAAGCACGGCACGCCGGGTGCGATTCGTTCCGACAACGGACCGGAGTTCATCGCGCGGGCGATCCAGCGGTGGCTGGCGGCGCGGAAGATTGCGCCGATGTATATTGCACCGGGCAGTCCGTGGGAGAACGGGTATAGTGAATCGTTCAACAGCCGGATGAAAGCGGAGTTTGCGGACCGGGAAGTTTTCGATTCATTGCTGGAGGCCAAAGTTTTGGGAGCGGAATACCAGCGGTACTGGAATCAGGAGCGGTTGCACAGCGGGATCGGGTACAAGACACCGGCGGAATTCGCCGCCGAACTTGGGCCGGACTCCGCTACGCTCCGTCCGCCCCAAGTTCGATCAACACAACAACCGACTCTCATAAGCACTGGTACATAAACCGGGGTCAGGGCACCCGTGGATTGATCGCTATCGGAAGGACAAAAACCAACCGACAGCGTATGAGCACTTCCAATGGCTTACGAACCTGTGGAAAACACAATGATTATGGCCTACACTACGGATCGCCGATATCCTTACCCCTCATTTTTCCTCCTCCCAGAGCGACTGCCTTTTAGCTTACCGAAACTCCAAAGTCAACTCAAAATTGCGTACCTTCCCGACCTAACGATTAGACGCACGGCTGAAGCCAAAGTAACATAGATCTAAGTCATTTAGATTCAACATTTTTTGTGGTTGACGTGTGCAATGCTCATTCCAGAAAGAATTATATGTGTGAAAATGACCCAAATTCGTCCACAAAAAGTGTCACTGTTGTCACAAGAATACGCATAATTCGATT
>QIAL01000943.1 GCA_003225535.1 Acidobacteriota bacterium | reverse complement strand
GGCGACTATCGGAGTGACGCGGATTCTGGGGTTTGACTCCTGTTTTCCTGACAGCATCGTAGGGATTCAGGCAAAGCCTAATCAAGCTACACCAGAGTTCATTTACCTCGCAGTGGAGCACGCGAAAAAAACTACGCTTGCAGAGGCGACTCAGACAACTCAGCCGAATATCAATTTGGGAAATCTGGAACGTCTGAAAGTCCACGTCCCACCGCTCCCCGAGCAGCGCCGGATCGTGTCCGAACTGGACGCGTTGCAGGCTGAGGTGGATGCGCTGAAGCGCCTGCAATCCGAGACAGCCGCCGAGTTGGACGCCTTGCTGCCCGCCATCCTTGACCGCGCCTTCAAAGGAGAATTATGAAACCGCGAGCTCCAGAATCCCAACGGGATTCCGCCCTCCAGCCCAAGGTTGCGCGACATGCGCTACCTTGGGTTAGTCGTCGTGATTGTCACCAACCGCAGCGGAGTTGTGCCCGCCCGCGCAACGGGATTTGCCGCAACCCCGTTGGGGTTGAGACCCAGGGTAGCGCTGCGCTCAACCCTGGGCTGAATGACGTTGCCCCGTTGGGGCAAACCAGATGGCTCGAGCAGCGCAGGATCGTTGGCGAGCTGGACGCGTTGCAGGCGGAAGTGGACGCGCTGAAGCGCCTGGAAGCCGAGAGCAGGAGGGGCCTCCACCCACCATTGATTCAATGCCTTGTTGGAGCCGCAAGTGAAAATCGACGCCTCACCTTTTATCTCCTCACCGATCGAGACGGAGAGGAAGGCCGCCATCCTTCGGTCTTCCCCCGGCTTCCGCCTCCATCGGTTTTCGGCGGCACAGGTCGACGCGACAGGCGGCCGCGCCTTCAAAAGGGAATCGTGAAAGCGTGATTGAAATCAACGCACGAAAGCGAGAATAGCATGAACGCACTGGAAGATTGGGAATTGCGGATGATGGACCTGGAGGAAAAGCTGCAACCGATCGCGAAGCGGCCGGTGGACATCACGCGTCCGGGGTGGCTTGAGCGTTTGCAGGCCGGCGCGCCTCCGCTGGATGAAGCGGGCGTGAGAGACGCGGCTGAAAAGCTGCTGGCTGAAATGATCGCAGCCTACGCCCAAGGCACAGACCACACGAGAGCAGCCATCCGGCGGTTGTTTCAGGAATATCCATCGCTTGCCTGGGCGGCGACGCTGTCTGTCCCACGGACGACCATTGACGGTTTGCGTCAACACCTGATTCTTTTTTCGATAAACGATCAGGGCCGCGACAGTCGTGATGCGTTGCTCACGCTTCAGCAGATTTGCCAGGATGCCAGAAACGCCGGTCTGTTTTGAGGCATTGTCAGAATGAAGGTCCTGATGATTCGCAAAGGAGAATTGTGACACGGCCCTGATGAGGCTGTTTTCTGACAGGCGGATTGAAGAGATGAAGGACTTCGATTTGAAACTGCTGGACCAGCGTTCCTACGGCCTGGACCGCACGTATCCGGAGTGCCCGAATTACTCCGACGACTTTACGCAACAGGCGATCGAGAAACATTTGGACGCGCTGCTGAACCATCGCCAGCCACAATGAGGTCGCATCGGACCAATTTGCGGGACGAGACGGACGCGCTGAAGCGCCTACAAGCCGAGAGCAGGCGGGGTTGCAAAATAATCCTGGAGCCACCAATTTGCCGGCGGAGCGCCCATACTGCGATGTTCCGGTCCGACGATCAGAAAGAAAGGCTGTCTCGGCGAAACGCGGATCACCTTGCCTCGAAGCCTCAACAATTGGAACTTCGCGGCAATGGCTGACAATCCTGATTCCTTCATCAATTCGTGCAGTGAAAATGCGACGCGCCCCAAA
>QIAL01000012.1 GCA_003225535.1 Acidobacteriota bacterium | reverse complement strand
AATACGATCCGCCCCTCGACCCGCTCGGGGAATCCCGGCAGAATCTCGACGCGCTCAGCGGTGCGGCCATTGGTTGCGAATTCCTCGTAGTGTCGAGCCGGTTCACGATCCTGAAATTGACGAGGTCCGGTAATGTAACCCGCGATCGCAGAGGCGGCGACAACTTCCGGGCTCGCGAGATAACACTGCGCTTCGCGTGATCCCATCCGGCCTTTGAAATTCCGGTTGGTGGCGGAGATGCCGACTTCTCCTTTTTCGAGCAATCCTGTGCCGAGCCCGATGCACGGTCCGCAGCTTGGTGGAAGCGGAATGGCGCCGGCGACGAGCAGCGCCTGCCACACGCCGCGCTCCTCGGCTTCCTGCTGTGTCCACGCCGAGGCTGCGCCGACGTAAAGCTTCACTCCTGGAGCGACTTTCTTCCCGCACAGCACCCAAGCCGCCGCTTCCAGATCGTCGATGCGCGAGTTCACGCAGGAAACCAAATATGCCTTGTGGATCGCAACCCGTTTCTTTTCGATTTCTGTAACGGACTGCATGGTTTGCACCGTGTCCGGGCCTGAAACGTGAGGCGTGACCTGGCTGAGGTCGAGTTCTATGCGGGCGGAATACTCCGCACCCGGATCTGGCTGCGGAGGATTCGTGCTCCAGCCCTCAAGGTCGGCTTCCGTGAATCGCTCAATTCCTTGCTCGAGCAGACGGTCACGCGTGCGGCGCAGGTACCGGATCGTGACTTCATCGACAGGGAACCAGCCCACGATCGGTCCCCACTCGGTGCTCATGTTGGAGATGGACAAACGTGCATCCATCGGCAGGCTGGCGACACCTGGGCCAGAAAATTCCACCGCGGCGTTGAGGGCCTCGTCGTGGTTGTATAGGCCGCAGAGCGTGATGATGACGTCTTTGCCGCTCACGCCTTCGGACAGTTTGCCTTCGAAAACAACTTGAATCGTGCGCGGAACCTGCCACCAGAATTCTCCTGTCGCCCATACCGCGGCGGCATCCGTGCGCACAATCGGCGTGCCCAGGGCGCCCAGGGCGCCATACATATTCGAGTGGGAGTCCGAGGCCACTACGAAGGAACCAGGCGCTACATACCCCCGCTCGATCATGAGTTGATGCCCAATCCCGGAACCGGCAGGGTAGAAATCGATCCTGTGCTCCCCGCGTCATGATTCTGTATGTCATGGTCGAGGGCGAAGACGAGTTGCTTCGGGTCGTAGATTTGCTTTGCGCCAATCGATCTGAATTTGCTCATCACCGCCGACGTGTTGTCATGGGTCATGACGTGGGACGGCCGAATGGAGACGAAGTCTCCCACGCGCAACGGGCGGTTCGGGCCATCAGTGAGATGGGCCTGAGCAATCTTCTCGACAATCGTTTGCGGCATGAAATCTCCTTCGCATCAGCCCGATCACGACGGCTTATGGTGATAGACGAGTACCGACCTGCGGTTCTTCGAATTCTTGCCTCGCGAGCGCGCCTTGCCGTCCAGCTTTCCGGGTTTCGCTTTGCGAACGTCAGACTCCATGAGCGCCATCAGGTCGCTGACCGAGCCGACGCGCTCGAGGCTCCAGACTGTTTCTTTCACTTTGTTCTGGGTTGGTTTCGAGAGCACGCCATCTGCCAGCGATGCGAATTTTTCTTCGATCTCCTGATCCGTGAGCGGGTTCCGCGGATCTCCCTTGGGAAAGTCAAGTTGCTTTTGCAGCGTTCGTCCGTCTCTGGTCTGGATTTGCACGATGACCCTCTGTAAGGCCGGAAATACTTTCTCGATCTCTGGATCCGCCACGACTTCGACTTTGTTCAATTGCTCCCGAATCTTCGGGTTCATGATCTTTTCCATCGTGAACTGCACAGGGGTAACCTGGCGATCGACCAACGCCGCGGCGATGACATAGGGAAGGGAATGATCCGCCGTCTCTTTCGTGTGTGGATCGTACTTGCTGGGATCGGCGAGAATGTCTGCGGCGCGGGTGAGGGAGCGGATCTGGATCTTCTCTACATCGTCGGGGCGCAAGTCGTTGCCCTTTACGAGATCGAGCACGGCCGAGATCGGAGTGTGGGTGAGGGCTTCCGTGGGGAAGGCCTTCATGCCGCACTGCGTGATCCGCCATGATTCTCCCAAACCATCAGTCAGCAGATCGAGCTTCCAATCCGGCTTGAAGACGTGTGCCAGCCCTTCCTTGCCGTCGATCACATGTTCCGGCCCGGAATATCCTTTCTTGGCCAGCAGTGCGGCGAAAACTCCGCTCTGCGTCGCCATAGGATCCACCGTGTTCTTCATCATGGTCAGCTTGCCGGCGGTTACTGCACCGAGCGTGCAATGCCGGCTGGCGGAAATGCCTATCGCATGCTGAATCTGTTCCCACGAAAGGTGCAAAGCGCGTCCGGCGACGATCGGTGAGACGAACGCCGTGAGCGTCGCGTGATGCCATCCGCGCTCGCGAATTCCGGGGAAGGCTGCTTCGCACAGGCGCATCTCGAACTCGTGGCCTAGCACCAGACCGACAATCAATTCCTTCCCGTTCCCGCTGGCACGCTCGCAGCACGCAATCGCCGCCGGAAAAATGTCAGAAGGATGCGATGGGTCCTGTTTCCAGTAAATGTCGTTGTAATCCATAGAGCGGATCATCAGGGCATTGGCCAGCGATGCAGAAACCGGATCGATGCGCCGCCCGCTTCCGATTACGGTTGCGAGTCCGATGGCTGCGATTTCGTCTAGAACCTCTAGCGCGATCTTCACATCGTGCTGCTGATATCCACCCAGCGCGCACCCGAGGGAATCGAGGAGGAAGCGCTTCGCCTGGTAGACCGCATCGGCGGAGAGGTCTTTGTATTGCAAATTCGCCGCCCAGCGGGACATCTTCGCTGTTATGGTTTCCTTCGGAGCAAGGGTTGCATTTGTGACGGGCAAAGGTCGCCTCCTTCCTGCGGTTTCGCTTTGATGTTTTTCGGGTTCTTGAGTGGGAGGAACGCCATGAAGTCGGCGTGATGCACGATAAAGGCTTCCGTGGTTCGCTTGACCAGGTCGCCTTCAGCGGCATGGGCCGCAATGATGTGACAGACCGCATCCGGAACTCCGCATTCGAGCGCCAGCGCGACACCCGTGAAAGGATGTCGCAAAGCTTCCCCGCGTTCACTCTGCCGGCTTTTGCCATCGGGCCCCAGTTCGTATTCCAGCAGCTTGCCGACATCTGCCAGAATTGCCCCAGCGATCACGGCGTCAAGGTCTACCGGCAACGCGCGTCCCATGAACGACTGCATCGCCGTCGCACTATCGCGCGCGATGTGCACCACACAGCGCTTGTGCTCCATAAAAGTGATCGGGCAGTTGGGGACGAGAAGCGTGAAGGGAATCTGGTTGAGATCGTCGGGCTTGAGCGGACTGCGCTCCAACGCCTTCATCCAAGTTTGTGTAACCTGCTCACGCAATTGGGGATCTTGAATCCATTCGATCTCCGGCCAAAGGCGCTTGACGGTCTCTCGCATACCGGTGTCCGAGGGGAACCCTTGAGGCTATCTGGCGGCCTAAACCCAAGCCGCGACTGAGATCACAGGGGTATGTGATTGGACACCAAGCACTGTGGTTGGAGGAGGATTCGCGCGGACATAACTCAGATCGGAGGGGAAGCGACTCTAGCGGGTCTGCAACAGCGTAGTGATGTCTTTTTCGAATACGGCCGCTTCGGTTGCGCCCATGTGCTTGGCGTAAATGTGCCCTTCGCGGTCGATCAGGAAAGCAATCGGCAGGCCAAGGACTCCCCCATAAGCCGAGCCGACATCAGCGGTTCCCATCACGACGGGGTAGTTTATGTGGAACTGCTGATAGAAAGTGCGGACCGGGTCCGTGCTGTCATCCATCGAGACGCCGATGATTTGCAGGCCCTCGCCGCCGTACTTCTGCTGCAAATCGACAAAATGCGGAGTCTCTTCGCGGCAGGGGACGCACCACGTCGCCCAGAAATCCAGTAGGACGACCTTGCCCCGATAGGAAGATAAGCGGAGTTGTCCGCCATTGATCAAAGGCAGATTGAAATCCCCGCCGAGTCAGGCCGTGACCCCTGCGAGTGCCTGTAGGAATAAACCCCAATGCCTACAGCGCCCGCCGCGATGAGGACTATAACGGCTGACTTGATTCCTGGTCGCAGAGCCTATTCTCCCTTCGCTGTCGGATAGCCCTTATCCACCCAATTGGTTCCGAAATTGTCGGCGATATACAGCACCTTTACGTTAGTGAAACCCATCGTGTGCAAGGCATCGTCAGCGGGCTTGACGTTCGGGCAATGGTTCCAGGGACAGCATCCGCAATACAGAACGATGAATTTGTTGCGGGGCAAGCCCTCCACGCGCTTGCGGAGCTGCTGCAGACCCGCGTCGTTTGCCCCCGGCCCGATGTATTCGGATCCCGGAATATGGGCCTGCAAAAACAACATGTGAGAACCGACCTGCAGCATCAGCGGTTTATCTCTCCCGGACTGCAGCATCTTTGCTAGATCCTCCGGACTGATCAGCCGACCGGGAGCAATGGAACTCCACTGCGCGAATGCTGAAGCGGAGATTAAGAAAACGGCGAACAGGAACAAAGGTGTGAAGCGCTTAGCAGTTTTCATAAGTAAGAATCCAAGTTAACGTCAAAGCATACATGTCATGCTCGCTACTGCGCGGACAATTCCCTCAGCCGCGCCGCAACGATCTCAGGCGTGATGTCTCGCTGTGCGTTCCCCAACATCTCAAATCCGACCATGAATTTCCGTATGGTCGCCGAGCGCAGCAGCGGGGGATAGAAATGCGCATGAAAATGCCATTCGGCATGCTCGTTGCCGTCGGTTGGCGCTTGGTGAAATCCCATCGAATACGGGAAGGGAACTCCAAACACCTTGTCGTAAGTTGAGGTAACGCGGCGCAGCATTTGACTGAGAAAACGCGCGTCCTGCGGCGTGAAGTCGTTCAGGCTTCCCATGTGACGGCGGCTGCAGACCAGGATTTCGAAGGGCCAAACCGCCCAGAAAGGCACCATGGCTGTAAATCCGTCATTCTCGAAAAGCAGGCGCTCGCGTTGGCGCTGTTCGACGGCAATGTAGTCGCACAGCAGGCAGCGCTGCTTCGCGCGCCAGTACGAGCTTTGAGCCACAAGTTCTTTCCGCGGTTCGACCGGGATCGAAGACGTTGCCCAGATCTGACAGTGCGGATGGGGATTGCTTGCTCCCATCATAGCGCCGCGGTTTTCGAAAATCTGCACATGGTTGATGGTCTCGACGCCGCCCAACTCGCGGAACTGTTCCATCCACGTTTGGATGACAGGTTCGGTCTGTTCCGGAGTCATGGTGGCCAACGTAAGATCGTGCCGCGGAGAAAAGCAGATTACCCGGCAGATGCCAGGCTCCCCTTGCGCCACCAGCAGCCCGAGTCCTTCCACGTCGAGGCGCTCACGCTCCGTTCCGGGCTTTAATGCCGCGAAGTCGTTATCGAAAACAAAGGTCGATTCGTATTTCGGATTCCGAACGCCGCCCACACGAGCGTTCCCCGGACAGAGGTAGCAACTGGGGTCGTACGCCGGTTCGCTCCCGGTCTGAAGCTGCGCGACTTCTCCCTGCCAGGGACGTGTTGCGCGGTGTGGTGAAACCAGCACCCACTCGTTGGTAAGCGGATTTAGTCTGCGATGCGGATCTTCGGTCAGCTTCAAGCTTTCGGCCTCGCTGCATTTTACGACGGCTCAGCAGAGTTGCGTGCCCCGAAGTGGGGGCCGCTAGTGTTCGGAGGCACGGACGGGTTCTGGACACGGGGCGAGCTTGAAATATCGGGGACTAGACAACAATAGCTTAAAGTTACCTTTTTGCGAGTGGATAGGTCAGGGCCGTACAGAATTACCCATCATCAGGGCAAAGAGCAGAGGAAGATAAATCACGGTGGCCTGCAGCACGTGCCGTGCGCGCATTTTCGAACGTGCCGTTGCCAAGGGAAGGTTGAGGAAGGCAAGGCGAATCCCAAAATAAAGCATGGCAAATCCGAGAACTAACGCGCCGACCAGATAAATCTTTCCCGCCATCCCCATGTAACTGGGCAGGAGACTGACCGGGATGAGAATAACGGAGTACACAAGGATGCGGCGGGCGGTAGATCGTCCGTCCTCTTCCACGACCGGCAGCATCTTGATTCCACCCTTTTCATAGTCTTCGCGATAGAGCCACGCGATCGAGAAAAAGTGTGGGAATTGCCATACGAAAAGGATGGCAAACAGAACCAGAGTTCCCCATTCCAGTTGCCCACGAGCGGCGGTCCAGCCAAGAACGCCCGGCATGGCGCCCGGAAAAGCACCCACGAACGTGCAAATTGGAGAGATACGCTTCAATGGAGTGTAGGCCACCAGATAGACCACTGATGTCAGGAAAGTGAGCAGCCCTGTTAACGGATTGGTGAAAATCGCCAGGTAAAACGATCCGCCGATCGACATCAGCAAGCCGACGGTCATCGCATGAGCCAGACTCATGCGACCGGCCGGAATAGGGCGAAGAGCGGTGCGCCGCATGTGACCGTCGACATCGTGTTCCATCACTTCGTTCAGCGCTGCTGTGCCGCTGGAGACCAGTCCAATTCCAATCAGGGCGTTCAATAGCCCAAAGCTAAACCATGATTCTCCCGCCTTGTGCGCGCCGAAGAAATAGCCGCACCATGCCGTCATTACGATCAAACTGGTGACCCGCAGCTTGGTCAATTCAGCGTAGTCGCGAAAAAGGGAAGTTACCCGTGTGCGGAAACCGGTGAGAGGCAGGATCATCGAGCTCATGAGTTAGGCCGTGTTCTCAGGAAAACTGGGTTACCAATCAAGCCCGCCCGGACCCCATCCGGAACGGCTCAAGGAAAGCATAGGTACGCTGATCAGTTTCGAAAGTCAAGTAGAAATGAATTGCGTGACCGCTGTCAGCCTATCACATTCGATGTGAACGACGTTGCGAACTGTTACCAGCTTCCGGACGAACCTGCGGAGTCAAAAGTCTCCGGCGGATCGAAAAAGCATTTGTGCCACAGGGCCGAATCGGTGAGCGTACCGGCTCTCCACTGTTGAAGAGTCGGAGTGGTAGCAGCGATCATTCCGCCATCAGCGGAATCGAAAACTACGACGACTCCAGCGAGTTCAGACTTCTTCTCCGCGATTTCGGTGTAACTCTTCTCCAGGAGAAACTTGGTGTACTCCAATCTCTCCTTGGAGCCAGCATTTTTCTCCGCTTCGTCGATCTTCTGGACGGAGATGATTTTCACGTTCTTGCCCCGAAGGGGTTCCCAATCTCCGGGGAAGGGCGCTGTCTCCTCACGAACCACGTGAAACAAGTCGGCGGCGGTGTTGGGCGTACCGGCAGAGGACGCCGCGTTATCCGCAATGCCTTCCGGCATCTCCACGCTGTTGCGCCATATCCATCCTCGCGACAGGCCCGAGATTCGGACGTGAACCCAATCAGCGTTGAAGTCGAGCAACTCGAATTCGTCGTGCAGGCTGGCAAGAAACTGAGGTTTGGCCGTCAGGCTCGGAGTAGAAACCACAGGAGTGCCCGATTTCTTGACCGCCACGAGATTTTTTGGATGCGCTGTATTCTTCAGAATCTCTTCAAGGTTGTCAGCTTGGGCCTTCAACGAACTGTCTGGTTTCGGGGATGACTCGGCGGGTTTGTCTGCGGTGGAAGCCGAAGCCGCCCACTCCTTCACCGACGAAGAGATCGTGCTGTTTGTTCCCGGGAATTTCCGCGTAGGTTCCGGAGCGGATGGTTGCGCGTCCTTGGATGCCTCCGGCGAGGCCTTCACCACAGTGCTACCGGTCACCGCCTTCTCTGAAGGAGCAGCGGCAAGTTGCTCCGCGAGTTGATCCAGCAGGTCCGACTCCAGCCGCCCGTTGGAAGTGAGCAACTGATATCCGGAGTGGGATGATGATGGATCGGAGTACCAGGCTGTTACTTTGGCCTTGATCCTTACCACGGAACCGCCGGAGGAATCCGGAACGATTTCGGCAGTCACCTGATAGTAGCCACGTTGATAGCGATCCAGCGGATGGTCTCCGGCCTTAGCGAATCCCTCGAGGATCGGCAGATGTCCGGCCATGTTGGCCTGCAGCGCCTTCAGGGCTTTCTCAATCGCAGCCTTCGATTGCGGGTAAGTTCTTTCGGCCGGATTTGACTGCGTCCACGAAACCATGGTGGAAAGAATCACCAAGCATCCGCAGAGCGTGAGTACGCAATCGCGAGCGCCACAGCGGAGTTTCATGGCAACATCTCCAACGCGTCGCGCTGGACCCATCCATGCTGCCCGTCGTGAGTTTCCACACCGAACCAGTAGGGCGTGGTGATCACGATCAGAACCTCTGCGCCGCTCGGCAGAGCTTGTAGTGTGCTCGCGGAATGAAACGGCGCAGACTTCAGAGGTGCTCCTGGAGCCTTCACGATTCTCTCAACCTGTTGCTTGAGGGTGTGCACGCGTTGTTCGAGACTCACTGAGGCAACTGGTTCAACGGGAGTTGGTTCAACGGTCTCCGCCGGAACCGGCGGTGGCTGGGTGACTTTTGGGCTGGGCGGAGGCTGGATCGAGGGCTCGGCGGTTTCGTCCTTGAACGCAATTTGCTGTTTCCTCGAAGAGGATTCTTGCTGTGTTTTCCCCGCCTCGGCCGCCTCTGTCTTCATCAACTCGATGGAATCAAGATGGTCGTGGATGTCTTTGTATTCCGCACCTTCGACGGAACCATTCGATGCATGTGCCACGTGGCGGAAATCTTCGACGAAGATTGCGTCAATGCGTAGAACCGTATGCTTTTCGTCCTGAGCCTGCACCACATACCGGACGGCCAGGGTTCCAACATCGCCGCTGTTCTTGAAGTTCCGGGGGTCCAGCGCATTACGACGAACCTTGTAAAAGACCTTTCCAGACTCGGTCCAGGTCGGGAACACGCGGGTGGCAGTTGCCACCTCGGCACCCGAGACAAATTCGTCCTTGTTGTACTCTTTGGTGCCCCGAATAATTCCGTTCTGTACAATTTCCTGAACAACATGGGATACCTCAGCCTCAGGAAATGGGAGATTCACGATGAATCCCATCCCATATTGAGTCGCGTCTTTTTCGCGCGCTGCCAGACTGGTCGGCCACCCGGCAAAACCCGCGGCCAGCACTACTCCCAAAATGGCAAACCGAGGGCGCCCGAGGCGGTGAAGCAAGCCCCGAGGACCTCCCGCTGAGATGGTTTGAACAAGAAATCCTGACTTTTCCACAGGCGTCGCCGCGTCCGACAAAGAGTCTCAATTCTACCCATTTGTGTCAACTGTGGCGCCCCGCGCGGATTTCGCTTGCCAAAAATGGATGTCATCGACGCCTTTACTGTAAAAAGAATGTAAAAACTCCCCTTGCAAGTTGCTTTGCCCGCGTAGTAGGATTCCGCCCCGGTACGGTGGTAGGACCTGAATCGAAAAAATCGATTTAGACTCTGCCTCTAACGCGGCCCGTCCTGGAAGGGGTTCCAAAGCCGGGTTCGCTGCGGTTTCTCGCCTTCGCATTTGTGGGAATGCAGTTTGTCAAACAACACAATTGTCTGAGGAGTGCGGCATGCATATGGGAATGCAGTCGAACCACAGGGGAGTACCTTTTAGTGTGAGGTATTTCTTTACAGCCACTCTAGTGATCGCCTTCATGGTCATGAGCGGCAGCCAATCCGCGAATGCCCTTCCGGCCTTCGCGCGCAAGTATGGGCTTCGTTGTTCCGCCTGCCATGAAACCTGGCCCATGCTCAATTACTTCGGCCAGAAATTCAAAGACAACGGCTACCAACTGATGAACGACAAAGACGCCCCCATCTGGCAGAACCCGGGGTACTGGCCGATCACGTTGCGCATGACGCCGTTCTGGAGCCGCGAGAGCATCAACAAAATATCCGCCGATACCGCCAGCGGCCAGACCGGCCTGGCGACCACAGGATTCAATTTTGGCGGACTGGACATTCTGACTGGCGGCACGTTGGAGAAGAAC
>QIAL01000011.1 GCA_003225535.1 Acidobacteriota bacterium | reverse complement strand
TGTTTTCACGGTACTTTTCGAAAATGGGCGCAATTTCTGCGTGGGCCTTGGCAGTCTTCTGGTATCTCGCCGAGTCGTTGACGATCTCCGGCGACGCGAGAGCGTTGGTCAGCTCTTCGTATCGGGCTTCGATTTGGTCTAGGCGTTCAAACATCGTCGTTGGTCGTTCGTCGTTGGCCTCCCGCTTCAGGCTACTTTTTCCCTTAGCGAGTTGATCAGGCTATTGAGAGCGCTGGTCAGCTCCTCGTAGCGGGTTTCGATTTGGTCTAATCTTTCAAACATCGAGTTCTCGGTTCTGAGTTCTCAGTTCTCAGTTACGGACTTCTATTCTCAATTCCGATCGCAGTTCTCCGGAATTCCTCATGCGAACACGACTTCATTCTATGGGTTTTTGCTGAGAACTGAGAACTAGTTCGGGGGAATCCCCCTAGGCAATCACCAGTTCGCCACCGTGCTCTTTTTCCAGATCCATGGCGTGGTCCAGCGCGACGATGGCGCAGCGCGCTTGCTCGTCCGAAGGAGGCTGGGTGGTGATGCGCTGCAGCCACAGGCCGGGAGCGGTCATGAGCGCGAAGAGCGAGCCGCGGTGTTTGGCGGCGAAGCGGATGATTTCATAGGAGACGCCGGCGATTACGGGCAACAGCGCGATGCGTGCGCCGAAGCGCGCCCAGAACGTCGTGAACGGGACCAGCATGTAGAAGCCGATCGAGATCAGCATCACGGTCATTAGGAAACTGGTTCCGCAGCGCGGATGGTAGGTCGAATACTTCTGGACGGCTGCGGTCTCCAGTGGGTCGCCGTTCTCGAAGGCGAAGACAGTCTTATGCTCGGCGCCGTGATACTCGTAGACGCGGCGGATGTCTTTCCAGAGCGAGACTCCCCAGATGAACAGCAGGAACAGGATCAGGCGGATGGCGCCGTCGACCAGGTTAAAGATGATCTGGCCGCCGAGCGCGGGATTCACCTTCTTGATTTCGGTGGCTGCCAGCAGGGGCAGGTACTTGTACATGAAGATGAAGAAGGCGATGGAGATGATTACGTTGATGGCTGCTAGCCAGCCGCTGATGGCGGCGGCTTTCTCGCGGCCTTGCTTTGAAGATGCCAGCTTTGGGGAAGTTTCCGCCTCGCTTCGCTTCGGCGGGACGGGCGAGGCGCCCGTCTCCACATGGTCTGTTGCCACCCGGACTGTTGCCACATGCTCCGTGCTCATTACGTCTTCTATCGCTACGTTCGCGGAGAAGCGGAGGGCGCGGTAGCCTAGCGTCATGGCGTAGCCCAGCGTCATTACGCCTCGGACAATGGGCCAGGCCATCCACTTATGCCTGTCGGAGGGGCGCTCGAGTGGTTCGCTCAGGGTGACAACTTCACCTGAGGGCACGGCTTGGCCGCCGACCAGGGTTTCTTCTCCGCTCTCAAGGGCGGGGAGGAGCTGGATCGCAGCCAGAAATCGCAGATAGTTCCGCAAGAAACGCACGATTGTTAGATGCTCCTGAAGGGGGCGAGACGCAGGTCTTAGGTTATCACAGGGGTGGTCAATTTAGGATAAGTACGAGCGCCTCGTAAGTGGCTCATTTTCAATGCGGCAGAGACTGGCGGGGCAGAGAAATCATGGAGCGATTCGCTACAACCTGCGAGGCTATCGCGGCCACCACCAAGAAACTGCTGAAGACCGGTCTGGTCGCGGAGTATCTGCGATCGCGGACCGTTGACGAGGCGGCGGTGTCGGCTGTGTTTTTGTCGGGGCGTCCGTTTCCGGTCTGGGAGGAGACTACGCTGCAAGTGGGCGGGCGGTCGCTGTGGGGCATTGTGGCGGAACTTGCGGGCAAAGAGCAGGGCGATCTTACGGCTTCGTACCGGCGGCTGGGCGATCTGGGAGCAGTCGCGGGAGATTTGCTGCCGCAGCATCCCGGTCAGGGCTTGGGCGTGCTTGAGGTCGACGCCTTCTTTCGACAGGTCGCAGGGGCTCGTGGCGCGTCGCCAAAGACAGAGATCGTATGCGAATTGCTTTCGCGATCGACTCCACTTGAGGCGAAGTACATCGTGAAGATCATGACAGGGGATCTGCGGATCGGGCTGAAAGAGAGTCTGGTCGAGGAAGCGATTGCGAAGGCCTACGGAAGCACACCAGCCGAAGTGCAGCGCTCGAACATGTTGCTGGGGGACATCGGCAAAACTGTGCGCCTAGCGGCTGGGGGCCGGCTGAGTGAGGCGCGGATGCGGCTGTTCCATCCGTTGGGGTTCATGCTTGCGAGTCCGGTGGAATCGACGGAAGAAGGGTTGAGTTATTTCTCCGAAGCGGCGGTGGAAGACAAGTACGACGGGATTCGGGCGCAGGCGCATGTTGCGGACGGGGAGGTGAGAATTTTTTCGCGCACACGGGATGAGATTACCGAGTCGTTTCCAGAACTGCCGCCAGCGCTGGCGGGACTGCCGCACGACGCGATTCTCGATGGGGAGATTGTGGCGTGGGAATATCCGGCGCGGCTGGAGGCGGCGCAGGTCGTGGTGGATGAGCCAGCGTCGGAAGAGGGCGAGGCCAAGGCCGACAATCTTGGGCGGGCTCGGCCGTTCAGCGTGCTGCAGCAGCGATTGGGACGTAAGAAGGTCAGCGAGAAGATGCTGCGGGAGAATCCGGTGGCGTATCTCGTGTTCGACGTGCTTTACGCTGACGGGGAACTGATGTTTGAGCGGTCGTTGCGGGAGCGGGCACGGGCGTTGGATTCGCTGCTTGCTGCGCCGCGGAAAGACACTCACCACAGAGGGCACAGCGTAGCACAGGGGAACCTTGCGTTTGACGCGGACGAGGAAGCACAGACTGACGCTGCCATCATTCGTGCACCTGTCTTTCGCGCTACCTCGCCTGAAGAACTGGAACAGCTTTTTGTGGCGGCCCGGGCACGCGGGAATGAAGGGCTGATGATCAAGGATCTCGAGTCGGCTTATTCGCCGGGGAAGCGCGGGAAGTCGTGGCTGAAGATGAAGCGCGAACTGGCCACGCTCGACGTGGTCGTAACGGCGGTCGAGTATGGACACGGGAAGCGGATTGGCGTGTTGAGCGACTACACATTCGCCGTTTGGGATGGCGACCGGCTGGTGAACATCGGGAAGGCATATTCAGGGCTCACCGATGCTGAGATTGCCGAGATGACGAAATGGTTTCTTGAACACACAATTGAAGATCAAGGATTTCTGCGCGTCGTCGAGCCGAAGGTCGTGCTGGAAGTGGCCTTCAATAACATGATGCGCTCAGAGCGACATGAGAGCGGGTACGCGCTGCGCTTCCCAAGAATTGTACGGTTGCGGACGGATAAGTCGCCGGAAGAAGCGGACACGATTGAGCGGGCGAAGGAGATTTACGAGCAGCAAGACTAGAGGCTTCGGGTGTATGCCGTTAGGACGCCCGCATTCAGTAGCTGTGATGGTGGTGGTGTTCTTCACTCTCCACCACCGGAATCACGCAGCCATGTGCTGTCTCGCAGACCGCATGCTCGAACTGAATGGTCGTGTGGTCGATACGGAAGTCGCGCAACAGGCGTTCCTTCACGTCGCGCAAGATGCGTTCGCTGACCGACGGCGGAATATCCGCAATCGAGATGTGGCAGGAGAGCGCATGGGTTTCCGATCCGATGCTCCAGACGTGGAGATCGTGGACATCGTTCACCCCGGCGACGGTGCGGATTGCCAGTTCGATCTTCTCGAGCTTCATGCCGCGAGGTGTGCCTTCCAGCAGGATGTTGAGGGTCTCGCGAACGATGCCGAATCCCGACCACAGAATCAGCGCGCCGATCCCAACCGACAGGACCGAGTCGATCCAATAGTTGTTGGTGAGCAGGATGGCCCAGCCTCCGGCGATGACGGCGGCGGTAGAGAGCGTGTCGCCGACTTCGTGGAGCAGGGCGCTGCGAATGTTCACGTCGCCGCCGGAACGGTAGAGGAGGAGAGCGATAACACCGTTCATCACTACTCCCGCGGCTGCCACCCACATCATCACGCTGGCTTGGACGTGCTGGGGATGCTGCAGTCTCTTGAAGGCTTCGTAGAAGATGAAGAAGGAGACGGCCACGAGAGATGTCGCGTTGACCAGCGCGGCCAGGACCCCGGCCCGGTGGTAGCCGAAAGTCTTCGTGGAACTTGCGGGACGAGACTGAAAATAGACGGCGACCAGCGAGAGCGCCAGGGCGAGGAAGTCGGAGAGATTGTGTCCGGCCTCGGAGAGCAGCGCCAGCGAGTGGGCGCGGATTCCGGCCACGACCAGCAGCACGATATAGGCGAGGGTCACTCCCAGCGAAATCTTTAACACCCGGGTGGGGCTGCCATGGACGTGGACATGCATTCTCTCTAAGTCTACGGACGGGCGGGGCGGGCATCAAGCGGGGCGGTTCCGCACGCTCAGAATCAATTTAGAGTCGACGACCCCACCCTGCCGCAGAAAGAGCGACAAGGGTGGGGCACCCTCGGGCTTTCATATGGAACTAGTTCTTGGTCAGGCTGTCGAGGTAGCGGTTGTTGTAGAACGTAGTGGTCTTCTGGACGAATTCTAGAACGCGGAACATGCGTTCGCGGGCTTCGCGGTTCAGTTCACGGAATTGAACAGCGGCGCCGGCGCCGGGGTCGAGGCGTGTCACAAAGCCCTCGACAGACAGCGTGGGATCGTCCATGGAAAAGGTCAGCTTTATTTTGCTGCCAGGGCCGATAATGTTGCTGGTCTCGATGTAGCACCCGCCCATGCTGATGTCGGTAAGGTTGGCGAAAACGGGGACGCCACCATTTTCCGTGCTGAGTTCGATGGTGACCCGGCACTTCATGCGGGGATGGGCGCGGCGGTCTTTGTAGGCGAGCTGCTTCTGCTTCTCGATGTACATGCGCCGGTCGGCTTCGGAGAGAAGCTGTTCCGCGTCGTTGCCATCATCGGGGAAGACGGCGCGTCCTACGCTGAGTGAGAGAATGTCTTCGTTGCAGACTTCCTGACCGGCATGGCGGGCCAGAGCGCGCATCTGCTCAGCTCTTTTGCCGGAGGCATCGGCACCGAGGCCGGGAGAGATGACGACGAATTCATCGCCGCCCATGCGGGCCACATAGTCGTACTCGCGGCAGCTGTCTTTCAGGGCCTGGGCAAAGAGGCGCAAAACACGGTTGCCTTCCAGATGGCCGAAGCGGTCGTTGATCTGCTTGAAGCCGTCCATGTCCGAAACCATGACGGTGAGCGAGATATTGTCGCGCTTGCAGCGGGCCAACTCACGGTCGAGTTGCATGAACAGGGAGCGGGCATTGGGAAGTCCGGTGAGATAGTCCGTAGTGGCAGAGTTCTCGGCCTGCGCGTACTTGAGCGCGTTCTCGATCGCGAGCGCCATTTTGCCGCTGACCGCCAGGAGAATGCGGAGGTGATCGGATGTAAAAGCGTCACGTTCGGCGCGATACAGCGCCAGTACGCCGATGATTCCGGCAACCCCCTCGAGTGGCACAGCCAACGCTGAACGAAGAGTGCTGAATTTCGTCGGGTCGTTCAAATATCCGGGTTCGACCGACGGGTTCCCGTTGATGATGGGCTTGCGATTTTGCGCGACCCAGCCGGAGAGTCCCTGGCCGACGGGGATGCGCAGCGAGGAAAAGAGCCGGTAGTTGTCGCCGTTTACATATTCAGGAACGAGTTTCTCGTCGCGGAGCACGTAGATAGCGATGGCATCATAGTGCACCATCGGCTTGAGCTTGATGGAGAAAACCGACAGCGTCTCGCCCAGGCTCAGAGAAGCGCCGAGATCCTGGCTCAATTCGAAAAGCGACTGGGCTTCCTGGCGCGCGGCAGCGATGGACGACAGGAAGGTATTCTCGCGGCCGGCATAGTCCTGCCCCCGGGAGTTTTCAAATCCGGCAGCCGGTTCCAGGCCGCGCTCGATCTTGATGGCAGTGGAGAGCGGGGCATTAGGGTCTTCGACCGACTTGGCGATGGCCATCTCTTCCAGGTGCTCGTAACGCCTCTGTAAAACTTCCACGACTTTCGGATCAAACGATTTGCCCGACTCGGCGGCCAGCTTTTGCATGACGTCCTTCAAGGGCAGGGCGCGGCGATACTGGCGGTCGGAAGCAAGCGCATCGAGAAAGTCGACGGCGGAGAGAATGCGGGCGCCAATCGGAATCTCGGCTCCCTTGAGGCCCAATGGATATCCCGAACCGTCCCATTTCTCGTGGTGAGCGCGGACGATGGGGACGACCGGATACGGGAAGCGAACGCGTTCCAGAATCTCGGCGCCCACCAGCGTGTGAATCTTCATCTTCTCGAACTCTTCCGGAGAAAGGCGTCCAGGCTTCGAGATGATGTGCTCGGGCACGGCGAGTTTGCCAATGTCGTGCAACAACGCCGCGGCATGCAAAGCTTCCAGTTCGGTGCCGGTTACGCCGAGTTCCTTGCCGACTTCGATGGCGTAGACGCGGACGCGCTGCAGGTGTTCGTGGGTCGTGTGATCTTTGGCTTCGATGGCGAGGGCCAGGGCCTCGATCGTGCGCAGATGGAGGTTAGCCATCTCTTCCACGTGGCGCTTCTCGTCTGCGAGTTTGCCCAGATAGAGGCGGTACGAGCGGTAGATCAGGTAGATCACCGGCAAAATGAGCAGCGACGTTTCCCAGTTGAAGTTACGGTTAAGCCAGGCGATCACGCCTGCGATTGCGGCGCCGACCAGGTAGTAGGGAAACGACCAGAAATAGCAGTCCACCAGGATGCGCCGCAGAGGACGGCGTTCGGTCAGCGAAATGACGGTGGCGATGGATCCGGCATTGGCGATGAAATAGACCGTCGCGGCCAGTCCGAGTAACACCGGACGGCTGTCGATGATCAGATTCATCAGCGGGTGATGGAACACAAGATAGGCAAGCGCGGTGGAGACGCTGCCGGTGCAGACGTTGAAGGTGAACTGGATGGCTCGGGGACGATCGGGATAGAGGCACTGCGCCACCATCGAGACGGCGCCGAGAATCAAGGTCTCAGAGAAACTGAGCTCGAGCACTCCGATCAGGATGAAAAGGAAATTGACCGAGAGCGTGCCGGTGATCCCAGGCAGGTTTACCTTGAGGCGCGACGCCAGAATCGCAATGCCCAGGTAGCATATAAATTCGGCGATGTTCTTGCTGCTCTGGTGGATGCCACCGTAGACCAGCGTGCCCAAACCAGCCATGACGACCAGCGTGATGAACAGCTTCGCTGGGACCGAGAGCTTCCTCCAGGAGCGGGAGGGCTCGGGCAGGGCTATGGCTGTGCCGTTTGTGCCAGTCATGCGTATGAACACACGTAGGGGGATGGAAGTGCTCCCCTAAACACTCATAAGTATCAACTAACCTGCTATAGAAACAATGGTTTAGCGCATTTTCGGGAAACTTCCGTAACTTGCCAGAGGGGTTTTGCACAACCTTGCGGACAGGGCCTTCCAGGCAGGCGAGGGCTTGAAGAACATGAAGAATTCAAAGGGGGAAAATGCCCGCCTCGGAGTCTGCGGTCGCCTGGGTTACGTTCTCGGGCTTGCCCAGGTCCCTCCAGTAGTACTGGTCGGCGTGGAACGCGAGGAGAACACACCCTGCTCGGTGATCAGGCCGAGAAGTTGCGGAGATAGGATGTGAATCCCGGAAAATGCCAGCGGGGTGAGCTGCTGCGACGGACGTACTATCTCCGGTGAGTTGGCGCCGGTTTGCCTTCCGCAGAGCCGACCACGCTCGTCGAACAGCAGCTGGCGGGAGGTATCACGGTGTTGGACGGCCAAGGTCGCGAGCGCGTCGTTATCGCAATGCAACGTCAGCATCCGCGCGAAGTCGATCGTGCTGATGACATCGACATTGTGGATCAGAAACGGTTCTTGAGCCGGGCCGTCTTGAAGGAAGAACCAAGCGGCCTTCTTCAATCCGCCACCGGTGTCGAGCAAGACATCGTCTTCGCGAGAGATCTCAATGCGCATGCCGAAGTTGTCGTTCTTCTTCAAGTAGTCGACAACCATGTCGGCAAAGTGATGCACGTTGATGATCACTTCCTGGATT
The DNA here is from genome assembly GCA_003225535.1 of Acidobacteriota bacterium. Taxonomy (GTDB): domain Bacteria; phylum Acidobacteriota; class Terriglobia; order Terriglobales; family Acidobacteriaceae; genus Sulfotelmatobacter. Next base: position 1,458 of record QIAL01000011.1, on the reverse strand, counting down.
CCAAAGGAGGCGAGGCGGCGAAGTGTGATTTCGAGCAGCGTGTGTCCGGCAACTTCTACCAGGGCCTTGGGGCGATCATTGGTCAGGGGCCGCAGGCGGGTACCGAGCCCTGCCGCAAGGATCATTGCCTTCATGGGGCGGCTTTCTCCGCCGCGGAATTTTCCGCTTTCATTCTTTCGAGTTCGCGGTGGGTGACCACTACTTCAACTCCGCTGCGACCGCGAAGGCGTTTGGCTACCTGCTCGGCGAGGTAGACGGAGCGATGCTGCCCGCCGGTGCAGCCGAACGAGACCATCAGATTCTTGAATCCGCGCTGCTGGTAGTTGCTCACGCTGGCGTCGACGAGGGACATCACGCTGGCCGTGAATTGGTGAACGCTCTCCTGCTGATTGAGGTATTCGATCACCGGCGCGTCTTTGCCGGTCAGGGTCTTGAAACGCTCTTCCCGCCCGGGATTTGGCAGGCTGCGACCGTCGAAGATAAAGCCACCGCCATTGCCGCTTTCGTCCTTGGGCAAACCTCGATGAAAAGAGAAGCTGACGATTCGGACGACGAGATTGTCGGCGTCGGTAGCGAGATGCTGAAGTTTTTCGGAGGCGAGCATGCTGTGGAAGGCTTCCAACAGAGTGGGAAGCGCGATCGGAAGCTTCACGTTGTGCAGCAGCCAGCGAAGATTTTTTAGTGCGTAGGGCACGCTCTGCAGGAAGTGCACCTTGCGTTCGTAAAATCCGCGGAATCCATACGCGCCTAACGCCTGCATGATGCGGACGTAAACGTAGGCGTAGTAGTGCTGCATGAACGCTTCCGGCTTGATATCGATGAAGTTGCGCAGTGTCGCGAGGTAGTGATCGAGAAGCTGCTGGCGGAAGTCCGGGGGCAGGTCGGCTTTCGCGTCGTAGAGAAGAGAGGCGACATCGTATTGCAGCGCGCCCTTGCGACCTCCTTGATAGTCGAGGAAGTACGGCTTGCCGGCGGGCAGCATGATGTTGCGGGACTGAAAGTCACGATAGAGGAAATAATCCCTGGGCGCACTCAGAAGAAATTTGGTGAGCCGGCTGAAATCGTCCTCCAACGCCTGCTCGCTGAAGGGAATGCCTGCGAGGCGCAGGAAGTAGTACTTGAAATAGTTGAGATCCCAGGAAATAGATTGGCGGTCGAAGCTTCCGCGCGGATAGCACAGCTTATAGTTCAGGTCGCGTCCGGCCTCGATTTGAAAGCGAGGGAGAGTGGCGATGACCTCGCGGTAAGCATCCGCAACTTTCGGGGCGATGACTTCTCCCTTGCGGTTCTCCGAGAGCAGTTCGAAGAGAGAAGTGTCGCCGAGATCCTGTTCGAGATAAGCGCCCTGGTCGAGGTCTTCGCCGTAGATCTCGGGCACAGGCAGCCCGTGCTTGCGGAAGTGGCGCGAGAATTCCAGGAAGGCGGCGTTTTCTTCGCGGACTCCGTACAGTATGCCGA
>QIAL01000010.1 GCA_003225535.1 Acidobacteriota bacterium | reverse complement strand
TCTCCGTCCAGGGAATCGGCTGGTGTATCCCATGCGTCTTTGCATTCAGTGCTCTCATTAGCACCGTGATAAATTCTCTTGCTGATTGGAGTGGCTCCACTCTAGCGATGCTCTGGCCGTGGACGGCTACCTTATGCGCTCTCGGTTGTGTGCAGACCGGGTTTCATTGCAAGGAAAAGAGGCACACAGACGAACCAGAGAGCGCTCGCCCACGCGTGAGTGTCATGTTCATCTCGCTGATTCCCTTCTATGTCTACGGAACCGCGTATTTCAGCTTCCTCTTTGCCGACCGGTTGACCGCCGGAAGTGCGATCCCATGGGTCTCTGGTCTAAGTTTCGGAATCGACCCCGAATACAAGAAGGGTATGGATTTGGTCCTCCTAGCCTTCCTGATTACGGCAGCACTGGTGGAATATCTCGGGGACTCATTCCTGCGGTTCTGGCAAAGGCTGGCTATGGAATTGCCACAAGCCGCAAGCGAAACACTAGTCGTAAGTCTACGTAGACGCCACTCGCGAATGATGCTTGTCATCTTTACTGTGTTTACAGTGACTGCCTTAGGCGCATGGGTCACCTTCTCTCGTTCGAGCAGTGTTGCCCCCACCCTGAGAATATTGGAAACGGCCGTACTGGGCGGCCTCGGTTATTCCATGTTAAGTATTGCTCTGCTAGAGACCATCATTCTCGCCAGCATGAATGCCATTTCGATGGCGCTGCCCGCCCTGGGACTTGGAGTCGGAGTAAATCTGCTGACTGGGTACGGACTCAGCCATTTGTGGGGAGTACAGTTTGCCGCCGCCGGGCTGCTCGTAGGGTCGGCTGTCGTTCTCTGGAAATGTAATGCGGCGGTGAGAGAAGTCCTGGTCAACCCAGCCTATCATTATTCAATTTCGTGAGCTTTCCTGGTGCCTACTCTGGACGCCCTTAGAGCGTGTTGGATTTTAGTCGTCTTCATTATGGTGTTTTTCTGGTTTCCGGCACATCTCTTTTCGGGAAGATCGAAGTCCGTCACGGTCATGCAGATTGCCGGCAACTGGGCCCGCACAGTGCTCTGCGTGACGATGGCGACTCTTCTCTTGGCGAGTTTGCGTTTACTTAACGCACTCACAGTTATTTTTGTCTTTGTGGGAGCGTTCGCCATCGATTGGCTTCGAAGGCGCGCCAAAATGCATGGCGGTTTGCTAATGAACTTGGAAGCAGCCACGATCGAGATTATGCGCAAGATTGAAGCTCGGTCGTTTGGGTTGCGCCTCATCGCCCGCAAAGCACCGCTGGCACCTGCTCGCTCATCCTGGCGGTTATGCGTTAATCGGGGGCTGAAATGCTTAGATGGCGGAGAACTGCTGGTCGTGTCCCTTGCAGTCGTTCTGATAACAACTGTTATTCTGCGCGGCGAGCATGCCGTTCGCGAGTTGCGGTTTGATCAGTCCGACCAATACTCTCTTCTCCTGCGTGCGCGAGAATTGATGCTCAATCTCCACCCCGCCAACCGGCCGTTCGTATTTCCTGCGGTGATTGCGACCATATCTTTTCTCAGCGGTGCGGATCCGATCCAGGTCACGCGTGTACTATCGCCTGTGATTGAGCTGTCAGTTGTCGCGGCCACCGGCTTGCTTATTCATGTATGTGCCCGAGCTGGTGTTGCGTCTGTCGCCGCAGTGTATTGCTTAGGAGCAGCTGCGTTCCCGCCTGTGGGAAATCACGCAGTGATGGCAATTTCCGCGATACAAAACGTCAAAAGCCTCCTCAGCGGCTCTCCCGCGGCGATGCGAGCCAGTACCGAATTTGGACTTGGCTTGCTGTTCCTTCTTTTGGCTCTAGCGTTTCTGGCGGATTGGTACCGGAACGAGAGGGGTTTGGGTTCGCTGCTGGATTTCGCTTGTTGCCTGGTGTTGACAGGCATTGTTTCGCAATTGTTACTGCTAATACTGGTGACGGTGGGCGGGGTTGTGCTGCTACGTCCCATGGTGGGCCTGGTAGCTTTTGGGTTCGTGTGCTACAGCTTAGTGGCTTACTTGACTTTGTCGACCAGCGTCACCGTCGGCGATGAAGTGCGCGCAATCTTGCCGGTTGCTGCTGCTATCGTCGTCGGTTGCTTTCTGGCGCTGATAGAAGACAAACTACTCGCCCGCGCCGGCAGAACAGGACAAACACTACTTCTCGGTGCTTGTGTGTGCGTTGCGATGATTTGGTTACGGCCGCAAGGGTTGGTTGGTCGATACGTTGAGTATGAAGCCGCAGCACGCGCAACCCAAGAAATCGCATCCAGATTTTCTCGCCAAACGTGGGTTGTGGTCGCACCGGTGGAACAGTTGGCCGAAACGCTAGGCTTAGGAGCATACGAAGATCTGGCGGGATTTGTCGAGAAATATCAGGGCCGGGCCCCGAGCCCGGACTTCCACTTTGAGGAGAAGCAGGAGGATTTGTTCATCTACGTGGAGAAGAGACCATTTCAGATTTTTGCCCACGAGCCTGAGATAGTCTCTTTTTCAGTGCTGACGGATCCTACGTACCGGAATTATCGTTCGCCTGGAGGGCGGGCCAGCTTGGAGGCAGCAGCGCTGCGACTGTGCGAGAATTACCGGCAATCCCACCCGGACGCCGATGTATTTGTTGAGAACGAGGATCTCCGCATCTACCACGTACACCAACAATGGACTTCAGACTCCAAGAGATGACAGTGAGAGCTATGCAAAGCCGGGCACCATGCCCACCCGGTCCGTCGAGACCAGCGGGTGTCCAAGCGTGCGGTCTGGGAGGCATTTCCCGCTGACCAGATGGCTCCCAGCCCAATGAGGATTCTCTGTAGTGTGCGACCGGATCCTGGGGATAGTTTTCACGCGATGTGCACTGAGTTAGCTAGGCATGTATAACGGCGTTTACAAATGTTGGCGTAATCCCTTCGAGATTACTCCCGATCCTTCTTTTCTGTTTTCTACAAAGGGACACAGGGAGGCTCTTGCTGCACTTTGCTGTTGTGTACGCCGGCGGAGGGGAATTGGCGTCCTGACAGGCGAAGCTGGTACAGGCAAGACTTTACTAATCTGTTGCCTTTTGCGATTACTCAAACATAGTGACATCGGTTACGCATATGTGTTCAACAGCCGCTTGTCGTCGCTGGAGTTCCTGCAGTACGTTGCTGCCGATTTCGGCCTAGACGCGTGGAGCAAAACCAAGGGGCAAGTTCTCCATGAACTCAGCAAATATATTGTGGCCCGTCATCAACAACGACTAACGACTGTGATTGTAGTGGACGAGGCCCACGATCTATCGACAGAAGCTCTCGAAGAGACCAGACTCCTGACAAATCTGGAGACGGCAGAAGAGAAATTGCTCCAGATATTGCTTGTGGGGCATTCGGAACTGGACGAGAAGCTGGATTCACTTGAGCTGAGGCAATTGAAACAAAGAATAGCAACGCGCTCACACCTTGAACCATTGGACTTGGAAGAGACAAGCGGCTATATACGGCACCGGCTGCATCTTGCGGGCGCCAACGTGGATGGGCGCGAGCTTTTCGCCGATCAAGCGATCGAAAGAATCTATTGTCACTCCCGGGGCATCGCACGACTGATCAATACAGTCTGCGAAAACGCCTTGACCACTGCTTTCTTAAGACAACTAACCAAGGTGCCGCCGGACATTATCGATGAAGTTGCGTTCGACCTGCGCCTCAACGTACCCAGTCCCGCCCGGAGGTCAGAGCAGAACAGCGATGCGGCGGTAGAGTCGGATGACGATCCAGCTTTCATGATGTGACCGGTTGCACGGCATGCGAGTGGAAGGCTGTCCGTCTCTTGAGCCGACGATGCCCATGCGCCACGCCGCCCTTGCAGGCCCGGCTTCGTCCTCTCAGTCTCGGTCCAACGCTATTGCTCATGGGCGCCGATCCGCTGGATGGTCTAACTCTGCCTGGCACCGAGAGCGTCAGTCGTAGCTTTAAGCGAAAAAAACAAGAATGACTCGGCCCACCCTTGAGGTGGCCGACATTCTGCGTGCACAAGGCGATCGCTTTTTGGAGCGGTATCGCTCGAGCTTTGGTTTTCAGCAGCTCAAAGCTTTCGGGCCATTCTGCGTTGCCGTACGAATTACGAGAATACGACCAGCGTGGCGATCGAATAGCTGAGTTGCTCAAGGAACTCTCAACGCTTACATCACGGACGGCCGCGTGACCAGGTCATCGCGCCGCGCCGCTGAAGTCTTCGACCTGCATTCCCCATTCGGCAAGGAGCCATTCGGGAACATACACGCGACTCCTATTACGGTCGAACCAGCGCTTCAATTCTGCTGAAGCGGTATATTGCGACTTTGCAAGTACCAGACGTGTAACTTCCATCTCGAACTCGGTGGGCAGAGCGGGGATCGGTGGAAGAGGGTTACCCCAGTTGGGATTTCCGCGCGCTCGTTTCGCGTCAGGCGGAGCGAGAGGCTTGGGCATGGCACCAGATCATAAGCTCCCACGTCGGTTGTGTCGTGGGAGTCAGTGTGTGAGATAGGCCAAAAGCGAACCGCAACGCTTACAAGATCAAACGAGTTGCTCAAGAGGGCCTTGATGAGGTATTTTGTCGCCGCCACCCGTCCGCGCTCCGATCCTGCAAGGGCCTGCCTTCCCCCATCGCATCTTGCAGGACCGTCGAGCGCGACGTGAGTGATTGGGGTTAGCAAACTTCATCTCCGGTTTTCGCAAGATACAGAACTTTTCCAACATTTCGGGCGGAGGAATTACCTGCTGCCAGATTGCAAGACTCACCGGATTGCCTCGGTGGGCTCGATTAACTAGGCTTCGCGTATGGCGTAGCGCTGGTCCTGAAGGGTTGGACATCGGTCGCCATCCGACTTGAGCCCGTAACACCGAGCCTCAGGTCAAGCTTGTCCCCAGTCAATATGCAGTTGAGGTGGCAAAGGTGCATCCGCTGAACTGTCAGAAAGGTCGGACGGTGCAAGAAACGAACAGCGCATTGGCAGAACGAATTACGCAACCGCCACAACCTCGCCGCGCCGAGCAAGGCACGCTTCCGCACCCGGCGCTCGAAAGTCGCTGGTGTGCAGTGTACGTTATTACGAGGCACGAGAAAGCCGTTGCCGATCACATGGCTCGCAGGTCAGTTGAATGTTTTCTGCCACTCTATCACTCGGTCCGCAACTGGAAGAACCGTCGGGCACACGTAGAATTGCCGCTCTTTCCCAGCTACTTGTTCATTCGCATCTCTGTAGCGGAGCGCATACGTGCTCTCGAGGTTCCCGGGGTCGTCCACATCGTGAGCTTCCGCGGGATGCCTGTGGCAGTGCCAGACGAACAAATTGAAGCCCTTCGCATGGCACTGCAACTGCGAAGATCCGAGCCATACCCGTACCTTGCAGCAGGCGGGCGCATCCGCATCAAGGTTGGCCCGCTGCAGGGACTTGAAGGCGTAGTAGTGCGCCATAACAGTCGCACCCGAATCATCGTCTCTGTCGATTTCATCCAGCGCTCCACCGCAGTAGAACTCTCGCCAGGAGACCTGGAGACTCTGCCGGACACGACCCGCACAATCTAGACGCAGCCGTGTCGGTATTAGATGCACAACCGAAGCCAGTACGCGCTGGCGCCTCTGGCCGATCAAGGGAGTGCCGCTATGGCCCTGCATTCTGCACGCTCCCACACGCAATCTGGGCGCCTTCACCGCCGAATCCACCTGACGGTCCCGGTCAAGCTGCTAAACCCGTGGGAGCCGCGGGTTGCCGAGGACGGGGTAACGGAAAACGTCAGTCCTCGGGGTGCGCGTGTTCTGGTCAAGACGCCCATCGAGCCTGACGCTCTTTCAAACCCGATTGCGGTCCTACCTATCGCTGGCCAAGAGTTGGAGCGAAAGATTCAGTTGCGCCAGGCACGCATTGCCGTCATAGGTATGGGCTACGTTGGCTTGCCGCTCGCATTGCTTTTCGGCGACGAGGGTTATGAGGTTGCCGGCTTCGACATCGATCCTGACAAAGTTGAAAAACTAGCCTCTGGCGGCTCCTACATCGCTCGAATCAGCGCATCGGAAATCCAGAACGCTCGCGCACATGGGTTTTCGGCGACCACGGACTATTCCCGTCTCGACGAAATGGATGCAGTCATCATATGCGTCCCTACTCCCCTCGGCGAATTCCGCGAACCCGATTTGCGATATATCACAAGCACGGCTGAGTCAATCGCTCCGCATTTGCGAGCCGGACAACTGATTGTGCTGGAAAGCACCACTTATCCCGGCACGACAGAGGAGGTGTTGGTTCCCATCCTTGAAAAAAAAATCCCAGGACGAGTGGCGGACCATTGCCCAATTACAACGCTCTGGCGATCAAGCCAGGGCACAAGACCGCCTGCGGAATGAACAACGGAGACCATGCCGGAACTCCTGAAGGCGTCAACAGCAACAACCAACCGTGGAAGAAGTTTGTCGTAGGCGGCGCCAGAGGCGGTGGCTGTTCGAATTGGACGGGATCGTGGAGTGGCACGCTGAGCGTCATGCTCGTTTGTCAATCCAGCCAGCTCCGGCACACGACCGCCGCGGAGGATCTGCTGGCCATGCAGCACTAAACCACGGATTAACCTCATAAGCAGTGCTGACAGTCGCGCAGCCGATTTCGAGATCGGCTGCGCGTTTTTAATTTTCGAGGGCCAACGCGGCAGGCCGGCCTCGCTGCCCTCTTTCTAATCTCTGCGGTCAAAGAGGCTTCGTTTGACGCTCCTCACACGGTTGGGTCAAGGTTGGATCAATCCCCTGCGAATGGCATACCGGACCAGGCTAGCAGTTTCGTGGATGTCGAGTTTCTGCATGAGTCGAGAGCGGTGGGACTCAGCGGTTTTCGCACTGATTCCTAGCAGGCATGCGACGTCCTTCGTGGACTTTCCCTCACTGATCAACTGCAGCACTTGCCGCTCGCGACTCGTCAGCGGGTCTGGCGGCGTCACAGCTTTCGAGAGGTACGCGTCGACCACGGTTTGCGAGATGCTGGGACTCAAGTAGAACCCTCCCCGACATACCTGATGGATGGCATGAATCAAGTCATTGGCTGCCTGATTCTTTAGCACGTATCCTTTGATCCCAGCACGGAGGGCCTCGGTTACGTATTGGTCTTCGTTGTGTTTCGTCAATAAGATCGTCCTCGTTTGCGGCGAGGATCGGCGGAGTTCTCCTGCAGCTTCTACCCCATTCATCAGTGGCATTCCGATATCCACCACGGCAACATCTGGACGCAGGCTGGCCGCCACACAAACTAATTCTTGCCCATCTGACGCCTCGCCGGCCACTTCAATCCCCTCTCGTTCGAGCAGGGACCGCAAGCTTTGCCGCACGAGGACATGGTCATCGGCGAGCACGATGCGAATTGGCATGTGAATTCTCCTTGGGAACAACAATTAGCAACTTGGTCCCCCGACCTGGTTCCGAAGTAATCTGCAGTGTGCCGCCGATCGCGCTTAGCCGCTCCCGAATTCCAATCAGCCCCAAGCCTTTCTCACCTGTTTCCGAGGGATACGGTTGAGCCTGAAAGCCGATCCCATCATCACGGATGGAACACATAGTCTTCCCGGCATCCTCGTCCAGTTGAATCCATACATTCTTCCCTTGGGAGTGCCGTCTAGCATTGTTCAGAGCCTCTTGGATGATTCTGTACAGGGCGGTCTCGACGCCGGGGAGTAGCCGGCCATCCAGTTCGGCTTTCACCTCAATAACAAGATTAGAGCGCTTTGAAACCCGATCAGCCAGAAATTGGACCGCGGGAACAAGCCCCAAGTCGTCCAAGATCGTAGGTCGGAGTTCGTGCGACAGTTGTCGTAGATGACCCTCAACTTGATGCAGAAGATCGTTGACGCCCTTGATCCTAGTTTGCATAGCAGGCGTCAGGTCTTTGGCAATCTCCGTCAGCGCCAGATACACGACCACAAGGAGTTGGCCTGCTTCGTCGTGGACGGTGTGAGCAATCCGTTTGACTTCCTTTTCCAGAGTCTCATTAAGAAGACGCAACGCTGCGACTGCATCGCGATAACCGCGCAGGGACATCTCATAAGGTGAGACACATTCTGTAAAGAATTGTGAGGCGGCGCTGAAGCGGGCGCGTATTTCGTCTTGCCCTTGGGAGTCAGCTAAAATTCTTATCAGGGCGGAGTGGTGAAACGCCGCCAGGTCAAGAAGTCCGACGTCACCGGCCAGAGCCAAGCGCCCGACCTCATAGGCCCCGCGCAAGGCTTCTTCCCCGCCTCCGGCCAGATAATGCTCCAGCGCTTGACTGTAGAGAGACTCGAGGTCACTCGTTGTTATCGCGATTCCCATCGGTGCCGCATCCCTGGTAACGGGCAACCAGCACAAGCGCGTCGTCCGTTCCCTTGCTAAAGCCATCCAGAATCGCCTGCGCGGCTCTCTGAGGAGTCATTGCAGAAGCGAGTCGGCGGGAGAATCCGCTCTGCACTCCATCGGTGGCCAGAATCAGCGTATCCCCGCGAGCGACCGGAAGAACTGAGGCTCGCAGCGGGGGCAACTGGCTCCCGACCACGCCCGCTCGAAGCAAGAGAGGCTCGTCGGTCCCTTCGAGGGGCAGGCCAAACCGCTGCAGAACCCCCTGCACATTTCCGATCCCCAGCCAGGTCAACAGGTTCTGCACTGTGTCAAATGCGGCCAGGCTCATCACGACGCCGCGTGTGGAGCGAAGGCTTCCATGGCAACGCTCCGCAAGTGCAACCACGGGTTCGGCCGCATTTGTTCTGAGAATCACACACGCCTTCTCCGCTGCCATAGCCGCTTCGTGCCCGTGTCCGATCCCATCTATCGCCGCCAACAGGACCCCACCGGAGAACGGCTCAAAGACGTGCCGATCACCGGATGTTGACTGGCCCGGCAGACTCAGGCCGGCAACCCCCACCTCAATCACTGATTCGCTTAGCCCTTCCATTTCCGAACCGTCACAGTCGTGCCCTCTCCAAACTCGGACACGATCTCGAATTCGTCAACCAGGCGGCGCACTCCCGGAAGGCCCAGACCCAGGCTCCCCGATGTGGAATATCCCTCTCGCAAGGCCTGTTCAATACTCGCGATGCCTGGCCCCTTGTCACGTGCGACGACCATAACTCCCGGTCGGTCGGAATTATGCGTGGTTCGCAGCACTATCTCGCCCCGCCCGGCATACGAGACGATGTTGCGGGCCAGTTCGGAGATTGCCGTGGCAAGCAGAGTCGTATCCCTCCCCGAAAAACCCAGTTCCGTAGCCAGCGCTCGACCTTTGTGGCGAGCAACTACGACATCTTGATCCGAGGCGATCGGAACATGAATTTCGCTTTCCACTCCAGCAGCCAAGTTTCTTTCCACAACAGCATTACCGACTAGGATCACCCCGTAAACTTCGGTGTAAGTACTCCAGACCTTCTTCCAGGTCGACAGCCGTCATGCCCCCCCATGGACAACCCCAATTGCACCATTGCAAAAGCCACATCCGGCTGAATTCCCACAATGACTGTCTCGGCGCCTCGCAGCCGGATCATATGCGCCATTTCCCGCATCGTGCGTGATGCAAAGGAATCCATCACATCCATTGCCGTGACATCTATGATGATTCCGCGCGCACGAGCTTGGGCGACCTTTTCCACCAGGGCGCGACGAAGCTGCAGCAGGTCCGAGTCGGTGAGAGCCGCCTGGACAGTGGCGATCAAAATTTCTCCCTGTTTGAGAATCGGGACTTCCACGCCGCTCCCCTTTGAAAAAGCCTTAGTTCGCTTCGACCAGGGGTACAACCTTGTAGCCCAGCAGTCGCTCGGCTTGTTCGATGCCACCCTGCAAGTCGCCCACAGTATTCATCTTGCCGAGGTCAACGCCAATGTTGACCAGCGTCTGGGCAATCTCAGGAGAAAGGCCGGTGACGATCACGGTGGCGCCCAGCAAGCGTGATGCTTCCACGGTTTGCACGAGGTGATTGGCCACAGAGACGTCAATGGCCGCAACGCCGGTGATGTCGATGACCACCACTTTGGCGCGATTGGTGCGGATCCCCCATAACAACTGCTCGGTCAACTGACGGGCGCGTTGCGGGTCAATCGCGCCGATGATGGGGAGGATCAGCAATCGCTCGCGGACTTGCAGTACTGGGGTCGAGAGTTCGCGGATCGCTTCCTGCTGTTGCCGGATGACTCGTTCTCTTTCCTGCACGAAGCCTACCGCTACGGTGTTCGCGATGCGGTTGGCGGCAGGTTCGTAAGCGTCCAGGATTCGGTCAAGCTTTGCGAAGTCAGCCCGGTATTTGGCGAACAGCGAACGGGCTAGCACATCACGCAGCAGCAGCACGATTCCCACTACTTCGTTCGTCTCGACTCCTCTGGGGATGATGCGTTCGGAGAGGTTGCGCGAATAGGTCTGCAACGCCTCGAAGGTGCCGGTGGCTAGAGCCTCCACGTAGTTGTCGTACACGGAGGTTGCCTCGGCAAAGATTTCGTCCTTGGTCATGGCCGTCAGCAGCCGGGCTTCGGTAATATTCTGCGCCCATTCTTCACGTAGCTGCGTACGGTGCTGTCGCAGGTGTGCCACCAGTTCATGCAGCAATTCGGCAGTGGGCTCGGTTTGCGAACGGATAGGCGCCAGTTGGTGAGTCGCTGGCGCTCGGTCCAGCGGCATGGGCCTTTGAGCCATAGCATTCCTCTCCTTCCATCGTTTTTGCGGGATTTGGACTACTCAGGATTAGAAGTCCATTAGCGTGCCCGTGCGGTACAATTCCATTTCCTCCTGCCGAAGGCAATCCGGTCAAACCCCTAATCAGGTTGAGTAGTTCACTTGAAGTCTTGCATGATTACGTCAGAGACGAGTCTTACCAAACCCCAGATATGTCATTGCCCCGGAGCCATTTACAAGAAAAGCGCTCGTTTCTGATGCGAAGTAAGCATGGCCGCAGAACCATTGGCGAGGCCTACATAATCTACCTAGTCTCAACGAAAGGCAGCCCTTCGCTTATGCAATGTGATTGAATCCGGGCTGTTCCAATGTGGCAGGAAATATCGCATCTGGCAGTTGCAGTGAAAGTATGCAACCCAGTGGGCATTTGAGCGCAGAGCATGACCATACACGCCAAGGCTACATGTAAAGTTTGCTGCTGTCGGGGAACGTTAGCTTGCTTCTCTCTCGTATGGGTCGCGTGGGCCGCTCTGCAGGCTGTGGAAAAATGGACTCCGCGACTTAGCTTCTCTCCAGTCTCAGTGATTTTGTGTTCGGGAAGGGCTCTGGCTGCACCCGCTGCTGTCCCGCAGATTCATTTTCGGTCCTGTGAGCTCACTGCGACCTCGGCTTACGCCGCTTGAATCGCCAGATTCCTCACTCAAAGCACTCTTCGATACGCTTCCTCTTTCTCTGACTGATTGCATGTCTAGGGTGCTGCGTCGTGCGAGCATCAATCGGGCTCCCATCGGGTCGCTCCAGATTTTGAGCTATGTTAGGCCTGACCTTGAGGTTGCGGCATTCGGCCACGAAATCTGCCGTGTCATAGGCCTTGTCGCCTCCCACAGTTACTTGTTTCGTGCCCGGAATCTGTTCGATTACAGCGGGATGCTCTAAGAAGTTGGGCGCAAGTTCTCGAATGCGTTCGTCGGGCCAGATGAATGATATTAACGGGACGGGGAAAAGCAGGAACGTTTGATTGCGTCGTGAAAGAACTAGACCGGGATGGCACTTCTTCGTTGATCGCGACTGGATCGATCAATGCGGCTCCACTGATACGATTGTTTTGGAGACAATCAGCCACCATCCGGCCATGAATGCACCGTGGATTAAGGCATTCGTCAACAGCACGAAATTCCGCAGCGCTGCTGAGGGGTTCATCAGCGAGCTGTTTACCACGAAGATTGAAGAGGCCATGGATTACGAATCACCGAGACGAGGCACAGATGGATGTGCGTCTCATCTGTGACCAGCGTGTTGAAATCGACACCGTAGATGGGCACAAACACACACTGCAAAACTTTCACGTCGAGGAACGTGTGCGCGAGTTGCGAAAGGGCACACCAGCCCACTTATCCGACCAACTGACGAGTGAAAAGGGATCGGCAAAGCCGATCTCGATGACCTGGAGCACTGTCCGTTAGGAGACTCATCTCCTGTGGTTACGCAGGCGTCGCCGGAGCGCTCCCGGATAATACTTCAACATTCCTGAACCAAGTAAACCGGAACCGAGCAGGATGAACGTTCCGGGCTCAGGCACGGTGGTCTTGCTGGCCGAGAGGGTAATGGAATCACTCGAACCGGAACAGCTCGGGCTCTCCGCGAGGTCACTGCATATTTTGGCGTTTACAAATTGACCGTTCAATAGGGCCACGGAAAGGGAGACGGGCTTATTGCTCTCGGTAAATTGTCCAAGGATGCGCAATCCCTGGGCTGTGAGGGGAATACCGTCCGTATCGCAGAAAAAAGCTACCGTGGAGATTCCCCCGACATTCGTGAAAGTTACAACATCACTCAGAATCGTGTGGGCCGCATCGTCGTAAATCAGCACCATGCCCTGCGCTTGGGCTGTGAACGATAGGCTGTGAACGATAGACCCGTAAGCGTTGCTGTCAGTGTAAACTCGGGGGTTTGCTCGGGGATGGCGCAGGTGACCGGCTTACTGGTTAAGGATATTGTCGAGCACGAGGTTGCCCGGCTTACGCCGGTCATCATAAGAAGAAGAGCCAGCAGAAACACTACGGCGAGGAGTCGCGGCAGTGTGGCCGGTTTGTGAAGCGAAGTGGATTGCATGGGGCGATACTCCTTTACTGGACTCGTAAAAGGAAGGAGGCCGAAGTGACGAGTCCGTCCGTGGCAGGTTGTTTGTTACCGCGAACTGAACCGCAATTGTATCGGGGGTTCCTAGTACCCCCGCGCTCATTGTTTCCTGTACCCAGCCCCAATAGAAGTCAGGTCCAGAGATGGTAGGCGAAGCACAGAATGGAGACCGCTGGGAAGAGATAAGGCCACAAATCAAATACTCGGCGCAAAGCGTGTGCCGAAGAATCGAGTCGAGATGGGGGTTCCGGGTTCACAAGACGAACTTGCACCGTGTACTTGACCGAGGGAATACTTGAGACTGTGTATAGTCCCTGTGTTTTTATTTGGACGTGGTCGGATAGTTCAGTGCGGCCCTCTGCTTGGGATGGATGCGGCTGTGCTTGGCCTCTAGCAGGTCGTTCAGTTCTTTGACCAAGCGATCAAACGTAACCGGGTCTTGCTCTGACTCAATCCGCTTGCAGAGGTAATTGATTTGTTCTCGTTCTTCCGGGGTCATAGCGACTTCCTTCCAGAACGGAATGGCAACCCATATTTGACAGCGTACCGGACTGGCTGACAATTCGGGGAAAGCCTGAAAGTTGCCTAGATGTTTTACTGGGACTCTTTATCGTCGGAAAATCGATGATTTCAGTATAGTTAGAGCCTCCCGCTTGTTTCCCTTATCAGCCCGTGGTGCAAGTTTGGATTCGTGAGCAAGAAGGAGTTGAGGTATCCACAGGCTTGGTTTGTAGAATCGGCGCATGGCGATGGGGACGCGCAAGCAGCGGGAGAAGCAAGAAGATTTGTGGATCGCACACACGGAGTTGGCAGCGGCTCCGGGGCATCCGTTCTATCAGCGTTTGAATGAACTGCTGGAAGCCGAGGGCTTCGACGAGTTTGTCGAGGGCCGGTGCGCGAAGTTTTATGCGGAGAAGTACGGGCGCCCGTCGCTGACGCCGGGGATTTACTTTCGGGCGCTGC
>QIAL01000942.1:3786-4083 GCA_003225535.1 Acidobacteriota bacterium | reverse complement strand
GAAGGTGAAGCGTTAATCGAAGCGTTCAAGAACGGCCAGCCGTTCTATACGTTGACGGCATGGAAAGCCGTTCCGGAGGTAAATGGCGGCGGTAGTCCTGTGATCGTGAAACAGGCTGTCGTCCAGAAGCCGACTCAAAGTTAGTTCGAAAAGATCAGCACGAAGAGTTCTCAGATGACCAAACGATGATGTTGGTCCTTTGAGCGCCCTGCGGCTTTATGCGGGGAAATGTGCTGACCGGGGCTTTTTCTTGAAGGCCTGGCCAAACGAACCCGAAATGGGGGTCAGGCAAGAGCG
>QIAL01000942.1:0-3688 GCA_003225535.1 Acidobacteriota bacterium | reverse complement strand
CCGCGGTTGCACGATCTTGATCCACTCCAGAACACGCTGCTCAGCGTGCTCTATCCCGGAATCAAGATAGCGAGTGTGAACGTGCCGGCTGAGCCTCTCGACGATTACGAAGAAGCACAGGTCGAGAACGCCTTAGCCCGGCTCGTCTGGAACGGCGTTCACTACAAATTAGTGGGCGCCAGCGGGTCGGCAAAGAAGGGCAAGTTCTACTTTGTCGACCAGCAGCACAGCCGGCCCATCGCCGAGCGGTTTCAGCATTGGCCGCAGGCGGCGATTGTCTATTTCGGGATCCTTGTCTCGCCCTGCAAGGTGATGATGGAGGAACCCGAGGCACATGTGCTCGTCGTTCCCGATCGGAAGCTGGGAACCAATGACTGCCGTGGCTGGATCAGGCGATCTGTGTTCCAGCGTCTCAAAGAAAAGCATGACCGCGAAATCCTCTCGGTCCAGAGTGAACGGCTTCGCCGCGAGCGCCATGGAAAGGTAGGCGGCGCAGACCTGGACGAGCAGCAACAATCGGCCCTTCTCGGGGACGCGAAACGGGAAATTGCCCGGAAACGTCTTGCGGAAGGGCGCTTCTATCAATTTCGCATGGCCTTCGCCGATATCCAGGCGAAAGGCGCATTCAAAATCATGGAGGATGATGTTGCCGACGCGCTGGAAGCGGATTTTGTGCTGCCGGAAAGCGCGGTCAAACCGGGGCTGAAGATACCAGCGGTAATGTATTCGATCTTCGGGCCGGGCAGAAGATTTCGCGGAGATGTCGTCGTAGGCATTCGCGAAGTCTCCCGCCAGCTCGAGTTTGAGTCCAGCTACACGCTCGTAGAACATGCACCTGAAGACTCAATTCAGCTGGAGGTTTTACCACAGGCGATGAAGCAGGTGGCCAAGCTGAGTGAGGCGGTAGGCGAGGGCCGCTACGAGGATCTTCTTGAAGTCCTTGGGCACCATCCGGATAGGTCTTTGCCGGATGGACTTGAGCAGGACACCAGCGAAGAATTCCGAGTCGTTGAGGGACTGCTTTTGGCCGATGCCAGTGGCGAAATGTGGAGGTTTTCGCCTTCCTGCATTTGCTTTGATGGACGACGGTTATCTCTTCCTTAAAGATGGCGAAGTGTTTTGCGGATCCGATTGGATTGCCGAACACAAGGCCATCGTCACACTCGCTTCGAAACGGGGCCTGTGTGTCCGCTACCCGATACGCATGGTTGACGATCTTCTCCCGTTCGTAAATCTCTCCGACGAGGAGATGATCGCGCAGCTCGACAGGGATCTTTGCCGCCAGGAGTGCGCTCTGATCGAGACAGAGCTTCGTGACCTCGTCACGCAGCAACTGCGACTCGAGGGCACGTATGTTCTCCATTCCGAGACGGCAAAGAAAAACGGCGGTGACTTTGATTTCGACTGGATTTGCGTGGTCGAAGAGGACCGCTTCCCGCGATTTGTAACAGACCGGTTCTCACGAGGCCTCGGACAGCAACAGGGGAAAAACAAGGCCAACAAGGCCCGCGACCCCTGGTTCAATCTGGAGCACGTGGCCATGAAGGCCCGAGGGAATCACATCGGCTCGATCACCGACTTGATGACCTCGTGCCGCGCAGTAGGCCAGGAAGAACTTGCTGCGCAATTGGCCAAGGAACTTCAGAACGCTCTCGACAGCCTCAAGTGGCAGGTCCAGCCCGATCTCAAACTGGTCGCCGAAATACGCCAGCAGATACGTCAGGCGCCCTGGCTCCGCTACAAGAACGAACGCCGGTGCTCCGATTTACCACTCCATCTGGAGGTGGAGAAGACCGACCGCGTCGGCCACCTCTACAACCATGTTCGCAAGCAGATCGAGGATTTGCTGATCAACAAGGCTCCGATTGAGGCATTCAAGGCGCTCGTGGTGGGCGAACAGGTCACCCGCGAGATGCTGGAAGACTGCCGCTTCATCAATCGGGTTTATGCCGCGATGGTCGGCAAGATCGCCGAGAGGCGAGAACAACTCAAACAACAACTGGAGAAGACAAAGGCCGAGTGGGACACGCTGACGAGGAACGTGGCAAATATGAGATGAAGGCTGTCTTGGCCTACATCCGTATCTGGGCGCAGAACAAGGCAGAGAACCGCATGGGCTGGCTACAGGCGCTGAACCGCGTGGTGAGCAACGGTGAGCGCTCAAGCGGCTCGATTCTCTTTCTTGCCTTTCCTCAGGAACTGATCCTGAAGCTGGCGGAGCGCACGGGAGGCAAGCCGGTTCGCGTGCACGTCCCCAGGCTTTACGAGGGACTCGTTCGTACCGACTCTTCCGGCCGAACCTTCCTCGTTGATCCACTCAAGGGAGGAGGACAGAAACACACATTCTTGTTCAAGTACAGGGATGGGAAGGTCCTCCTCGACGACGACAAACCCGAACAGGCCCAAGCACAATCTTCAAGCGAGTCTTGCGCTGAAACAGACATCGCAGCCGATCGCGCAATACCCGCTGCCATTGTCGATGAAGCTGCGGAGTTTCTTCCCAGCACCTTCAGCGATGAGGATGCGAGTGATGCGCCCTGGGTCATGTGAGGCAGCAACCGCTTTGAGCGGAATCCTTTCGGATTCCGCTCAGGGCCTAAGAAGGAATTATGAAAAGACCTGTTTCGCTCATCCTTATATATAGCCTCTGTGCGATCGCTGCTTTGTCTCAACAGTCCAGCCCTCCCAGCCCGGATGCCGTCGTCCACGTTGCGACCGCCCTGAACCACCTGACGGTTCTGGATTTTCACGAGCCGGTCACGATGGCTGCCGCCGGCAGTTCGGATTTTCAGATTGAGCGGGAGTCGAACAAGGTCTTCGTCAAGCCAATCAAATCGGGAGCCGCAACGGATCTGTTCGTGTGGACGGCTTCCCGGCGCTTTGCGTACGAGCTTGAAATCACTCAAGAAGTGAAGAACATGAATTTTGCCATTGATAATGCTCCACCGGCTCCCGCCCCGCCTCCAAAACCCGCCGTGGACACCGAGACAAATCAGTCTGCCGACGTGGTGTTGACCCGCGCGCTCCTGGGGGGCGAGGAGATCAAACACACTCGTGTACGTGCGGCGAAAAACCAGGTGAGCGTGCGCGTGGAGCACGTGTTTCGCACGCCGAGCGCTGTCTATATCCATTACACGATTGAGAACAACAGCAATCTTTCCTATCGCGTGAATACGCCAGGCGCGTACGAACTAAAGATAGACGACTCTCCCATTTGGTTGGCGAGTTTGGCCCACACCCAGCTTGACCGAACCATGCTCGAAGAGCTAGGCGGTACGCAGGAACTCGCGCTGCCTGTCGCTCGTGCCGAAGCTGAGGCCGACGATCTTCACCCGGGAGAGACTACCCAACGAGTGGTTTCCATTCGGCAGGATCTGAAATCACCGGCAGTCGTGCAGTTGGTGTTTCGCGATGGGGTAAAAGCGACGATCGTGCTCTGAGATGAAAGCGAATACAAAACTCGGCGAGATGCATGAGCGGCTGATTGACTTCCATTTGCGTAACCCGAGGGAACTCATTGGCAATGTGCTGCTGATGTGGGTGGAGGATCCCCTGAAGCCGCGAGATGAGCACGGCCGTCTTCGCGTGAATCCGATTCTACTGGTTCTGGCAATCGTGGTTGCGCTTGGCTTCGGGATATTCCTGGTTTTCAGCATGGTTCAGTCATGACCGCAGAAAACGAATATCG
>QIAL01000009.1 GCA_003225535.1 Acidobacteriota bacterium | reverse complement strand
GGGTGATGGAAGGCATCTGGACCTCGTGAGGAATTCGACTGCAATGTCTCAGCGCGGAGGAGTCAGTTCACGCGAGTGCACTCGCGTTGGGACCTCGCATTATAAAGCCTCAGTGGTCCAAGCGGCGATGTAGCGGGACTATTGTGTGGGGACAGCCGCCTTCGGCTGTCCGTCGCCCGAAGGGCGACTGGTTTTTGGCCGCACAACTACCATGACAGCCGTGCCTCTCGTGCTCCGAAGTCCGTCATCTCAGCACTGAATTTCCGGTGCACGGGGCCAGTCGGCCGCTCCCGCGGCCGGACAACCGAAGGCGGCTGTCTCCACAAATTCTGAAACTCTTCCGGAGAGACAGTTCATTTCGGCTCCTGCACTTCTCCCATGCCGACAATTCTCGATGAGGTCCGGAACTTCCTGTAGTCGCGATAGGTCTGCTCGCCGTCGATGTTGTAGCCCTTCAATAGTGCGACCCGGGCATCGAATCTAAAGGTCAAGTGCTGGGGCAGCCAGATTTCGTCGCTCATCCTCATTTGTTCATACATCACGCGCGTTCCTTTGTGAATGCGAGCGACGATCCATCCGAAAGAAGCCGTGTCCACGGCCTCAATGTCTGTTTTCACCAGTTGCATGTCCTCTTTATCGATCCACAGGCGCCCGCGAAACTTGGAGACGAACTTTGCACCCTTGTCCTCCGACTCAAAACCGGGCCGCGGTTCGCCATCGATGACCCAGGCTTCGCGGCCATCCACCAGTTCCGTTCCAACCAGCCGGAAGTCGTGCGAATCCGCAACTGCACTGACGAATTTGCGGCCTTCCTCCCGCTGTTTTGTTTCTTTCTCGAGCCGCTTCTTCCGGTCGTCTTCAGATTCATTCTTGTGCTTGTCGACGATCTTCTGGATTCGTTCTTCCTCTTTCGCCGCCTCTTTGGCGTCGAGGGCCTTGTCATCTTTTTCGATCAGCCGCCGCACCTGTTCGCCATAGATTTCAACGATTTCATAGGTCCTTATTTCCGTGGATTTGACCTGTCCATTGCCACCCAAGGATTTGTCGACATCACGCTCGATGTAGGTGTAGTCGCGCTGCTTCTTGTAGTTATCCCGGTAGTTCTGCGCAACCACGCGCGTCAGCTCGCGCATCTGCTCCGGTGAGAGCTTGCCGTTGGCATCAGGCGTGAGATCGGGCCGTTCCCGCGGAGTCGTCGCCTGAGCGCTGCCAGGAGCCTTGCTGGCGTCTGCGGCCGGCGGGGGAGAATTGGCGGGTGTTCCAGATGGTGCATCCTGCTGCGCGATCGCGCTCAAGCACGCGAGCGTACAAATGCCGATGGGGAGGAGTCTCATCCGCATAGGTCTCATCTTAACCTCATTGCGATGAGATCGTGTCTTGTGGATGCAAGCGGAGAAGAATTAGATGGATACGAACTCTTCAGCTTTCTACACTCCGGCCGTCGACTGGGCCACGTCCAACTGCCGGCAGGCGCGCTGAATGATCTCGAGCTGGGAAATGGCCTCCAGGAATTGGAAGCCATAGCGGAAAGCATTCCGTTGGCGAACGAGAGCGTGAATCTGAACATCGCCGGTGGGCACCGTGAACTCCAATCGCACTACCTCGCCTACGGGAACCTCCACGCGCAGCAGGGCAGAAATCCCCGACTCGCTGATGTCGACAGAATGCCCGCGAACTACCTGTGAGTCGCGCGGGTAGATGCGCAAATCGACTTCCAGCTTGTAACGAGGGTGACGGCGGGCATCCATTACTGACTAATCCCGATCTTTATACGCCTTCCCCAAGCACTCTGCCTGAAACAGCCTTTCGTCGACTCGGTGCAGCCGCTTCTCCTGGGCCTTGGTCAGTAGGGAATAATGCTTCACATCGAACAGATGATAGACGATGAACCACACGGGTTTCTCAGTCGTCATCCAGTTCTGCGAGTCGAAGCGCGTCAGGTTGATCGGAAGTGAGTACCGCCGCAGCGTCCGCTCACGCCTCAGGTTGAAGTAGGCATTGAAATAACTCAGCGCGAGTTCCCGCAGGTTGCGATAGATCGGTTCCCGCCAGCGGCATCCCGTGTAATTGGACTTCGCCACCGCGCCCCAACAGCCGTCCTGGCGAAAGATCGAAATCACGTGGTCGGTATCATGCTCGGCTTCGAAATCCAGCAGCAACGGCGCGTATCCATTCGCCCGCAAAGCTGCCGCACCGAAGATGGCTCCCTCCAGACAATGCGAGGACTGTTCATCCAGCACTTTGCGCGGAGACCAGGCCGTGTCTTCCAGGTGATACGGCATGTCGTCAAGAAACTTCTGAATGCCGTAGGGATTCTTCATGCTGCGCAACTTGCGCAATTCTTTTGGGGTGAAACCGAAGGTGTCGGTCTTCATTTTTGCTCTTGCAACGATCGCTGGGACAGAAAGATGGTGCTCAATTCCTGAGGAGCGTCGACCATTACATCTGGGACTTCTTCTTCGAGCGTGTGTGGAGCGAAGCCATAAGTGACGGCGACGGTCGACAATCCGGCATTGCGACCCGTTCGGATGTCTACATGAGAATCGCCGACAATTGCGGCCTGCTCCGGTCGCACGCCCGCTTCACTCACCAGTTTCAGCGCACCCTCGGGTTCCGGCTTCTTCGTGGAGAAGCTATTCCCGCCATAAATCTGCGAGAAGAAACCGCCGAGCCCCAACGCTTCCACGATCGCCCGCGAGGGATTCACCGGTTTGTTCGTCAACACCGCCATCTTCCGCGGGATGCCGTTGCCGGAATGTTGAATCGCTGCGAGGGCTTCCTGAATTCCGGGATAGATCGTCGTGTGGTCCAATTTGTGCTCGCGGTAATAAGAAAGGAAAAACTCCAGTCCCTTACGGACCAGAGCCTCGTCAACTTCTTCGCCTCCCAATGCGCGTTGAATCAAAATGGGTGCTCCATCGCCAACGTAACTGGCGATTACCTCTTCGGGCAATTCCGGGCGGTGGATATGCCTGAGGGCCGCATTCACCGAATGCACCAGGTCGAGGCGCGAGTCGATCAGCGTGCCATCGAGATCAAAGATGACAAGTCTTATGGAGTGCGGATCAAACGCACGGTGGACACGAATCATGTGCTCTTCAGGATAAAGCACTCGGCACTCAGCCGTCAGTACTCAGATCTGCACAGAATCCCAGATAGTCTTCCCAAATTGGCGCATTGCAATCTTCTCTCGCACCGAGTGGCAAATTTGATTCTTGACATAATCGATATTTCCAGTAATATCGAAATATGCAAGTGAGCACTAAAACCCCATCCTCCGGCAAGGCCGCAGAGCGGGTCGCCAAATACGCCGACATGTTCTCCGCCATGGGCACCGAGCCCAGACTGCGAATCATGCAGTTGTTGCTCACCGCGCATCCCGAAGGACTCGTGGTCAGCGAGATTCAAGAAGAATTGGAGATCCCCAATTCGACCCTCTCCCATCACCTCGACAAATTACGCACCGAAGACCTGGTGGCCGTGAAACGGGAGGGAACATTCCTCCGTTACACCGCCAACACCGAAGCGTTGCAGGAACTGCTGCAGTTCCTTTACGCCGAATGCTGCACTCGTAACAAAGCCCTTAAACCGCAAGACATCGTCCAAATCTGCAAATAGGAGTCATTTCATGAGCACTGAAACAGCTGACATCAAGGAAGTCGTAAAACAGAAGTATGGCGAAGCCGCTCTCCGCGTGAAAGCCGGAGGGAGTTCCTGCTGTGGCGCCACTGCCAGCACGGGCTGCTGCGACCCCATTACCACGAATCTGTACGACGCCTCGCAAGCTGGACAGATTCCTGAGGAAGCATTGCTCGCGTCGCTCGGATGCGGCAATCCCACGGCTCTGGCGCAGCTAAAGCCCGGAGAGACCGTGCTCGATCTCGGCTCCGGCGGCGGCATCGATGTCCTGCTCTCCGCGCGCCGAGTCGGTCCTACCGGCAAAGCCTACGGCCTCGACATGACTGACGAAATGCTTGCCCTGGCCAACGAAAACAAGCGCAAAGCAGGCATTGAGAATGTCGAATTCCTGAAGGGAGAGATTGAGAACATTCCGTTGCCGGATAATTCAGTCGACGTCATCATCTCGAACTGCGTGATCAATCTCTCGGCCGACAAAAGCAAAGTCTTGCGCGAAGCCTTCCGCGTGCTCAAACCCGGAGGCCGTTTCGCCGTATCCGACGTGGTCACCCGTGGCGAGATGCTGCCTCAAATTCGCCAGAGCGTGCTCGCCTGGGTGGGATGCATTGCCGGAGCGCTGGAAGAGAACGATTACCGCGCCAAGCTGGCGGCTGCTGGATTCGAGCAAATTGACATTGAGCCCACACGTGTCTACCGCACCGAAGACGCGCTGGAATTTCTGTCGGGCCAGCAGATTCCAGTGAATCTCGACCCCGCGGAGATCGACGGAAAATTCTTCAGTGGCTTCATCCGCGCCGTAAAACCGGCGGCTTCTTGTTGTGCTCCCACCTGCTGCGGATGAGGACGCCGAACTTTTATGCCAAAACATCACAATGTTTTGTTTCTGTGCACGGGAAACTCCGCTCGCTCCATCATGGCGGAAGCCATCCTGAACCACAAAGGTCAGCCAAACTTCACTGCGTACAGCGCCGGCAGCCATCCTGCGGGACGAGTGCATCCCGCCGCGCTCAAGCAGTTGGCGTCGGCGCATCTTTCCACGGACGGCTTTCGCAGCAAGAGTTGGGACGAGTTCGAGCAACCGGGCGCGCCACAGCTTGATTTCGTGTTCACCGTATGTGACAACGCTGCCAAGGAAGTTTGTCCTGTGTGGCCAGGTCAACCCATCACGGCGCATTGGGGGATTCCGGACCCGGCTGAAGTTCGGGGAACTCCCGAGGCGGTGGAGAGGGCCTTTCGCGAGGCTTACTTTTTGCTGGACCGGAGGATCAGTCTTTTCCTAAGCCTCCCACTTGCCACGCTGGACGCCATGGCGCTCAGAAAAGAACTGAACAACATCGGACGCCAATCACTCGCGTCTGTGCCCGACAAATGATGGTGCCAATCTGAGGCCCATAGTCCCATGAACAGCAATGTATCGTCGCGCCTCGCGGCGCCTGGGTTGGCCGAAAACGCTTGCAGCCCCGGAGATTACGGCCGCCCGGGCTGCCAAGTTCGTACCTGAGCCGATTCGGTGGCCCTACCCGAAACTCCTTACTTTTCCAACCCCGCCTCGCCATATACAATCGAACAAGTTTCAATCCCCAAGGGGAGTCGAGTTGCGTCTGGTCGGAATCTAAACTTACAGGAACCAATCACCCGGATGGCGACGACAAAAACCGATCCCAAGCTGGCCTTGGCCAACGGAACCAAGAAGTCGAAAGTCCAAGGTGGACTTTCCCGCGAGCAACTGATTCAGGCCTACCGCCTGATGTACACCTCCCGCCGTATCGACGACCGGGAGATCCTCCTCAAGCGCCAGCAGAAGATTTATTTTCAGATGTCGGGCGCCGGGCACGAAGCCATCGGCGTCGCGGCTGGACTCGCGTTGAAGCCCGGCTATGACTGGTTCTACCCCTATTATCGCGACCGTGCCTTGTGCCTGGCTTTGGGCGTTCAACCTTA
>QIAL01000008.1 GCA_003225535.1 Acidobacteriota bacterium | reverse complement strand
GCGCGCGAGATGGGTCACTGCTTTCACAATGTCGGCCAGCGGAATCTCATCGGGAAGGTAGTAAGTATCGTCGAGACTTTCGCGAGGCCAGTCGGCGTTACGCAGTTTCTCTGCCGTCAGCAGGAGCACACGGCATCCCTGGCGCTGGCACTCGCGCATGAACTCCTGCCCTTTTTCGTAGGTCGTGATACAGAGGAAAGTCAGTGGACGTTTGTCGGGCATAGGCGCGACTTCGGATCAGGGCTTGGAGGATACCATGCTCACCGGTCGCGAAAGCACTCGATCTTTTGGCGGACAAAAACGATTCGGTGAATCCTGTATTTTCATTCTGTTCGCGAGTGCGGTATAGTCTCACCCCGGCGCGTAACATTTCTGGAGCGCCAGGAGAGATCGCATGGCGACGCAGACCCGGCCGGAAGGCAAAGCCCGCACTTATGGTGAAAATATTGAAAGCGACCTCGCAGCGCGGTTCCTGCGCGTGGTCGAAGTTGCAGCCATTGCATCGGCTCACACCATGGGGCAAGGCGAGCGCAAGCTCAGTGATCAGGTGGCCACCGAAGCCATGCGGAAGACCATGGATTCGATTCCGATGCACGGGACAATTGTCATCGGAGAGGGCGAGCGCGATGAAGCGCCGATGCTGTATATCGGGGAGAAAGTAGGAGCCGAATTCCCCGACGGCACGGAAGTTCCCGAAGTTGATATCGCCGTCGATCCGCTGGAAGGCACGAACCTTTGCGCCACCGGAGCTCCCGGGGCGATTACCGTGCTGGCTGCGTCGGAGCGCGGAGGCTTGCTCAACGCGCCCGATTGCTACATGGAAAAAATCGTGGTCGGGCCATCGTGCAAAGACGCCGTTTATCTTGACGCTCCCGTTTCCCACAATCTCAAGAACATCGCGCGCCGGTTGGATCGCGATGTGGAAGACCTCGTGGTGATGGTGCTCGATCGCCCGCGCCACGAAAAGCTGGTCGCGGATATCCGCGCGGCAGGCGCTCGTATTCGACTGATTGGCGATGGCGATCTCTCTGCCGGAATCGCGGCCGCTGTCATCGGAACCGGCGTACATGCTGTGATGGGATCCGGTGGCGCGCCTGAAGGAGTGATTACTGCGGCGGCCGTCCGCTGTCTCAACGGCTACATGCTGGGCCGGTTAGTCGTGAAGCCCGACCAGGAAGAGCGCTTGGAGCGGATGGGAATCAAAGACAAGAACCGCATCTATGAAGCCGAGGACCTCGCGCCCGGAAAGCAACTGATTTTTGCCGCGACCGGCGTAACCGACGGCGCGCTGATGAAGGGCGTCCGATTCTTCGGTGAGGGCACGCGGACCTCATCAGTGATCATGACTCTGCGCACGGGAAAAGTGCGATTCGTCGAGAGCATCCATTTGGAGAAGAATCCGGACTTTAAGGTCAGGTTCTCGTAATAAACTCATTTGTGCTACAATCTAGGTTGTTAATCTAGATGGATCGGAGTTTCCCTTGTATGCGCACTGTGGGTCTATTTGAAGCCAAACAGAAACTCTCGGAGCTTGTTGAGCGCGCCAGTGAAGGAGAACAGATCGGTATCACGCGACGAGGGAAACTTGCTGCGGTAATTGTCCCCGCCCGACCTGAACTGAGCATGGAGGAGGCCTTCGCCCAAATCGATCGGATTCGCTCAAAGGTCAAGCCTCTGCCCAAGGGCATGACTATCAAAGACCTCATCGAAGAGGGCCGCCGGTGAAGCGTTTCGTTCTTGATGCATCCGTGACTCTCGCGTGGTTGATTGACCGCTCGATCCCCCCTTACGCCGCCCGTATCAAACGACTCCTGCTCTCGGGAGACCGCGCCATCGTTCCTCCACTGTGGCGACTCGAAATTGCGAACGCCTTTCTGGTCGCCGAACGGCGAGGTATGCTGACCCCTTCGGACACGATGCAAATCCTGCAAGCTTTTGATACAGGAGTTGCTCGGGCGATTGAAGAAAGCCTGCAAGAACTGCCGATGCGCGGCGTTATGACGACGGCTCGTCAGTTTCAGTTGACTGCATACGACGCGGAATACCTCGACACCGCGCGCATACAACAACTTCCCTTAGCCACTCTGGATCGGCAATTAGAAAAGGCCGCTGTGCAGTCTGGAGTGCAAGTGCTCTAGCGGCTTTCAGCCTTCTTACTTCAGATACACCGAGTCCTTCTTCAATTCCTCCGGAATCGTTGGGAATGGCGGCCAATCCTGCGAAAATCCCTTCAGTAGAGGCGTTGCCACTTCGGAGCGCAGACTTCCGTCGTGCACGGTAAACTTGTGCGGATTGCCGGACGAGTATCCCTCCCACAGACTCACACCGGCGTAGGCGCCGTCTTTGCGCAGGACGTAATAAATGATATCCATGAAGCGCAGCTTGTTCATGTCGCCGTTGTAATTGCGTACGATGCGCTTGAGCGCATCGGTGCCGGCTTCCTGCGGAGACATGCCGTGCCGCATATTCTCAACGATGGTGTGAGCGCCCGCGACTTTAATGTTCTCTTCCCCGCTGCCAGTCGCCCCGGCGGAGCCTACGTCCTGGTCGGTATAGCAACCGGCGCCGATGATTGGTGAATCGCCGCAACGGCCGGGCAATTTGAAGGCAAGCCCGCTAGTCGTGGTGATGCCGGACATTTCGCCCTTTTCGTTCAACACAGAACAGTGGATCGTGCCGGTCGGCGGGAACAGCACACGGCGAACGGCGGAGAGCAGGAACTCGTGTTCGATGCCCAGATCAGAGGCACGGTGCTTCAGTTGATCGATGCGGTCACGAAGCAAATCCGCCCGTGGCCTGGAACCCGGGGCTGGCGCCTGCCAATGGGGATCGGCGATGCCCGGCCCCCACCAGTCACGGTCAGAATTGAACTCCTTCCACAGCATCCAAATCTTGCGGGAGCGATCGGTCAGCAGGTTCTCGCGCGGAAAGCCCATGTCCACGGCAAATCGTTCTGCGCCTTCGCCAACAAGCATGACATGTCCCGTATGCTCCATAACGGCCTTGGCAACCATCGAAACATTCTTGATGTTCCGCACGCCACCCACGGAACCAGCCCGCCGAGTGGGCCCGTGCATGCAGCAGGAGTCAAGTTCGACGACACCCTCTTCATTGGGCAGGCCGCCCAGACCGACGGAATCATCCTTGGGATCGTCCTCGGGTCCCTTCACCACGCGGACTCCCGCCTCCAACGTGTCTCCGCCACTCTTGAGAAAAGCGTAGGCTGCTTCCACGTAAGCGTGGCCGTTGTTGGCGCAGATGATGATTGGCCGCTTCGCCGAATCGTTTTCGGAGGCATGTCCCTGCTGGGAGGGTTGCGCGAGGGAAGAAATTGCACCGCCAGCAACACCTCCGGCAACGGCACCTAACACGGATGTCTTAACGAAATCACGGCGCGAAAAAGTCATGAGTTCTCCTGGTCAATGAAACGCAGAAGGCGAAGAATACCACGGAGGAAACTAGGCGCAATCAGGCAAGGAAATTTCTCGAGGAGTCGTAATTCAATCGAGGAACGGGCGCGGTCCCCGTCCCGATTGGAAGCCGCACTGAAAATCCGAATTTACCTTCGTGCAAACCGGCGAAGCCTTCCAGGATATTCCGCCCCTTGTTGCTGCAGGCGCTCGGCAGCTGTCGTGCTGATGGGCTGTACTCTTTCCGTCCGGAACCGAAGCAGGGCCGCAATATTCCCTACTTTGTCGAACTCGGGCTCGTCCTTGACGTAGAAGGTCTCGATATCGCGGCGAACCACCCACGGCAGGATCGCTTCACCGACATCCACGATTTCCTGCGTAGCCCGCCCGCAGACCGGGCAGTAGCTGACCAGATGGGCGTCGATGTGGCGGCATCCGGTGCACTCGACCGCGTGGGCTTGCAGATTCTCTCCGACCAGAAGGGTCTGCACCTCTCCCAGTTCGAGTGACCGCAAGACGCGCCGAAGACCGGTAACGCCGCGGCCGTTGCTGCGCGCATTACTGAGCACCTGGTTGACCAGATCGTGCCGGCGCTCGTTCTGCCATTGCTCCACAATCTGCTGCGCGTGGCCGCGGATTTCGTCTCGCGTTACGCGCGCCAAATCAGCATGGAACCGCCCGATCAGCGCCTCACTGACATAAGGATGGAGCTGCGGCTCGAAAAGTGGGCGGTGGGCGTCCTGGCAGGCAAGAATCCAATTCTCGAAAACACCTTTATCCATCAAATCTTTCAAGTTGTCGGCAATATGCTTGAAATGCTGGCGGACTTCATCTTCGACGCGGCGCTGGGCGTGGCCGCCCTCGTATCCGGCGAATCCGTCGCTGCGCCCTCGGCGGGGCAGCGGATGGAAGAGGTCCTCGCGTTCGGTGAGTTCGCCAAGGCGAAGGTCGAAGATGCGGGCGCGATGTCGGTCCAGAAGAACAATGGCCAGAAGAGGTGACGCTCCGAGCAAGTGCGCCAAAGGCTTCAAGTGAAAATGGCGGTCGACAAAAATCTGCGTGCCACCCAAGGTCGGGGGCAATTCGTATTCCTGCCAGAGATCCTGCCCAGCGCACGCAAACACCGCCTTCGCATGGGTGCCATTGCTGCGCAGTTCTCCGGAGAGCCGGACGATACGGTCAATGTCAGATCGTACAACGTCCTTTCGGCCCTTGCTTTCGAGCGTCCGCATCGCTTCGCGCGCCAGATCTTTGATAAGGATCGTGTCTTCCTTGTGTGCTTTATTGCGCGGGGTGGACGGTTGAAAATAAAAACTGACAGCGCAAGAATTCTGATCTTGAAATTCAGCCAATTCACGGATTTGTTCGCGAGTCATGCTCATGGAATCTCCCCACAGATTGATGATTTGGATTAGGCCGCGCCAGTTGGAGCGAACCGGCCTTCGAACTGCTTGGCCAATGCCGGTGCTTTGCGCAGGTGTTCGCGCGCAGCGGAAACGAAGCCGAGCACCCGATCCGCCGGTTGGCCAGTGATCACCACAATCTCTTCGACACTGAAGCCCTCGACCGCATGAAGGATAAACGCCTCTCGCGGCCCCGACCCCAGATCGCGCAGCGCGGAAGCAATGAGCCGAAGCAGTTCATCCGAAGCCATGATTTGCTCCGGAGTGGCAATGCGCGAGTCCGCAATCACGGTTGCTCCCGTAATCGACTCATCGGGTTGATGGAACTGCAGTTCCGGCTCGTCACTGCCCTTAACGTTCGGCAGCCGCGCCGATTCCTCCAGGTGCACAGCATTCCCATTGCTCTCATCGGTGCGCGACAGTTCGTCTAAAGCACGCAGAGCCTGGCGGTAGAGCCAGGGTTCCAGCGCGAGCTTTTCAGGCTTCTCCTGTCCATCGCTGAGTGCAGCGGCGATGGCTTCGTCGATCACTTCCTCTTTAGAAATGGAGCCGGGCTCGATGTTCTCCTGCGCCTCGCGGAAGTAGATTTCGCGCTCGACAAAGCGATTAAGGCGCGCCAGGTTCACATTCACGTAAGAGCGGACATCTTCCGCAGAAATAGTGGCGGGAAACACCACCGCTAGCGTTTCCTCAAATGGAACTTCTCGCAGGGGCGGCGCGGAACGTGCGCTATTGCCGCGGCGTCCGCGGTGCCACTTGTGCGATGCGCGCAGCAGATCCTTATGCTTGTTGAGTTGTTGCAGCAGATCTTCGAACGCCGTCTTCACCGCCGCTGCCGCGGTCGGAGCCTTGGCCTGCACCGCCATCTGTCCCGAGGGCAACCGCAGGTTCAACGAAACACTGGTGCCCTCTTTGGGAGAGACATCTTCCACAACTCCACGCAGGTGCACCAATTCAGGCCGGAACACCT
>QIAL01000400.1:33684-34354 GCA_003225535.1 Acidobacteriota bacterium | reverse complement strand
GGGGACGAAACGAGCGCGGCTTTCGGATTTCAATGAAGGGAATCTCGAGTATCTGTGCGCCGCGTTTGCGGAGTTCGGCGGAGAGCGCTCCGGCTTGATGGCGGGCTCGGCCTACGAGTACGCGCACACCTTTTAGTGGCCGGTTCGTTGATCTCTTGCGTTTCTTGCTCATGGTTAGCGTTCGCGGGCAGGAGTGCCCGCGCCACACACTTCATTCGTCCTTCTTCAGGCCCAGTCCATGTTCGCACATCAGGCGGGCGGTGCCGGAGACTGCCGTGTCGGATGCGCCGCCCAGGAAATCAATGATGTGTTGTTGCTCGCTTCGGGTGCGGTTCTGGCTGAGCTTGAACTTGGCTTCGAGCTTGGTGACTGCGATTTCAAACCCGACGATGTGGCTGAGCATGCGTTGGCGGTACGCCTCGCTCAGGGTGTCCCACTGTTGTTCGTAGGTAGCGTCGAAGGTGGGAATGAGATCGTGGAGCATGTTCAGCAGTTGCTCTGGTTCGGCGTAGGTTGTCGCGTTGCCGTAGATGTGGACTGCGCCGTAATTCCATGTCGGCACAACTTCGCGCGTGTCGTAGTTTGACGGCGAGATGTAGGCATGCGGCCCGTGAAAGATCATCAGGCACGCTGGATCGCTTTGCAGATACCGCCAATGGGGGTTGGCCTT
>QIAL01000400.1:468-33666 GCA_003225535.1 Acidobacteriota bacterium | reverse complement strand
CACCGGAACGTGGGTCGGAAACGGGCCGTCGTCGGTGTTGGAAACGAGGATGACGAAGGGGTTCGCGCGCATGAACGCCAGCGCGGTGGCGCGATCTTCATTGCGGAAGTGTTCGGGAATGTACACGCCTTCTTCTCTACCTCAATCCTTCAAAAGCCATCACCACAGAGGCCGCGGAGTTTCGCAGAGGACGTCCTCTTTTTCTACTCTGCTTCCTGCTTGCGCACGTACAACAACTTCTCGACTTCGGCGATCACCGTTCCCTGCTCGTCTTTCACTTCTACTTTGAAGGTCGGTTCGTATTTCGGCAAGCTCTTCAGCTTCTCACGAATGTCGTCGAGCTGGGCGTCGGTGAGGCGAAACTCGGCCCGGACCGTGCCTCTGCCAGGCTTGCGGTAACGGATGCTCGCAGCCTTGTCCCACACAATGTAGTCGCGGCCGAGGGTTGCCATCAGCATGAGCATATAGAAAGCGCCGGTGATGGCAAAGAGCGATCCGCCGAAGTGGGTGCCGACGTAGTTGGCGTTCCACCAGCGGAGTTTCATCTCGACGTCGACGGCTTTCATGTCGGGGGCAATGCGCTTTACACGGATGCCGGCACCGAGGAAGGGCGGCCAAAGGTTGATCCAGCGACGCAGCGCATGCGCCCCGGAGCCGCCGAGAAGTTTGAGAAGGACGTTACGAGTCATCCCCTTCGTGAACCTTCGTGCCCTTCGTGGTCCATGCCTTTCGCAGTCTTGGATGAGATCACGGCTGCGGAGGAACCGCCAGCCCGCGCCCGTAGACGGCTTCGAGGATAGCATCGCCACCGCGCTCCAGAAGCGACGCCCCCGCTTCGTTGCCGAGCTTTTCTGGATCATCCCCGTCGCGGGAGTCACGCAACAGCTTGGAGCCGTCGGGGTCGGCGACAATCGATTCCAGATGCAGCTTGCCGTTTTTCATTTCGGCGAAGGCGCCGATGGGGACCTGACAACCGCCACCGAGACTATTCAGCAGGGCCCGTTCACAGGTTGTCGCTGCGCGGGCATTGGGGTCATTGAGGAAGCTCAATAGCTCGCGAGTTTTGGTGTCGCCTTCGCGGATTTCGATGCCTAATGCTCCTTGTCCAGCGGCGGGGCACATGATTTCCGCGGGGATGATCTGCTTGATCAGCTCCGTTTTGCCGAGACGATTCAAGCCCGCCGCGGCGAGGATAACGGCGTCGTAATCTCCTTGCTCGAGTTTGCGCAGCCGGGTGTCCACGTTGCCGCGCAGGGGATAAATGTCGAGATCGGGGCGAATGGCCTTGAGTTGCGCTTGGCGGCGCAGGCTGGAGGTCCCGACGCGCGCTCCTTTCGGAAGTTCCTGAAAGCTTGCATAGTGGCAGGAGCAAAAGGCATCACGCGGGTCTTGCCGCTCGGTGATCGCTGCGATTTCGAATCCTTTGGAAAGTTCAGTGGGAAGATCTTTCAGCGAGTGCACGGCGAGATCCACGCGTCCGGCGGCCAGGGCCTCTTCGATCTCCTTGGTGAACATGCCCTTGGTGCCAACCTTGGCGAGAGCGACGTCGGTAATTTTGTCGCCCGTGGTGTGAATGATCTCGATTTCAACCTCATGTCCGCGGGCGCGCAGGAGAGCGGAGATGTGGTTGGCCTGCCAAAGAGCGAGTTGGGAGCCGCGAGAGCCGATTCGTAGTTTGGTGGGATTGCCGTTCGAGTTCATTGTTTTATCGCAAAGCGTACCCGGCGTGCCGGCTTTCACTTGCCGCCGCTTCGCAGCTAGAGATGGGTAGGTACCGGGTCTCATGATTATC
This sequence comes from Acidobacteriota bacterium, assembly GCA_003225535.1. Classification (GTDB taxonomy): domain Bacteria; phylum Acidobacteriota; class Terriglobia; order Terriglobales; family Acidobacteriaceae; genus Sulfotelmatobacter. The sequence goes on along the minus strand of QIAL01000400.1, from coordinate 31,874 downwards.
GAAGAAGCCGATTACGACACGGAAATTGGTCGCATCGCCGAGGGTTGTGCCTAACTGATAGGGATCCTTCGACTTCGTCTGGCGAATCGCTTCGCTCGTCGCCAGACTCCGCTCAGGATGACAAATGGCTAGGGTTGTATTCCGGTTGATAAAATTGCACGGCGCCGGCATCACTGCCGCGTCCCCACTTCGGCTTTCTTTGTCGGCTCGTCTTTCTTGGATGCCTGCTCCAGTTGCCCCTCTTTCCCCTTTACCTGGAGATTAAACAGCCGCCGCACCACATCAACCACCGTCGTTGCCTCCGATTCCTTCGCGGCAGTCTTCAGCGTGGTGATCGGCGTATGCATCACTTTATTGATAATGCCACGCGTCAGCGCCTCGACGGCCATTTCCTGCTCTGGCGTGAGCTGGCCCATGCGCCCCCGGACGCGGTCGATTTCCGCCTGGCGGATCGTCTCCAAGTGATCCTGCAAGCTCACGATCGTGGGGACAACATCGAGCGTGCTGATGCGGGCTTCGAACTTCTCCACCTCGCCGGCAATGATGGCCTCGGCGCGCTCGGCTTCTTTGCGGCGATCGGCTACGTGGCTCGACACTGCCTGTTGCAGGTCGTCGATGTCATAGGCAAAAATGCCGTCCAGCTTGCCCATTTCAGGCGAGACGTCGCGCGGCACCGCGATGTCGATGAAAAACATCGGACGATTTTTGCGGCGGGCGAGGAACTGTTCGCCATGCTCGCGCCGGAAGATGGCGTGAGGTGCGCCCGTCGAGGTGATGACGATGTCGGCGCGGTCGCAGGTGGTGTAAAGGTCTTCGAACTTGATGGCCTGTCCGTCGAACTTCTGCGCCAGCCCGATTGCGCGGTCATAAGTGCGGTTAGCTACAAAGATTGAGGCACAACCGTGGGCCATCAGGTGGCGGGCCGCGAGCTCGCTCATCTTGCCCGCACCGACGATGAATACCTTCTTACCCTGCAGTGATCCGAAAATCTTTTTCGCCAACTCCACCGCAACCGAAGCGATTGAAACTGACGAGGTTCCGACCGCAGTCTCGCTGCGCACGCGCTTGGCGACGGCAAAGGCGCGGCTGAAGAGCTGGTCGAGCTGTCCGCGGACAGCGCCCACGGCGCGCGCGGTTGCATAGGCTTCTTTTACCTGGCCGAGAATCTGCGCCTCGCCCACCACCATTGAGTCCAGACTCGAAGCTACGCGGAAGATATGGCGCACCGCGTCTTTCTCACGGAATTCGTAGAGATGAGCATCGAGCATGCTGGCATCCAGGTGGAAGTGGTCGTGCAGGAATCCGCGAAGATCAGCGTGACCATTCACCGTGTGCGTGATGATCTCGACGCGGTTGCAGGTCGAGATCACCATACCCTCTTCGATTCCGGGATAGGAGGTCAGCTGGCGGCAGGTATCGGGCAGGCGAGATTCAGGGATCGCCAGCCGCTCGCGGACTTCGAGCGGCGCGCTCTTATGATTCAAACCGATGAGCTGGTAGCTCATCAGGTCCCGAACCTATGCATTGCCGAGAAATAGTTCGCCGCCCATGCGGCCAGTGCGGCCACAAAGGCGAACGTTGCCAGGAACGCAGCGCGGCGACCGCGCCATCCCGAGTTCCAGCGAGTGAAGACCATCACCATGTACACGGCCCACATCAGCACCGACAGCAGAATCTTGGGATCGAGAAAATCTACGCGCCCGATGCTCGGCGCGGTGATTGCGACCACCGAGCCAGTGATCAAACCCAGCGTCATGAACGGAAAGCCCAACAGGAGCGAGCGGTAGCCAATCTGATCGATGACTTCGAGTGCGGGAAGGAACGCGATCAAGCTCGTCGACTTCTTGGCTTTCAGGCGGCGCTCCTGCAGCAGATAAAGCAGACTCGCTCCGAAGCTCACCAGCAGCGCCGCGTAGCCGGTGAAGATCAGCATGATGTGAGCGATAAGCCATCCCTTGTGCGAGACGAATTGCGTGAGCAGCACCGGCTGCTCGTCTAGCGCCGCAACAAACGTCAGGAAGAACACCACAGGAAATACGACGACTCCCGGCGAAGTGGTTTTATAGATCGCGTAGATCACCATGAAGAAAGCCATCGACAAGAAGGCTAAAAGCGATTCGCTGTTATGAACCGAGGCCCATACGATCTGCCCCGAGAGGAAGAGTTCGGCCAAGGACACGAAATGGAAGACCATGCCGATAGTGGCGGCGTGCAGCGCGATGCGGCTGAACAGGTCACTGGTGCGCGTCAGCGCCACGAAGGCGTAGACCAACCCCACGAAATAGCACCCCAGCGCAAAACGCAGCCAAAGCAATGACATGCAGTTCTCTGTTCTCAGTCCCCAGTTCTCAGCAACCCCTGGCTTGACAACTTGGGAACGGGAGGCTCAAGAAAAATCGGAGTTTCTTGAGTTTACCCCAAATCGTCCGGGGTTCTGTACTCCCCTAGTACAACACTGCCATTGTCCAACCGGATGGGTCTAAGGCCAACACAAATGGTCACTTAGATGTGTGATTAGAATCACAGACTGGAATCACCAGGCCAAAGCCCACTGAACTCATCAGTTCACCTCGCTCGGTTCCATAATGCGCAGAACCGGCTTCCCATTCAGATTCTGCAGCGGGAAATAGACCAGGTGCGTATCGGGATCGACCGAGACCGTGTGGGCATGTGGCATGGACAGCGAGCCGACATTCACGAGCACCTTGCCGTTTTCGCGAAACACCGTCGCATTCCCAGATTCCGCGGAAACTTAGAGCAGCTTGAGTCCGGGATCAAAAAGCCAGAGCGTCGGGATCTATGCCCACCGCATACGTCGCACGCGTGGAGCAGCCGAGGATGGCGGTGAGAGCCGCTAAAGCCAGAACAGGCTGCTTTCGCATAACAGTTCCCACCGAAATCACCCATCCATTCTTCAGGCCGAAGCCAGTATATTGCTTCGGGGCGCTCGGCATGAAAGGTTGGACCGGATTCTCGACTCGTCTTCTACTGGTCGGTATCTTAAGTCCCGCAATGTTGGGACAACAGACCGAGCCTGCAGCGGCAGGCGGTCTGGAGTTCGCACGCATTACTCAGGCCATCGCAGTGGAGCATTCACCTCGATTGGACGGCACGTTGGACGATCCTCTCTGGCAGCAGGCTCGCCCGGTTACGGATTTCAAGCAGCGAGAGCCCTACGAAGGCCAGCCCGCGACAGAGAGAACGGAAGTACGAGTGCTCTATTCGCGGACCGAGATTTACTTCGGCATCGTCTGTCATGATTCGGTAGCGTCGGGACCTGTCGCCACGCAACTCCGCCGCGATGTGAGCCAGGAACTGGACGACTATTTCGAAATCATCATCGATTCCCGGCATGACCGCCGCAATGCGTATGTCTTCCAGATCAATCCGCTGGGTACGCAGCGCGACGCCCTCATCACGGACGAACAGCAAGTAGGAGAAACGCAAGACGGCGATACCGGATGGGATGGCCTCTGGACTTCGGAAGCCCAACTCACCCGTGACGGATGGACGGCCACGGTTGCCATTCCATTTTCGACATTGAATTTCATGCGCTCCCACGACGTAGTTTGGGGACTGAACTTCAAACGCTTCATCCGCCGCAAGAACGAGGAAGACCTCTGGAGCGGATGGCGCAGAACCTTCGGCGCCAACAAAATCAGCCAGGCAGGCGAGTTGCGCGGCATCAATGATATTGGGAGTGGGCGTCTGTTCATCGTGAAGCCGTACGCTCTCGGCGGCTTCAGCCGCTTGCCGGCCAATGCAACGGCCAGCGGACTGACTCCGGGCACGACCGCCCTTTACACCGGGGGCGTCGATGTCAAAATCGGACTGCGCTCCAACCTGGTGGCCAACCTTACCGGCAATACTGACTTCGCCGACAGTGACGTCGATGTCCAGCAGTTCAATCTCACTCCTTACAAACTGTTCTTTCCGGAGAAACGACAGTTCTTCCTCGAAAACGCGGGCGTCTTTGCCTTCCCCATGGGCCTCAGCAGTACCGCGGACCAACTCTTCTTCAGTCGCCAGATCGGGATTGACCCGGTCACCGGCCAGGAGGTGCCGATCAACGGAGGAGCCAAGTTAACGGGCTCCCTCGGCGGATTCGAACTCGGGGCAATGGATGTTGACACTCGGTCATCGGGACCGAATCCCTGGGCAAACTATGCAGTCCTGCGGGTGAAGAAGTCTTTGGGGGAAAGCGGTTCGTATCTGGGAGTTATGGGGATCGACAAGCGATCGGGAGAAGTGCTGTCTGGGTTCAATCAGACGTCCGGTGCGGACGGCAGATTGGTTTTATTCAAAGACCTGGTTCTGAGCGGATATGCTGCTCAGACGCGAAGCCCCGGTTTTTCCTCCGGGCAATCAAACCTGGGAGCAGGCCTCACCTTCCGCTCCAACTGGCTTGACCTTGAAGCGGAGCATCGAAAGATCGGCCCTAATTTCAATCCGGCGGTTGGATTTCTGGAGCGCGCTGATTGCATCTGCGACTTCGCAGACGCCACCTTCAAGACGCGCCCCGAATTCGCCGGCATCCGGGAACTGCAGTTCGAGGGCTTCATCTTTCATGCCCCGGACACTCACCACGTTGTACAGACGCAGGAATGGCAGACCACTTTCCGCGCCGATTTTCACAACGGCGCATACACCGACGACGACATCGTCGACGTCTTTGCCCAGCGACTCACCACGCCGTTCAACATTTATAAGAACGTCAACATTCCTGTGGGGGTCTACAACTGGACCAGACATCAACTCACCTACGGCACTCCGCAAGATCGGCGCGTGACGCTGCAGTTCTACGAGCGATTCGGAAGCTACTACAACGGCCGGTTGAACGAACTCCGTATGCGCGCCACCTACCGCGCCAACCAACGGCTGTCATTCAGCCTGGGACCGCAGTGGAACCGGTTTCGCCTGCCGCTTCCCAATGGCAACTTCTCTGTGATATTCGGTGCGCTGGAGACCGACTATTCGTTCTCCCGCTTCCTCTCTCTTTCGACGATCCTTCAAATCAACACAGCCGATGCGCAAGCTGCGAGCGCCAATATTCGGCTACGATGGAACTACCGTCCCGATAGCGATCTGTATGTGATCTATACGGCCGGCCAGAAGTTCGCCAGCCTGGCGGCTGTCAACCCAGCGCAGTTTTACGAGCACCGCTTCGTGGTCAAGTACACGTACTCCTTCCGGCCGTAAAACCGCGCGGCGCATCCTGGATCGGACAAATTCCATCGAACCTATTTTGGCTTGGGTAAGGCGTGAGGGTTGGGCATGCCCTGCGGGATGGCGGTGTGACCGGCGCCCATGGAGCCCATGTCGCCAGGAGAGAAGCAGGTCACACGTCCGCTGGAAGCCAGACGCAGTTCCGAGGGGCACGTGCCGCTGCTGACCCCTCCACCTTCCGAGCGAGCAGTGAGCAGTTTGCCGTCCGCGTTGCCCGCGACGCCGACAACCATGCCGGGCATGTCGTAGCTGATATAGAACGGATGTTTTGCCTTGCTTGCCTGCAAGGCACAATCGGCGGCACCCTTCGCCTGTGCTTCCGGGGCGTGGACATCAAGCCGTCCGCAATTCGTGGCAGAGCTTCCGCCGTACTCCTGCAACTTAAGTTGCACGGCGTCGGGCGCCTTGGAAGGAGCGGCACTCGCCGTCGACGAGGTCTGCGGGGCGTTCGACTTGCTGCAAGCTGCTAACGCAAGCAGCAGAGTAATGAAAATGAAGTTCTTCATAGAAATTGAATTGTAAATGCTGGCGCACTCGGGGGAAGGTGGCGGAAGTGCCATTTGTGTAAATCGACCAGCCAGAAGTAGCCACCTTTCATGTTGATGGGATCCCTGCGCCTCGGCGCTCGGCTTCGCCTTCGCTGGACAGCCGAAGGCGGCTGTCCCCACATAAGCCGCTGTTGAAGCAACGTTTCAGTTCTTCCCCGTCAGTTTTCGGATCAGGTCGGCTTCCGCCTGGCGGTACGGAGTGCCATCCGGGTGAAGGACCTCGTGGAACCAGACCGGTGGCTGGTGCTTCACGTAGGGATGATCCCAAGACTCCCACGGATAGTACGTCTGCGTCTTTCCGGCAACGAATCCCCAGTTGATGGCGCCCACTTTCTCTTCCTTCGCGATGGGCAGGATCGCGTCGAACGTGCTACCCACCGAACGCGCCATGAATTCGGTGCAGATGATGGGCCGATGGAATTGTCTGAGCCATGCGATCTCGGCTTTGAACGACTCGGGCCAGTTGTAGTTGTGGAAGGTGATGATGTCAGACTCGCGGAGTTGGACACGATCGATCTCGTGCTGTGCGTTTTCGTCTTTGGAGATATCAACGTCCCACGCGCCGCTGGTGAGTGGCTGGGAAGGATTGACCTCGCGGGCCCAGGCGAAAACCTGCGGCAGCAGCGCCGCCACGCGGGCTCTCTTGTCCGCTGGCTTCAGTTCGGTCTTGGAGTAGTCGCCGCCGCCGGAGTTGTCAGGCTCGTTCCATACATCCCAGCCGAGGATGCGGTCGTCTTTGGCGAAAGCGCCGACAACGCCCTGCACATAGGCTTTGAAGCGCGGAACCTCGGCGGGATCGGCGAGCGCTTTGGCGCCGGGGCTCTGTACCCATCCAGAGTTATGCACTCCCGGAACAGGATCGTGCTGTTTCCCCAGTCGCGGTGCAGGATCCCAGCAGGAATCAAACAGCACCAGCAACGGCCGGATGTGATGACGCGAAGCGATCGTCAGAAACTGATCGAGACGCTTCTGGAATCCGGCTGCGTCCTGCTGCCAGAGCAGATCATGCAGGAAAACGCGCATGGTGTTCATGCCGAGAGATTCGGCCCAGCCAAGTTCTTTGTCGATCCGCGTCGCATCGAAGGTATCCTGCTGCCACATCTCCAGCTCGTTGATGGCGGACTTGGGGACGTAGTTGCTACCGACTAGCCAGGGTTGCTGAGCGTACCAGTCATTGGCTTTTTGCTCGGACCAGCGAGACGATTGGGACCACGAGATGCAAGAGAAGAGCAGAAATGTCACGATGACGGAAGATTTCGAATTTTTCACGGAGAGCTCCGCCAGAAGTTATACCAAAGTTGAGGCGATGAATCGCGCCTTACAGTCGACGGGATTGCCAAGCGCCAGAGGCGCTTCCGATAATAGCCCACCAGTTTACTGGTGGGTGGCGGACCGCCAATTTTTCGCCACCGCGTCCCGAAACAACAATCCCGACTTTGTCCCGGAGGGACCTCTGATAATAACCCGGCGTTTTAACGTCGGGTAGCGGCGAATATGGGATTGCGTCGCGGAGCGATGCCTGAAACCGCATACACGGTTTCAGTCGTGCCTACCGTACGAAAATCTAATCCGGAAGGTACGGCATCTCACTCCACGCCTAAGCTCGACAACGCTTCCTCCAGCAACGCACTGTCAATGCGCAAGCGGCGTCCGTCAGCCTTTACGTCTTCCAACTCATCGAAGGCGCGAAACAGGCGCAGTTTGACGGCGGCGTATTGCTCGGCGTCATTCAAGGCGCGGCCATGATTCTGGTTCCACTCTGCTAATGGGCCCTGCGGCAAAAAGACGCTGACGGAATAAGTCAGCTTTCGGTCGGAGGTCACATCGAAAATGAACTCCGTCGCGGGAGCCTCGGGATCATCGGGCAGGGCCGCGCGCTTGCCCACGAAGTAATACTGGTACACGTAACCCTGCGCGCCGGTATAGGTCTTCAGTCGGCGAACCGTCATCCCGACATTATGGAGCCTTGGCGGCTTACCTGTCGCGGACTGAAAATCCACCACATGATTTTTCTTCGTACAATTTCTCTCCGAGACAAATCCCGCAAAGAAGAATATTGTGTGAGGCGCAGGTCCATTTCCACGCCGGAGAAATGTGCTTATGCTGAATCGAAGAAACTTCCTGAAAGTTGCGGGCACGGCTACTGCCGCGAGCGCCCTCGGAGTCAAGACGCACGCCTTGAAGGTTCTGCCGTTGGATGCCCCCGCGCCAATCGCCGCCAACGATCACATCCAGCTCGCCCTGATCGGAGCAGGCATTCAGGGCCAGGGAGACACGCGAACCGCCGTTCAAGTCCCCGGCGTGAAGCTCGTTGCCGTAGCCGATTGTTACAACGGACGTCTCGAACACAGCAAGGAACTCTGGGGCAATGACATTTTCACCACGCGCGACTACAAGGAAATCCTGGCGCGAAAAGATGTGGACGCGGTGATCATCGGCACGCCCGATCACTGGCACAAGCAGATTGCCGTCGATGCCATGATAGCCGGCAAGGACGTCTACTGTGAGAAGCCGATGATCCACGCCCATTCCGAAGGCCCGGAGATGATCGACACAGCGAAATCAACCAACCGCATCCTGCAGATCGGAAGTCAGCGAGTCAGCTCCATCATTTATGCCAAGACCAAAGAACTGCTGGCCTCCGGCGCGATTGGCCAGCTCAACATGGTCAGCGCTCACTGGGACCGCAACTCATCCATGGGAGCGTGGAACTACACGGTTCCTATCGATGCCTCGCCCGAAACCTGCGATTGGGACCGCTTCCTCGGCACCGCGCCACGAGTTCCCTTTAACTCCGAGCATTTCTTCCAGTGGCGAAAATGGAAAGCCTACGGCACCGGAGTCGCGGGCGATCTCTTCGTCCACCTGTTCAGCGGAACGCACTTCATCACCGGCAGCAACGGCCCCACCCGCGCCATGGCCACCGGCGGGCTGCGCTTCTGGAAAGACGGCCGCGACGCCAACGACGTGCTGCTGGGACTGTTTGACTATCCGCAAGGATTCAATCTCAGCCTGCGCGTCAACTTTGTCGATGGAGGCGAGGAGAGCGAAGGCCTGGCCTTCACCGGTTCAGAAGGCAATCTGGAGATTGCCAACAACTCGGTCAGCGTGAGCCGCACACCGCGCGAGAAAGAGCCTGGCCTGATGATCGGGACCTACACAGAGGCCATGCAGAAACGGATTCGCGACGCTTATCACGATCGGTATCCCGCGTCGCATCCTTCCGGGCCGCCCGCCGTCGCAACCGAGAAGTATGTCGCGCCCGAGGGATACCGCGACAGCTTCGACCACTTCACCAATTTCTTCAGCGCAGTTCGCTCGCGCAAGCCCGTCGTCGAAGATGCCGTGTTCGGGTATCGCGCCGCCGGAGCCGCCTTGCTCAGCAATCTGAGTATCGAGCACGGGATGGTGGTGAAGTGGGACCCGGAAGCGATGAAGCTCGGGTAAGAACTCCGTTGCTGTATATCACCTGCAAAAAGTTCTTACCGCGGAGCCCCCGATGTCACGCTTTCACCCTGGCACGCTTTCGCCCTGGCATGCTTTCGCGATGTCATGCTTCAGCGATGTCATCCTCAGGAGGGCGCTAGCCCTCCGAGGGACCGTACGAAGCGCGTAAGGCGGCAGTGTGGTGGCCAAGATCCCACACCCTGCATGCGCCTTAGGCATCCCAATCCACCACATCAACGCTCGCTGCCGTCCGACGGTCTCAGAATACTCCCCCCTGGAAGCTGCTGAGACAATTTGCCGAACCACGTCTTTCAAGCTGGCCTGAAAACCTACGAGGAGATGATGGTCGCCCGTGCCCTGTTCGGTGTTCCCGTGCGGCGGTATATCGTGATGTATTCGAGCGGCTCGTTTTGTGTGGCGAGGCAGATCCTAACTGCGACCGGTTTAGGTGAGGCGAGACCCGAAACAGGGTGACCAATTTCATTCCCTCACGTCTGTAGCAATGGCTTACTCTATATCGCCATGCGACCTCCCGCTCTGCTGTTCATTCTGCTCGCAGCCGCTAGCTGTTTTTCTCAAGAGCCCATCCGGGTTAAGGTCGACCTCGTCAACGTGTCGTTTTCGGTGCGGGATTCGCGTGGAGCGCTGGTCGACAGCCTGACCAAAGACGATTTCGAGGTTCTTGAGGATGCGGTTCCTCAGAAGATTGCGTTCTTTTCCCGCAGCTCCGACGTGCCCCTCACTCTCGGATTAATTGTCGACGCCAGCGGCAGCCAGGAGCATTACTCCAAGCAGCACAAGCATGACCTGGAGGTTTTCCTGCAGGATGTCCTCGGCCCCAAAGACCGGGCCTTCATGCTGTGTTTCGGCAACCATCTGCGCCTGGTAAGCGATTTCACCCAGTCGAGCACCGAAATCTTAGACGGACTCACTCGCTTCGAACACGATGACAAGCATTTCCCAGAATTGGGTCCGAAAGAGCCGCGCGACATGGGCACGGCGTTCTACGACTCCATCTTCTATTCTGTCGCCGACAAACTCGCCAATGAGAAGGGACGGCGGGCCCTGCTGATCTTCAGCGACGGCGAAGACAACTCCAGCTCTCACGACATGATGACGACGATTGAAGCCGCCCAGAGCGCCAACGTCCTATTATTTCCCATCCGTTATACGCAGAAAGAACACGGCAATCTTACCGCCCGGAATAAATACGGGATCCGAGTGATGGATCGCATCGCAAAGGAAACCGGCGGGGCCACCTTCGATGCGGCGGTCGTCGATCCCCACACATATTTTCGTCAAATCGGCGATGAGTTGCGCAGTTCCTATGAATTGGCTTACTACCCGACCAATCCCATCAAAGACAACTCTTTCCGCAAGATCATCATCCGCCCCAAACAGGATGGACTCATGGTGCGCACCAAGACGGGATACTTTTCACGATAGATCGCGCCCTTGCTCCGCCGGCGAATTGGGCGACAGGTACACCACGAAGAGCCTTAACCGCAAAGGACACGAAGGAACCCCAGAAGGATTCCTCCGTGTTCCTCCGTGTCCTCTGTGGTTATAGCCTTTTGGTGCGCTCCTTCACCCCGAAGTCGGCCGACGCGCCGGGCAATTCTCGGACGTTCTTCCCAGAGGAAAGTCATGGACTCAGATTGTGCTCTTGCTCACGGCGCGATGTGACACCTGACCTTGCGTTCAGAGGCGCGTTCGAGGAATCATCGTCGAGGCTGCAACCGTGCGCCGAAGCTGGGAGCATCCCGTTTTGGAACTCTGTTCCTCGCTACATGGCACTAAGTTCTTTGAAACCAAGATTTTGCCCCTAAGTGATTGTGTCTCAAGAATTAATTTGCCAATTCCCGCTAAGCTGATGATTCCAGCAGACCAGGGGGGAGGGGATACCCCGGGCGACGAGGACTGAGTCCCATTTCGGGAAACTGAAGATTTCTTGATCCCGTGGCGCCCGGACTTTCCTCGCGGCGCACTTTTCCCGTCCACGAACTTTCATTTAATCCTGCTCACGCTTCTGCCGATAGCTCTTCTCAGGAGTGCTATCGATGCACCTATGGGTTTGGATTGCGCTGGGAGCGCTAGTCGTCCTGGTGATTGTCGAGCAATTGCGGATCTTCAAGGCCAACCGCGAATTCCGCAAGAAAGACGAGATCTTCCAGGCGGTCACCGAAAACGCAGCCGACATGATTGCCCTGGTCGACGTCAAGGGAAGGCGCTTGTACAACAGCCCCGCCTACAAGCGAGTGCTCGGCTACTCTCCGTCGGAGTTGAGCGAGACCTCGTCGTTCGAGCAGATTCATCCCGACGATCGCATGAGAGTTCTGGAAGCTGCGCGGGAAGCGCGCGAGAGCGGCGTCGGCAAGCGGCTCGAGTACCGCATCAAGCACAAAGACGGAAGCTGGCGCGTGCTGGAATCGGTAGCCAGCACGATTCGCGATGCCAAAGGCGAAGTGGCCAAACTGGTGATCGTGAACCGTGACATCACCGAGCGCAAGCGCGCCGAGCAGCAACTGGAGTACAACCTGTTTCACGATCTGCTGACCGGATTACCCAACCGGCGTATGTTCATGGACCGCTTGCAGACTTCTTTCGCGCGGGTGCGCCGCGAAACGGGACGAAGCTATGCCCTGCTGCTGGCCAATGTGGATCACTTCAAGGTCTTCAACGAAGCCATGGGAACCAAAGCGGGCGATCACATCTTGACCGAGATTGCGCGCCGCCTTTCGGTGGAAATACGGCAGGATGATGCGAATGCGCGAGATCGCGCCGCAGGCAGCGACGCGTCGCTGTTCCGTCTGGGAGCCGACGAATTCACGATCCTGCTGGAAAACGTGGGCGATCCGAGCGACGCACTGCGCATCGCCCGCCGACTGCAAAAAGCGGTCGCTGCACCTCTCACCATCGAATCGCGCGAGGTACGCGCGTCGGCCAGCGTCGGCATTGCGCTCACTACGGCCGCGCACACGCGCCCCGAGGATGTATTGAAAGACGCCGATGTGGCCATGCGCCGGGCGAAGGCGATGGGCGGTTCGCGTTGTGAAGTATTCGACGAGGCCATGCACACGCGCGCCGTCGGGCGGTTGAAGCTGGAGTCCGACCTGCGCACGGCGCTGATGGAGCGACAGTTCCGCATTCACTATCAGCCAGTACTGCAACTCGACACGCGCCGGATCATGAGCTTTGAGGCGCTGCTGCGCTGGGAACATCCCACGCAAGGATTGATCTCGCCCTACTGCTTCATCGACGCAGCCGAAGATACCGGCATTCTGGTATCGATCGGGCATTGGCTGATGGTGCAGGCGTGCCGGCAATTGCGCGAGTGGGAGGTCAACGACCGATCCGGATCACCGATGCACGTGACCGTGAATGTCTCCGCGCGTCAGTTTGCCGATGCGCGGCTGGCCAATGATATTCAGGATGCGCTGCAGCAGACTGGCGTCGATCCTTCACGCCTGCAACTGGAGATGACGGAGAAGATCGCGTCGGCCGATCCCAAGCTGACGGTAACGGTGCTGTCACATCTGAAACATTTCGGGATCGGCACAGTGCTGGATAATTTCGGAACAGGATCGACTTCGCTGGTTGGACTGAGGCAGTTTCCCGTGGATGCGCTGAAGATCGACCGGTCACTGATCCGGGAGATGCAGACCGACCGCAGCGCCTCGGACATTGTGGAGTTGATCATCCTGCTGGCACACAAGATGAACCTGAAGGTGATCGCCGAAGGCATCGAGACGGCGCGTCAACTGGAGCGACTGCTCGAGTTGGGATGCGAGTACGGACAAGGATATTTCTTCTCGCAGCCGATGGAGGCCAAGGCGGCATTGATCTTCATGCGGCAGCAGTTGGTGGCGAGGAAGACCGCGGGGACGAGTTAACAGGCTTGGGCGCTCTGAGCGCGTATGCGTTTCGAGACAGGTCGCATGGATTCGACGCGCGCGCGAAACCGCGCGTTCAGGATGACAAGGCTCAGCGCGCGCCGTTTCCGGGAGAAACCACGCGTCCGTATTCGGACGCGCGGCTTAGGCGGTCAAACATGCGCCAGGTTTCGAGCGAGACTTTTGTGATCGCTTCTTCGCCCTCGCGTTCGTTGCGTAAGAACCCTGTCATCACGCAGATCACGTATGGCCTGCCTGCGACGAAGACGATGCCGGAGTCGTTGCGCACGGCTTCGAGTTCGCCTGGTTTGTTGGCAACCTTGAGGTCAGGCGGGAGGTCGCGCGGGATGAACGACTGCTTATTCGTGCTGAGCATCTTGAAGAAGTCCTCGGTCGACTCTTTGTTCAGCAGCTTGCCGTGATAGATGGCGTCGAGCAGCGTCATCATTTCGCGCGGGGTAGAGATATTTTCGCGGCCCTGCTTGGCGGCTTCCAAGTCCATCATTTTGCGGCGCAGGCGCGTGTGCGACAGCCCGAGTGAATCGAGCATGGCGTTGACGTTCTGCATGCCGACACGATCGATGAGGACGTTGGTGGCCGAGTTGTCGCTGACCGCGACCATCATGGTGGCGAGATCGCGCAGCGTGACGCGCGTGATGCCCGGTGTAAGGCCGTTCATGATGTCGCTGTCGGGAACCAGGTCGGAAGATTGCACGGTGTAGAGATCGGTGAGCTTGAGTTTGCCCTGCTGGGCTTGGAGATAGAGGTTGGCAAGCACCGTGATCTTGATCGAGCTGGCCTGGGCAAAGACCTCGTCTTCGCGCAGGAAGTAGTGATCACCCGTAGTCAGGTCTTCGATGGCAACTCCCATGACGCCGTCGAGGTTCCGGTCAACCTGCTCGATCTTCGATTCCAGTTTCTGCCAGAGAACCTTTTGTTTCGCCGAGGGAGCGCCCTGGGCGAGGCAGGTGGACACAAGCAGGACGGAAGCCAAAAGACTTTTCATTGTGAGGTTCCGAAAGCAGACGATTGTAGCAGGGGAAGAAAGCTGGCGAGGGTTCTGATCGCGCCGAAGGTAGCGCGCGAGAGAATTGTACGCTATTTAAGATTTCTGCCGTACCTGCCGATGGAAACAGAGACCATGAATACCGCCGTCAAAACCGCTTCCTCCGAGAAACCAAGCTCCTGCCTGGCGCGGCAGCCGATTCTGAGCAAAGACGAAAAGGTGCTGGGGTACGAACTACTGTTCCGCGAAAGCCCCCAGGAAGATCGATTCAACGCCGATTTGGAAGGAGGCACCCGCAGCATCATCGACACATTGAACGTGATGGGACTGGATGCGGTGTGCGATGGACGCCGCGCATTCATCAATTGCTCGCACGACATGTTGCTGAAAGGGTTCTTTCAGCTGCTGCCTGCGGAAAAGGCGGTGGTCGAGATCCAGGAGAACGTGCCCGTCGATGAACGGGTGGTCGCAGCCTGCGAACAACTGAGAATGGACGGCTACGAAATCGCTCTCGACAACTTTGTGCCGGGCGATGCACGGGAGAAGCTGATCCCACTTGCCAATTATTTGAAGATCGACGTCAGAAGAGTCGTAGAACAGCACTGCGCAGCCCTCGTCGCGAAGCATGGGGCGAACTGCACTATGATCGCCCAGAAGGTCGAGACGCGACTGCAGTTTATTGCGGCGTTAAAAGACGGGTTCACGTTGTTTCAGGGATACTTCTTCCGGCATCCCGAGCGCATGCGGGCCCGGCACATTCCTGCGAACCAAGCCAGCCAGTTGCGGCTTCTGAAAGCGATCTCGGCGCCAGAAGTAGATTTTGACGCGGTGGAAGCGCTGATCAAGCAGGATGCGTCATTGTGCTACCGGTTGCTGCGCTACTTGAACTCGCCGTTAGTGGGAGTGTCGAATACGGTGCACTCCGTTCGCCACGGCATCACTTTACTGGGCGAGAGGGAACTGGTCCGCTGGATACGGATGGCGACCACCCTGATTATGGGCCAGGAAAAATGCTCCGATTTAGTACTTGCGTCATTAGTGCGGGCACACTTCTGCGAACTCATTGCGCCCAAGGTAAATCACGGTTCATGCGACCTATTCCTGATCGGGATGTTCTCCCTGATGGACGCAATCCTGGAAGTCCCCATGGGCATAGTGATCGAAGGCCTCGCATTCGATGCTGAAACTAGAACCGAGTTGCTGGGAATGAAGACCGGGAAGCCCACCGCCCTGTCGCCTATTTACGAACTGATGGTATCGCGCGAGGCGGGAGAGTGGGATGTCGTAGCCAGACACGCCAAGAAGCTCAACCTGTCTTTGCCCTTCGTGAACCGGGCGTTTAACGAGGCGGTCAGTTGGGCTCACCAGATGACAACTGCGGTTCCGTGCGAGAAGAAGTAACGTGACGACAGCGCACTGCGGGTGATCAAACTACCAGGACGCAGTATCACCCTGACTGTCCAATCAACAGGACGTAGCCGTCGGGGTCTTCTACTCGAATCTCACCTTTGGGCATGTAGCTGGGATAAGTGACTTCCGACACCGTCACGCCGTGGGATAACAGGTGCTCTCTCAAGGGGACCAGTTGAGGCGAGTAAAGGTAGAACAGAACCGCCTGCTGACTCGCGAGGATGGGTTCCGATGCCTGGGTAAACATCACATCGGCGTGATCACGGCCGAGATGAACCCATTGCAATTTTCCAGAGGGATTTCGCAGATTACCGCGAACTTCCATGCCGAGGAGCCGGTAAAAGTCGACGGAGCGTTGTACGTCGGCGACGTGAGCCATCGGAATGAGGCTGGTTACTTTGGGTGGCATGGAGTTCAACTCCGGTGCTTCTCATCCCTATCGCTCGCTTTGCTCGCTCAGGGGACAGCCGAGGCGGCTGTCCCTACATGACTTAGCCTTCGATTTTTGCCTCGCGCAGCTGCCGTACCGCGGTCTCGGAGCTGACGGGGGAATAGTAGACTTCTTTAAAATTGTAGGACTTGGCCTTGGAGGGCACCACGGGCAGAATTTCAATGTGCCAGTGATAATCATCGTCGATCGTCTTCCAATAGCCCAGATTCTTTGAAGGATGCAGGCTGCTGGGTGAAGTGTGCAGGACGAGGTGGAAATCTTCGGTGACGGTGCGGACACGCTGCAAGGTCCGGCGCAGGAGAGCGGCGAGATTCGTTCGCAGGCCAGGCTTATTCAGGCCCGTACGCTCAAAGGAAGAATCGTGATTGCGGGGGAGAATCCAGGTTTCATAGGGAACCCGTGGGGCGTAGGGACCTAAAGCGAGGTAGTCGCCTCGAACCTCAATCACGCGCTGGGCCTGGCGCTCTTCCTGCTGGATGATGTCGCAGAACACACAGCGCTCTTTGCCAACGAAATATTCTCGTCCGGCGCGCAGTTCGTAGAGGACGCGCCGCGGGACGAACAGGGTTGCGGTGAGTTGCGAGGTGGGATGGCTGAATTCCTGTCCGGCGTTGGGGCCGTAGTCCTTGAACAGGCTGACGTACTTGATGCGCGGATCGCGCTTGAGATCGAGGATGCGTTCAGCGGCAAGACGGAGGAAGTGAGCGATGTCCTCATCGCTGGCCTTCCACAGATGTCGATCGTGATTCGGATTCTCGATGAGCACTTCATGCGCTCCGACGGATTGCATGCGGTCATAGAGGCCGTCGCCGCGGCGTCCGGGCTCGCCTTCGATATGGTAGAGCGGTCTGGGGTGGACCACGGAACGTGCGGACCAGGACGCGCCGGGCGTATTGGGAGTCTTCGCGATTACGTGCAGGCTGGAATCGGAGCAGAAAGGGCACGGCGCATCGGGACGGGATCCGGCATCGCCGGGATCGTCGCCGGTCATAACCCAGGAGCGGGTGATGGGGTCCTTGCGAAGTTCCATAGATGATAAGGAGAAGGAGAACACCTAGAGAGAAGCGGAGTCAACTGCGAATTGCTGCGGAATTTTCCACGGCATGCATGCGAAATCACAGAGAGAGTCCATGCGCCGTGTTTGTTATAATCCGCCGAAGCCCGCTTAGATGACCGAGCCGTCCACTCCGCTGATGCGGCAGTATGCTGCCGTTAAAAAAGAACATCCGACCGCGCTTTTGTTCTTCCGCCTTGGAGACTTCTACGAACTCTTCTTTGATGACGCCATCGTGGCGTCGAAAGAACTGCAGATCACGCTGACCTCTCGCAATAAAGAAAAAGGAATCGCGGTGCCGATGTGCGGCGTCCCGTACCACGCGGCGGAGGGGTATATCGGGAAATTGATCCGGCGTGGATTCAAGGTCGCGATCTGCGAGCAGATGGAGGATGCGCGACTGGCGAAGAAACTGGTGCGCCGGGAGGTCACGCGGGTTGTCACGCCGGGGACTGCTGCAGATTCGTCGCTGGGATCAGAGGAAAATAACTTTCTGGCGGCGCTAGCGCAGGTGCGGGATTGCGTGGGATTTGCCGCGTTGGATTTGTCTACCGGGGAGTTTCGGGCTACGGAGTTTTCCGGGGAAGGAGCGATGCGGCGGGTGCAAGAGGAATTGGAGCAGTTGCGTCCGAAGGAGTTGCTGTTTGGGTCGGCGGCGCCCTTGTTCGATCAGGCTGCGGGTAAGCAGCCGAGCTTCGCTCGGCCGGACAGCCGAGGGCGGCTGTCCCCACATGGATCTTCTCCGCGGCCAGCCGGGGCCAATTACACCGAGACCCCGCTTGAGGATTGGATTTTTTCGCCGGATCATGCGCTGCCTCTGCTCGAGAATCACTTTGGCGTGTTGTCATTGGAAGGCTTTGGGCTGGCTGGACGAACTGCGGCGGCTGCCGCGGCGGGGGCCATCCTTTATTACGTGCGGTCGACGCAACGGGGATCGCTCGATCACGTGGACCGGATCGGCTGGTATGAGCGACAGAATTGCCTGGTGCTCGATGCGGTGACGGTGCGCAATCTGGAGTTGATTGAGCCGCTGTTTGCCGGGACCGATGCCGGAGTGACTTTGTTCCGCTCGATCGATGCGGCCGTGACACCTATGGGCAAGCGACTGCTGCGCGCGTGGTTGCTGCGGCCATCACTGGATTTGGTGGAGATCAATGCGCGGCTGGATGCGGTCGAGGCGGGAGTGAAGGACATCATTGCGCGCGAGGAATTGCGTCGGGCTTTAGATGGCGTGCTGGATTTGGAGCGACTGCTGAGCCGCGTCACGCTGGAGACGGCGAATCCGCGGGACGTGCTGGCGCTGGCGGCGTCGTTGCGGAAGATTCCCGCGGTCAAGGGAGCGGTGGCGCGTTTGACGTCTGCGCGGCTGCAAGCGTTGCATGCGGCGCTTGATGAATTGAGCGACCTTCGCGAGCGTATTGAGAAGACGATTGTGCCGGAGCCGCCATTGAGTTTTGCCGATGGAGGCGTGATTGCCGCGGGAATCGATCGCGATCTGGATGAACTGCGGGAGCTTTCGCGCAACAGCAAGGCAGTGCTGGCGCAGATCGAGCAGCGGGAGCGCGGGCGAACGGGAATCTCGTCGCTCAAGGTGAAATTCAATTCTGTTTTCGGCTACTACATCGAGGTGTCGAAATCGAATCTGCATCTCGTGCCGCAGGACTATGACCGGAAGCAGACACTGGTCGGGGCTGAGCGGTTTACCACTCCTGAGTTAAAGGAGTATGAAGCCAAGATTCTCGACGCGCAGGAGAAGATCGTCGAGATCGAGCGGCGGCTGTTCACGGATTTGCGGACCGCGATTGCCGCGGAGGCAAAGCGGATCCGGCAAACTGCCCTGGCATTGGCCGAGGTGGATGTGCTTGGATCGCTGGCGTACGTTGCGGCGCTGCGGAATTATTGCCGGCCGCGGTTTGTCGAGACGTCGGGCGAGGTGGAGATTGTCGAAGGCCGGCATCCGGTGATTGAGCAGCAGGAATTGGCCGGTGGCAGCGAGCGGTTTGTTCCGAATGATCTTTACCTGAACGATACAACTCACAACATCCTGCTGCTAACCGGGCCCAACATGGGAGGGAAGTCAACGTATCTGCGGCAGACGGCGCTGATTGTGATTCTGGCGCAGATGGGATCATTTGTGCCGGCGCGGTCGGCGAAGCTGAGTGTGGTGGATCGAGTGTTTACGCGCATCGGAGCGAGCGACAACCTGGCGCGCGGGCGCTCGACGTTTATGGTCGAGATGACCGAGACGGCGGCGATTTTGCATACGGCTACGGCGCGGTCCTTAATTTTGCTCGATGAGGTGGGACGCGGCACCTCGACCTACGACGGGCTGGCGATCGCTTGGGCGGCGGTGGAGTATCTGCATGGGCGTGTGCGTGCAAAGACTTTGTTCGCGACGCATTACTTCGAATTGACCGAACTGGCCGAGCAGTTGGAGGGCGTGAAGAATTATCACGTATCGGTGAAAGAGACGGGCGGCGGGATCGTGTTCCTGCGGAAGGTCGAACCGGGGGCGGCGGATCGCAGTTATGGAATTGAAGTCGCGAAGCTGGCGGGCCTGCCCAATGAAGTGGTCGAACGCGCGCGGGAAGTCTTGGTGCAGCATGAGTTCGCCGAGCAGCAGGCTACCGCGCATCTATCGCCAGGGGCCTTGCCGTCAGCGGCCCAGTTGACGATCTTTACGCCGCTGTCGCAGCCGGTGCTGGAGAAGTTGCGGGACGTGGATTTGAACCGGCTGACGCCGCTGGAGGCGCTGAATCTGCTGGCGGAGTTGAAGAAAGAAATCTAACCACAGAGGACACAGAGGTTCACAGGGGGGCTTCTGGTACGCGAACTTGGACAGTTGCTGATCGTTGGCTTCGACGGCACGGAGATGACGCAGCCGCTCGCTTCCCTGCTGGAGCGACTGCAACCCGCGGGCGTAATCCTGTTCGCACGCAATATTAAGAACCCGGAACAAACGTGGCGTCTTTTGCGTGAGTGTCAGAAGTGCGTTGAGACGCCGTTGTTTAGTTGCGTTGATCTCGAAGGCGGCACTGTGGCGGCGGCGGATGTGTTTGCGGTCGACGATCCCAAGCTGTTTCGCAAGCACGGACAGATCATTGGTGAGAACTGCCGCGCGCTGGGATTCAATGTCGATTTCGCTCCAGTACTCGATCTGGCATTTGAAACGTCGCGCCCAGTCATGGGGTCTCGAGTGGTTTCGGCTGATCCGCACGCGAGCGTGACGTATGCGCAGGAATTCCTGGCAGGGCTCAAGGACGCAAAGGTTCTTGGGTGCGGGAAGCATTTTCCGGGGCTCGGCGAGGGTAAGCTGGATAGTCATCATGAGCTGCCGGTGATCGAGAAATCGCTCAAGGACCTCTGGGCTGAGGATCTGGTTCCCTACCGCGCCCTGCGGCGGCAACTTCCTTTTGTGATGGTTTCGCACGCGGCGTATCCGCAGGTAACAAAGACGAAGACGCCTGCCTCGCTTTCAAAGATCTGGATCACGGACATCCTGAAGAAGAAGATCGGATACCGCGGACTCGTGGTGTCGGACGATCTGGAGATGGGCGGAGTTTTGTCGGCAGCCTCGGTGGGAGAGGCGGCGGTCGAGTTCGTGCGGGCGCGCGGAGATCTGTGCCTCGTTTGTCATCGGGAAGATCGCGTCGTCGAGGCTTATGAAGCTTTGGTCAGAGCCACGGAACGCGACAAGAAATTCGCGAAGCGTGTGGTGGAATCTTTGCGGCGGGTGGCTGCGTTCAAGAAGAAATGTGGGAGAAGTCTGGCGATTGGGAAGGCTCCGACGGCAACCGTTGTCGAGAGGTTGACGCGCAATCTGTGGGAATTAGGTGAACAGGTGCGGCTAGGTCCATTGAGCCGGCGTGAAGATCGGCGGCAGCGCGGATGAGCAAGAGCGGGATGATCATCGCCGGGGTGATGAGCGGAACGTCGGCGGACGGAATCGATGTGGCGCTGATCCAGATCGCCGAATCTAAAGCGCACGGGCGGCGCGCCCGTGGCCACACGATCGGGCTTCTTGGCCACATGCACTTTCCGTATGCGGCGAAGGTTCGCGCTGGCATACTCGCAGCCATGAACGCCGAACAGGCGCGGGTTGCGGAGCTCGCTCGGCTCAACTTTCTATTGGGCGAACTGTATGCCGACGCCGTGTTGGCCACGCAGCGTCGCTATCGAGTAAAAGTGGATCTGGTCGGTTGTCATGGGCAGACTCTTTATCATCAAGGGGAGGGGCAGAGTTTTCTGGGGCGCAAGATTTGCACTACCTGGCAAACCGGCGAGGGGGCAGTGATTGCGGCGCGGGTAGGGGTGCCAGTGGTGTCAGATTTTCGTCCTGCCGATATGGCTGCGGGGGGCAAGGGTGCGCCGCTGGTTCCTTATCTTGATTATCTGTGGTTTCGCGAAGCGCGGATTGGGCGGATTGTGCAGAACATTGGAGGGATCGCGAACCTGACGGCCATTCCAGCGGGCGCGCGTACCGAAGAGGTTGTCGCGTTTGATACCGGGCCGGGGAACATGGTGATCGATGCGGTCACGCAGGAACTGTTCGGGAAGGCGTTCGATCGGGACGGGAAGCTTGCGGCTTCGGGTGAGGTGATTCAACCTGTCCTCGCGCGACTTTTGAGCGGAGCATTTTTTCGAGCGAAGCCTCCGAAGACTGCGGGGCGGGAGGAGTTTGGGCGTGAGTTTGTGGCGGAATTTCTGCGGTCGTGTCGCGGAGGGCGCAAGCAGGATGTGGTTGCCACGGCTACGGCTTTGACTGCGCGGTCGATTGCGGAGGCGGTGCAGCGGTACGTCACTACTCGCAACTCCAAAGTCAATTCCAAGGTCAAAGACCCCACCCTGTCCCAGAAGACGCGACAAGGGTGGGGCGCCCTCAAGAGCGTGGGTTTTCGAGAGATCATTCTTTCTGGAGGGGGGGCGCGGAATGCCACTCTGGTCGGGATGCTGGCGGAACTGCTGGCGCCTCTGGGAATTGTGGTGCGGTTCTCGGATGAGTTCGGACTGCCTTCTGAGGCGAAGGAAGCGGTCGCGTTTGCGGTGCTGGCGTACGAGACCTGGAATCAGCGGGCTTCCAATGTCCCTTCGGCGACGGGGGCGAAACGAGGGGCCGTGTTGGGGAAGATTTCGTATGCGTGAAACCGCTGACCTCAGCCTTCAGACCTCCGACCTCGGGGGCCGAGGTCGGAGGTCTAAGGTCCGATGGCTTCTCGTGGTTGTGTTCTGTTGCCTCCTCTTCCCTGCGCTTTCCTGCTCTTCCAAGCGTGATGCGGACACTTTAGTCATGCTGACTGAGTCGAGTCCGACGAATCTGGATCCGCGCGTCGGGATCGATGGACAATCGGAAAACATCGACAATCTGATCTTTGACGATCTCCTGATCAAAGGCGACGTCACGACGGGCGTGCGCTGACTTCGGGGGACGTGAAGTGGACCTTCGATTCGCTGCTACAGGGCAAGATCCGCAGCACCAAAGCCGCCGTTTACAAATATGTCGATCGAATCGACGCGCCGGACGAGAACACCGTCATCTTCAAGATGAAAGAACCCGACGCGACGCTGCTGTGGAATCTCTCCGACGGTGCGATGGGAATTGTGCCTTACGGGAGCGGCGAAGAGATGACGCAGCATCCAATCGGGTCCGGGCCGTTCAAATTTGTCAGCGCCGAGACTGATCGTGAAGTCACCATTGAACGGAACGATGAGTACTGGGGCGGTCCGCCGAAGCTGGCGCGGGTGCGCTTTGCGGTTGTGCCGGACGAGACGACCGAAGCGCTAGAGTTGCGGAAGGGGAGCGGAGACATTGCCATCAACTCGCTCACACCCGATACCGTGGTCACGCTCCAGCAGAACTCCAACCTTGGTGTGGAACACGGCGGAGGAACGCGGCTGGCGTATCTGGGGTTCAACCTGCGCGACCCGATTCTAAAAGATGTCCGTGTGCGGCAGGCGATTGCTTATGCGCTCGACCGGCGGCCAATGATCGAGTACTTGTGGCGAGGTCTGGCCCAACCTGCGCGTAGCATCTTGCCAGCGCAGAGCTGGGCTTACAACGGAGACGTGCCGGCATACGAGCATGATTTGGAGAAGGCGAAACGGATCCTTGATGCGGCGGGATATCCGGCAGTGAATGGCGTGCGCTTCCACATCACGATGAAAACGTCGACGGATGCGAATACACGCTTGATGGTAGCGGTAATGCAGCAACAGCTGCGCGACGTCGGGATTGCGCTCGATATCCGCAGTTTTGAGTTCGCGACGTTCTTTTCCGACGTGCAGCATGGCGCGTTTCAAATGTATGGCCTGCGCTGGATCGGTGGGAATGAAGATCCGGACATCTTTGAGTATGCGTTTCACTCTTCGAAGTTTCCGCCGAACGGGGCCAACCGCAACTACTATTCCAACCCCAAGGTCGATACGCTGATCGACAAGGCGCGGCGCGAGGTCGATCCGAAGGCGCGCAAGCCGCTGTATGCCGAGGTGCAGAGCATTTTGGCTGAGGATCTGCCATACATTAATTTGTGGTATCTCGACAATGTCATGGTGCATACGAACCGGGTCAGAAACCTGCGGCTGAATCCTGCGGGGAATTTTGATTTCTTACGGAGCGCCGAACTCGCCTCACCCTCGAATTAGAGTCGCAATCTTTCCTGGATGACTCCCGAATGGGAGCGTCCTGCACTTTTCTTACTCCAGCCCTTCCAGAAGGAGCATAATCCGACTCAGGAGATGGTTCTCCGACGGGGTACGGTGTGACAGCCACTGGAACCAAGCGATCGTGGGTTCATCTTGCAATCTGTGTTTGTTTGCTTTGGACCCTTCCGGGGATGGGGCAGATCGCCAATGTCCCTGAAGTTTCCTCCCAATTCAAACTCGACATGGAAACCGCGTCGCGGTTGCGGCCTGAACTGATGGCGCAGAGCGTCGCGGCTGCGGGGCACTACGCCACGGGGGGACTGGCGTTCGAACGGTTGTTGCCGGAGGTGCCACCTGCTTCCAGCAGCAAGGTCCGATGGCGGTTGCAAATCGTGGAGAACGATCAACTCAACGCCTATTCGTCGCCCGATGGAACCGTCTACGTGGAGAGTGGGCTGGCGAAAATGGCGGGACCGAGCGCCGGACTCTGGGCTGCGATCCTATCCCACGAGATCGCGCATATCGTGCGTCGCGATTGGGCGCGGCGATACTTGTATGAGAAGGTCCTTGAGACAAGCGGCAGCCAGAATATTGTGCTGGGTGATCCCGGCGTGCCGCAGGCGAACTGGAGCAGTTCGGAAAAGGCTTCCGCAGACCTGGGACGATTTTGCCGGCAGATGGAACTGGAGGCCGACCGCGAAGGGCTGATGCTGATGGCGCGAGCCGGGTACCATCCAGACTTCGTGCCCGCGCTGCACCATCTGTTGCACGCGCGCAGCAGTGGGCTTAAGACTGCATCGTTGTATGCGATGCATCCATGCTGGGAGGAACGAGATCATGAGTTGGGCGGCGCCTACACGAAGGCCAGCATCGAATTTGAGCACCGATGGCGGGAGTGGTATGCATCGCCGGGAGGAAATCCGCCAGTGATCGTGTTTGCCGATTCACCGTTGGTAAAGAAGCATGGCTCCAAGGAGTGGGAGATCCAGGTACCGATGCGCTGCCAGAACCTGGTAGGGGCGGTGGAAGTGGTGTTGCGCGCCGATCCAGGGCGGAAAGAGATGATGCGAATCGGAGAACTCTCAGATGCGGACGATCGCGGGTATGAAGTCCGGCAGCTGACCGGATGTACTTCTCCTCGAACCACCGTCGTGTTCCCGCAGGCGGAGATTATGGCCAGGCGAAAACCTGGGACGCAGTGGACTGACGTGTACGTCATCGATGCCTGGGGATCGGTGTTGGCACGGGCGGATTTGCCGAAGTTGCCGGAGTAATTCCCTCAGGGGCTGAAGCCCGCATTATTTCTGACTGTGGGCGGCGCGGCTAAAGCCGCACCCTTTCAAGGCCACCCATTATAAGTTTCGTGTCGCCGTCGAGGAAACCTTGTCGAGCTTTGCTCGACGGACAGCCGATGGCGGCTGTCCCCACATTCTCTGTTACTATCGAATTTTCAGGCATCTTATGCGCATTCTTTTTATTGGGGACATTTTTGGGCGGCCGGGACGGACGATTGTAAAGGACCGGTTGCCGCAGATCGTGCGCGAGCGAGGCATCAATCTGATTGTCGCGAACGGGGAGAACTCGGCGGCTGGCTTCGGCATTACCCCGGCGCTTGCTGAGGAATTGTTCGAACTGAACATTGACGTCATCACCACCGGGAATCACGTCTGGGACAAACGCGAGATCGTCGACTACTTCCACATGGTCGAGGGGAATGGGCACGGACCGGCGCGGCGCGTGTTGCGTCCGGCCAACTATCCGGCGGACATGCCGGGGTCGGGCCTGTACGAAGGCATGAAAGGGAAAGTGCCCTATGCGGTGATCAATCTTCAGGGGCGCGTGTTCATGGCGTCGAACGATGATCCGTTTCGCGTTGCGGATCAACTTTTGCAGAAGATCAAGGCCAAGGTGATTCTCGTCGACATGCACGCGGAAGCCACGTCGGAAAAGATTTCGTTGGGCTGGTATCTGGATGGGAGAGTTACCGCGGTGTTGGGCACGCATACCCATGTGCCCACGGCGGATGAACGGGTGCTGCCAAATGGAACGGCGTACATCACCGATGTGGGAATGAGCGGGCCTTACGATGGGGTGATCGGGGTTAAGAAGGAACTCGTCGTGGGCAAGTTCCTGAATGGAATGCCGGTACGGTTTGAGCCGGCGACGGGGGATGTGCGGTTGTGTGCTGTGGTTATCGAGTGTGACGAGACGACTGGCAAGGCGCAGACGATCGAGCGCTTGATGTTGACGTAGGTTCGTGCTCCTGGTTCGCGGATTCTTGTCTTCTAAGAAAGTCAAAATCCCCACCATGTCGAACAAAACGCGACAAGGATGGGGCACCCTCGGGATCTCTTGCCATCGAGACATTCCTGATCATGCAAGACCAGGGGGCTCTCGCGTTCTTGGGATGTGACCAAAGGTACTACGGACTACCGGCCACTGATCAGCAAGAGCGGAAGCACGATAAAATCAGAAACAATGTCTATTAAGTTGTCCATCTTGGGGGCCGGGCTACTGGCCGCACTGATTGGTGCGTCGTTCGCGTTGGCGGATGAACCTTCGCTGGCCGCTCCCATGACCTGCAGCAACGGAGTTCCCGGTGCGGTCAGTTGCATCACGACCAAGAAAGATCGCAAGGACGCACAGGAAGCTTTCAAACGAGGCGCCAAGCTGCACAAGAGTCAGCGGTTTGAGGAGGCCTTGGCGCAGTTCGAAGAAGCGTCGCGGCTGGTCCCGCAAAATCGGGAGTATCTGACCGCGCGCGAAGTGCTTCGATCGAAGCTGGTATTCGACCACATTCAGCATGGGAATGCTCTGCTGCTGGAGGATGCGCGAATACGGGCTGCCACTGAATTCCGCGCGGCGCTCAGTCTGGATCCGGATAATCAGTTTGCCCAGGAACGGTTGGGCGAGGCTACACGGCAGTTTTCACCGATCCTCCAGCCGAAGGTTGCTGGGCGCTGGGGAGAGTCGGAGGAGATCCATCTCGAGCCGACCAACGATGTAGCCACATTCCATTTCGCAGGCGATGTGAAGTCTTTGTTCAGCGAACTGGGGTCGGCGTACAAAATCACGCTGCAGTTTGACGATTCGGTGCAACTCCGTCAGGTGCGCTTCAATGTGGATAATGTCGATTTCTTCAGTGCGCTGCGCCTGGCATGCAAGGTGAGCAAAACGATGTGGGCGGCTCTCGAGCCTCATCAGATGCTGATCCTTGCCGACAACGCTGAGAATCACAGACAATACGACCGCATGTCGCTGCGGAGATTCATTCTGCCGCCGCATTCGACGCCGCAGGAAGCGACCGACATCGTGAATACAATGCGGCAGATTTTCGATCTGCGGAACCTGAGTTCGGGGCAAACTGCCGACACCGTAGAAGTACGGGGACCACAGCGGGCGGTCGAGGCCTGCGCCCGGTTGTTGGACCAACTCGGCAATCCCAAGCCGCAAGTGATGATCGATGTCCGCGTCTACCAGATCAGTCACATGCTGACGCGCAATATGGGCGTGCACATTCCGAATACGTTCAACATGTTCAACATCCCGGCTGCGGCACTGGCGGGGTTAGGCGGACAAAACATACAGGATCTGATTAATCAGCTTATTGCCTCGGGTGGAATCAACCAGGCGGGCAGCACGTCGCTCGCCGGCTTGCTCTCGCAGCTCACCGGGCAACAGAGTTCAATCTTCAGCCAGCCGCTGGCGACATTCGGCGGTGGGCTCACGTTTATGGGGCTGAGCCTCGACCAGTTATCGGCACAACTGTCGCTTAACGAATCGTGGGTGCGAACTCTTGACGATGTATCGATGCGCGCCGGCCAGGGAGCTGACGCAAGCTTCCATCTGGGACAACGGTATCCGATTCTGAATGCCAGCTATGCGCCCATTTTCAATTCACCGCAGATTTCCCAGGTGCTGGGGAATCAGACTTATATTCCGCCGATTCCGTCGGTCAGCTATGAGGATCTTGGACTGAACCTGAAGGCTAAGCCTACCGTTCACGCTGATGGTACTGTCAGCCTGCAGCTTGAATTGCAGGTGCGCTCGCTCACCGGGCAATCCGACAATGGCGTGCCGGTGATCTCGAATCGCGAGTACAAAGCGAGCATCAACCTGAAGGATGGCGAGCCAGCATTCGTGGCCGGCGAGATTTCCAACAGCGATATGCGGTCGATGAGTGGGCTCCCCGGACTAGGCTTTGTTCCGGGGCTCAACATGGCGATGGTGAGCAACACCCGGCAGATAGACTACGACGAGTTGATGATCGCCATCACGCCCCACGTGATTTCCAACTTCGACCGCACCACGAATGAGATCTGGGTGAGCGAGCGATAGTAAAACCGGCGTCGGGCGTCAGCCGTCGGGCTTCCAGTTCAACTCAAGATTCGTGATCTGCCGGACGGCAAGCGCCATCGCCAGTTCTACTTCGCTTCTTTTGCGGCGAAATCCACCAGGCTCTTGTAAACGTCTGACAGGCGGTTATCGAAGCTGCCGATCTTGCGACCATTGATGAAGAGCGTCGGAGTGCCGCTCACGTCGACTTTTTTGCCAAGAGCGATGGAGGCATCGATGCGCGCCTTCGTTTCCGGCTGGGTGGTGCAAGCAACAATCTCGGAGCCCTTGACGCCGGCGCCATCGGCGAGCGCGGTGAGTTTTTCGTCGGCGTTCGCGGCGGTAATCTCCGCCTGCGTCTCGTACGTCTTGGAGACAAATTTCCAGAAAGCGTCGTTGGAGGCACGGCCCACGCAATCGGCGTATGCGGCGCCCTTGGCCGCCCAGTTATGCATCTCGAGGGGGAAGCTCTGAAAGACGAATCGAGCCTGCGGCTCGGCGGCGACGAGCGCCTCGATGGTGGGCTGTGCGGCCTTGCATGCGGGACACTGCAGATCTCCGAACTCCACGATAGTCACTGCTGCGTCTTTGGGACCGCGAGATGGGCCGGTGATTCCCTTCTCGAGAGCGTTCTTCGCAGGATCGAATGGCTTTGCGCCGAAAGGAATGATGTCGCCAATCAGGGCGTGCTGGCCATCGGGCGAGACGTAGAAGCGCGACAACTGCTGACCCTGCTGGCTGGCAAGCACGACGGTGACCTCGGCCAGTCCTTCAATCGTCGAAGGCTTGATGCTGGAGATCTTCCAGCTCATGTCGGCTTGATAGCCGAACTGCTCGTGGAGGAACGACTCGACGGTTGCTTCTGAGGGAAGATTGGCGGTGGCGTGGGTACCGAGTTTCTCGGCAGGCTTGGCGGCGGGTTTAGTTTTCTCCGAAGCCTGGCCAAGAACGAGGGTGCCGGCGAGCAGAAGGAAAACAGAAATTGTCTTCAGCAGAACGCGCATGGGTTCCTTTCAGAATAGAAATGCATGGATCTTGCGGAAACTCGGTCTCAACTCACTAGAATACTTCAGATTCGTAGATCATATTTCCGACTTTGCGGCGATGGGAAAACGGCGCCCGTAACCAAAAGCCTTCGGAGAAATCTTGAGACCTGGGGCGGCCTGCTGGCGCTTGTACTCGGCGCGGTCGACCATCCGGATCACGCGGCGGACGGTCGCAATGTCGATGCCGCGATCGTCGGCAATGCGCTCGGCGGAGTGCGAGTCTTCCACATAATCTTCCAGAACGGCATCGAGAACTTCGTAGGGAGGCAGCGAGTCGCTATCTTTCTGATCGGGCCGCAACTCTGCCGAGGGAGGCTTTTCGATCGAGGCTCGCGGAATTACGGGACGGCGTGAATTCACGTATTCAGCTAAACCGTAGACCAGAGTTTTCGGGACATCGGAGATGACGGCCAAGCCCCCGACCATGTCTCCGTACAGCGTGCAGTAGCCTACGCCGAGCTCGCTCTTATTTCCGGTAGAGAGGACAATGGCACCAAACTTGTTCGAGAGCGCCATCAGCAACATGCCTCGAGCGCGGGACTGTATGTTCTCTTCTGTGACGTCTTCTTTGAGTCCTGCGAATACATCCCGTAAGGTCTGACGGTAAGCCTCGTATGCGGGATTGATTGAAAGGAGTTCGAAGCGGATGCCGAGATTTTTTGCCAGGGTGCGGGCGTCGTCGATGGAACCCTGAGACGAGTAAGGGCCGGGCATGCCGACGCCGATGACGTTCTCCGGACCGACGGCATCGGCGGCGATCACAGCCGTCAGCGCGGAATCGATGCCGCCGCTGAGGGCGATGATGGCTTTCTGGAATCCGCATTTTCGGATGTAGTCGCGTGTGCCCAGCACCAGGGCGGAATAGGCGCTGGCTTCATCACCTTGGATCTGTTCGTGCATCTCGCCGGTGAGATCCCGGGAATCGAAGTAGATCAGGTCTTCTTCAAACGAACGTCCCTGCGCGATGATCTTGCCTTCGCGATTGAGCACCAGGCTTGAGCCGTCAAACACCAGGCTGTCGTTGCCGCCGACCTGATTCACGAGCGCGACGGGAACTTTGTGCTGGCGGGCGATGCTGGCCAGCATGTCGCGGCGGAATTCGCGTTTGCCGATCCAGAAAGGCGAGGCGGAGATATTGAGGACAAAATTTCCACCCTCGCGAACAAGCGATTCCACCGGATCAACGGTGTAGAGGCGCTTGGCCCAGAATTGCTTGTCGTTCCAGGCATCCTCGCAGATGGTGAGCGCCATTCGGTTGCCGCAGAAGGGGAAGAGTTGCTGGCTCTTCGCGGGGGCGAAGTTGCGCATTTCGTCGAAAACGTCATAGGTGGGCAGGAGCATTTTCGACTGTAGGAACGCGAGCTTGCCATCCATCAACAGGGCAGCAGAATTCATCGCGGACTTGCCAGTGTCAGAATCAGCGGGTGTTACCAAGCCGCAGATGACAGCAATACCCGTTGTGGCCGCGGCTATGCGCTCCGCCGACTCACGATTGCGTGCGACGAACGAAGGGCGCTCGACCAAGTCGCGCGGGGGATATCCACAAACGGATAATTCGGGAAACAGGATCAAGCCCGCGCCGGCTGACTTGGCTCGTTGGGCGAAGTCGATGATCTTGGCGGCGTTGCCGGAGAAATCCCCGACTGTCGGATTGATCTGTCCGAGGGCAATCTTCACAAATTAAGTGTAAAGCTTCTCGCCATGGGCTTGCGAACGTCGTATTTTGAAGGCATATCATCTTTTTCGGGGAAGGCTCGCGGAACCTGCTACAATATCGATTTTGTACAGTCTGGAGGTAAGTTGATGCCCCTGCAAAGGCCGTCCCAGAAGTTGTGCCTTGCGCTTTTCTGTTCTCTGCTCCTCATCCCCTCACTCATTTCTATCGCGTCCGCCCAGTCCGACGGCAAGTCGCTTCGCAGGATGAACTCTGGTTTGTCCCCTGACGAGCGCGCGTCGATGGTCGTCAAAGAGATGACGATCGACGAGAAGATCACGATGCTGCATGGGACCGGGATGGTGGGGCTGAGCCCCATGAGCCCGCTGGCCGTTCATTCGAATGGTGGCGCGGGATACGTTGTGGAGATTCCGCGGCTGGAGATTCCGGCGATCCAGATGTCGGACTCAGCCTATGGCGTGCGTATGAGCGGCGAGAATGGGCGCTACTCGACAGCGCTTCCCTCTTGTGTGGCGGGCGCTGCGAGTTGGGATTTGCAGAGCGGATTCGAATACGGGGCGCTGATCGGCCGTGAACTGCGCGCACAGGGCTACAACATGTCGCTGGGCGGAGGCGTGAACCTCACCCGCGAGCCGCGTAATGGCCGCACGTTTGAGTACATGGGGGAGGACCCGGT
>QIAL01000400.1:0-343 GCA_003225535.1 Acidobacteriota bacterium | reverse complement strand
GATGTCGCGGGTGTGATGTGTTCGTACAACCGCTTGCACGGCGACTATGCCTGCGAAAACAAGTATCTGCTCACTGATCTTTTGAAGCAGGACTGGAAGTTTAAGGGATTCGTTCTCACCGATTGGGGAGGGGCCCACAGCATAGCCAAGGCTTCCGCAGCAGGCATGGATCACGAGCAACCGGGATGGCTTTTCTATGGAGACGATCTGAAGAAGGCTGTGGAAGCCGGCACAGTACCCCAGGCCGAGGTGGACGATCACGTGCATCGCATTCTGCGCGCAATGTTCGCCACGGGCCTGATGGATGACCCGGTGCAAAGGAGCGTCCCGGATGTTTTGGGTG
>QIAL01000007.1 GCA_003225535.1 Acidobacteriota bacterium | reverse complement strand
GGGACACGGAAGCCGTATCGCTGACTTGGCCCAACTGGGTCTGGTTTCGGTAACGTGGGCGGCCGCGACTGCCATAGGGCTGTGGCTGCAGAAGTCGGAGTTGCCGAGCGATCTGCGCAGGCGGCGCGCAGCTGCATATCCCGCGGTAGCGCAGGCCCAAAGCAAAGAAATTATGAGTGCTGGAAGAGAGCCTTAACCGCAAAGGCAGCCAGATAAGTTACGCTATACTCTAACCCCAGTGTAGCGATGATTACCTCCACCAAAACGGTTCCCATTCAAAAACTCGTCGACGAGTTGCGCACGCTGCCGGAATCCGCATTCATCCCCACCGAGCCTCTACGCCGGTTCCTCACGCAGATGCCGGTCGATGCGGAATCCCTCGCACCTTATCTAACCTGGGATCGTCAGCACTACACACGCAATCTGATTGATCGCACTCCACTTTACGAGTTCATGGCCATCTGCTGGGAGGTCGGTCAGGCGAGTTCCGTTCATAATCATCGCGATCAAAACTGCTGGATGGCAGTCCCGCTTGGCCGGCTACAGGTAGAAAACTTCCACCTCGTTGATCAGGATCTGGCGGCTGGGCATAGCCGCTTGGAGCCGCTCAATACCGTGGTCATCAATCCTCGCGAGTTCAATCAGCGTGCCGTCAGCCTGCACGTCTATTCCCGCCCATTCGACACTTGCGTGGTGTATTCACCGGAGCAGGGCACCTGCGGCGAAATCAAGCTGCATTTCAATACGGAATACGGCAAACCGAAGTAACCGTCAAGAAACCGACGATCACTGACACTGCGCGCATATCCCACTAACATTCTCTTTTCGGGGGAGTCATGCGGACTATTGTCGGTTTGATGGTCACCAGCCTTGTTTTTGTCGCACTAGCGTGCTTCGGGTGGATGCACATTCGTCACACAGCGGATTCCTTTAACATACAGTCCGCACCCATCGCCGAAGACGCGCGGCAGGCGGAAACAACCTATTCTGAACCCCAGGACGCGAATCAACCGGTCACCCTTGCCGGACCTCTTGCGACCTACATGAGCAAGCAGGGCCCGGTTGCCGTAGAGAAAGTTCGTGCTGCTGCCTATAAACCAACTGCTTCGGACCACGTTGGTGGATCGGTTGTCGGCACCAGCATTCCGATTTTGAATGAGAAGTTCCACGTGTCGGTAATTGTGGATTTACCGTTTGATGTTCCGCCGCATGCTTCCACGCCTCAATTGCGCGGAACCTTCCGCTCGTTTCTTCAGGCCAGCGGAAAGCCTACTAGCGACACCGATGCAGACGTTGAGTTTCACGTTTTGAGCGACCAGGAATTCTCCAACTTCCTGAACGGCAAGCCCAGCGAGGCGCTGTTTTCCGCCGACGCGACTCACAGCTCGGAAGTGAACGCGAGCTTGCCTCCCACGTTGAACAAAGCTGTCACCTATCACATGGTTTTCCTCAACGAGTCGAAAAAGAAGAAAGTCGTGCAGGCGGACTTCCGCATCGATTTCTAGCGGCTTTGATGCGCTAAACTAGGCGGGGTGCCCCCGAAGAAAAAATCGTCGAATGCCCCGTCCGAAGCGGCTCCTCGCCCGGAGAAAGTGCCGCCTGCCCATCCATCTGGTGCCAGCGGTTCGAAGGGCTGCCCCGATCCGTCCAGTGACGGCTCGCATGGCCGCATTTACCTCATCGACACGATGTCGTTCATTTTCCGCGCCTATCACGCGATGGCGCGGCAGCGGCCCATGTCGACCAAGTCGGGTTTGCCCACCGCAGCCATTCTCGTGTTCGTAAATATGCTGCGCAAGCTGCGCGACGATTTCTCGCCTGAGTATCTGGCCGCTGTCTTCGATGTGGCTGGACCCACGTTCCGTGACGAGCAAGCCGAGGCCGTCACGACCGTCCGCAAATTCGATATCAAGACGCAGACTTTCACCGAGATCGAATACAAGGGGTACAAGGCCAACCGCAAAGCCATGCCAGAAGACCTCGCGCAGCAGGTGCCATATATCCGGCGAGCGCTCGAGGCATACCGGATTCCGATGATCGGCGTGACCCGCTTCGAAGCCGATGACGTGATCGGTACCTTGGCGCGGAAGGCCGCTGAAGCGTCGCATACCGTCTACATCGTGTCGAGCGACAAGGACATGATGCAGCTTGTCAATGACAAGGTGCACATCCTGAACCCGCCGAAGGACAACCTCATCTGCGATGCGGCGAAAGTAGAAGAAATTCTGGGTGTGCCGCCGGAGCGCGTCATTGATGTCATGGCTCTGCGCGGCGACTCGATCGACAACATTCCCGGCGCGCCGGGGATCGGCGACAAGGGATCGGTAGAACTTATCAAGCGCTTTGGCACAGTCGAGCAGGCGCTGGACCGCGCGGCTGAGGTCGAGCGCAAGACCTATCGCGAATCGTTGCTCAACAATCGCGACACCGTCCTGTTCAGCAAAACCATGGCCACGATCGATACCAATGTGCCGGTCGAACTCGATGTGGGGTCCATGCGGGCTGGCGAACCGGACGTGGACGCGCTGCGAGCGCTTTTCACCGAGCTAGAATTCACCTCGCTGCTCAAGGAATTGCTGCCGGTGGTCGAAGTGAGTGACGCCCACTACGTTGAGGCCAAGTCAGCAGCAGATGTTGAAAAGGTGCTTCGTGCCGTTCCTGCCGGAGGCGTCCTCGCGGTTGCGGTCGAACACGAAGAGAGGCCGGAGCAGGCATCGGATGAAGAAGAGGCAGCGGAATCCCAGGACGCCCAGCTCTCGCTGATGGGCGCAGTGATGACCGCTCCTGCGGTTGAATCGGTAACTCACCGCGTGGCGATTTCAGCATCACCCGGATCGGCGGTTGTGGTGAACCTGCGTTCGGAAGACATTTCCGCAGGACTTCTTTCCGCCCTTGCCAACGATCAAGCGCCGAAGGCTATTCACGACTACAAGGCGGCCATTCACGCGCTCGGTCCCCTGCATATTACGGTGACGGGTATTAGCCACGATTCGATGCTGTACTCCTACCTGCTCGATCCGACGTATCCTTCGCACCGCCTTGCCGACGTGGCGCTCCGCCGCTTCAACCTGAAGCTGGCAGGCCAACTCGCCGAGTCCGCCGATATCACAGGAAGGCTGACCGCGGCCCTGCGCGCCGAAGTCGAGCAGGCGGGCCTTACCAAACTCTATGAGGAAATCGATCTGCCGCTGGTTCCGGTGCTCGCACGCATGGAGCACGCCGGGGTGAAGATTGACACCGGCGCGCTTTCGAAGATGTCGTCGGAGCTCGAGCGCGAAATTGTTTTCAAAGAGAAAGAGATTCACGAAGCCGCCGGCATGGAATTCAACGTCGGATCGCCGAAGCAGCTTGGCGACGTCCTGTTCAACCGCTTGAATCTGCCCAAGCCGGTGAAATACGGCAAAGGCCGCATGATCTCGACGGCGGTCGACGTTCTCGAGGAACTGGCGGAAAATCATCCCATCGCGCGGATGGTGCTGGATTACCGGCAGCTTACGAAGCTGAAATCCACCTACGTCGATGCCTTGCCGGCGCTGATCAGTCCGGCCAGCGGACGCTTGCACACAACCTTCGGACAAACGGGGACTGCCACAGGCCGTCTGTCGTCCGCGAATCCCAACCTGCAGAATATTCCCATTCGCACCGAGCTCGGACGCGGGATCCGCGCAGCATTTATAGCTGAGCCCGGCCATGTGCTGCTCACCGCCGATTACTCCCAGATCGAATTGCGCCTGCTGGCGCACTTCTCCGGCGATCCTTTGCTGGTCGACGCGTATCGCCGCGGGGATGACATTCACACCCTCACTGCGTCTCAGGTCTTCGGCGTTCCACCCCTCATGGTCACGGCCGACCATCGCCGCCAAGCCAAGGTGGTGAATTTCGGCATCGTCTATGGACTCTCGCCGTTTGGTCTCTCGCAGCAACTCGGCATTCCAACCAGCGAAGCCAAACAATTCATCTCCAACTATTTCGAGAAGTACGCTGGAGTAAGAAAGTTCATCGACAAGACTCTCGACGAAGCGCGCCGGGACATGAAAGTAAAAACACTCTTCGGACGCGTGCGGCCGATTCCCGACATCAACAGCAAGAACCCCAACCAGCGCGGCTTCGCCGAGCGGACCGCCGTCAACACGCCGCTGCAGGGAACGGCAGCGGATTTGATCAAGATCGCCATGATCCGGATCGACGCGGCCATCCGCGAGCGGGGCCTGAGTTCGAGAATGACGCTGCAGGTCCACGACGAACTCGTCTTTGAGGTACCCGAGCAAGAAATTGAGTGGATGAGGCTGCTGGTCCGCGAGCACATGGAAAAAGTCCACGAGCTAGCCGTGCCGCTGCAGGTGGAAATGGGCGTCGGACCCAACTGGCGAGATCTGGAATAGGGCGACGCTCTCGAACGTGCGCAATATATCTGTTGTCATCCAGAGGTGCGTGCCTTTTGCGGACCGAAGGATCTGCTTGCCTCTGCTCACGATCAACAAAGCGTCGGCAGGTCGAACCCTGGTGTAGAATGAGCAAGAACCCCTCCGCTGGGGCCGCGCGCGGCAGCACGTCGCATAGCGATCAGCGGAATCCTTCCAGTCGGGACGTGGCTCAGCCTGGTAGAGCACTCGCTTGGGGTGCGAGGGGTCGGCAGTTCAAATCTGCCCGTCCCGACCAACAATTCCGTACCCAGCTCTTGAGGAACTGACCGGAATGCCCGTCCTTCATGTTGGCCCAGAATAACCTCTTATCTGCCGTTTGTTCTCCATCTGCGATACAGTCAACCAGAGCTCCAAAGGAATTAAGAGAAAAGGTGTGCGTATGAATCGGTCCCGCAGGGTGATTGTCCTAATCATGCTGATTGTGCTGAGCGTCAGCCTGGTAGGTACGTTTATGACTCGCGGGGTGATGGAATATCTTCCGTTCCTGCAAGCGCGAAAAGGAAAGTGGACGGGAGCCTATGTGCCTCTTGGAGTGGTGGATCAACGGCCTTGGCAGACGGCGGCGGCTCTGGCGGCCTTGGCACAGTCGAGGGAGGAGCGGAAGATCGCCAGGGATGCCGAGCGTCTAGCAGATCACGAAGTCGACCAGGCATTTTCGCAGTCACTAAGGCAGGCAGCCCTCGCAAAACCAACTCTAACTGGCAAAGCATTGGCACTGCAGCAAAGAGTCAACGAGCTTCAGGAGACCATCAAGAACGATCAGGCTCGGATCGCGTCACTCAGTACCGGCGCGGGCACGAAACCGGCGGCAGGGACAGTTTCCAACGCCAGCGACTTGGAAATTGCGAAGGCCCAACTTGGCCTCGACCAAACCGAACTGGCCGATTCGATCGAGGACCTCGCTCGCGAAAGCGGCGATCAAAGAGTCAAACTTCAACAGGAACTAGCCGCACGCAACGCTGCCATGAAGCGGTACAGAGATAATGCCTCCACAGACGACGGGCAGACTGCTGTCGCCTCGGCCGAACAGTACAAGACGTTCGCCCAACAGCTATCAACGTGGCGCTCCCTGCGCAGCAGAAAGCAATTGATCGCGCAAGCTCAGCAGTTGGCCAAGGCCGACGCGGCTGCGCTCACAGGGGATGAGGAAGGACTGAAAGCAGAAGCCGCCGTTATTGCGAGCAAGCCCGTCGGAGAGTCAAGTACTGAGCGAATCGACCGGCTGCAGCGGATAAGCGCTCAGCAAAGTATCCTGAATATTCTCAACGATCGCCTGGGAGCACATCAGCAGCTCGAGGCTCTCTATGGACGATGGGGAGAGCAAGTCGAGCTGCAGCAAAAGATCGTAATTCATCTGATCTTGCAGTCCCTGGCGTGGCTTGCCGCGATCTGCATTTTGGTGATCCTTGCGGGATGGGGTCTCCAACTCGCTTTGGAGAGGATCGTTCATGATCCTCGGCAGAAACAGACGTTGAAAACTGTTCTGAATCTGGGAACACAACTGGTCGGCCTCTTACTAATCCTGCTCATCATTTTCGGTGTACCCCAACAGATGCCAACGATCCTGGGCCTGGTAACTGCCGGATTGACCGTGGTCTTTCAGGATTTCATCCTGGCATTCTGCGGGTGGTTTGTTTTGATGGGACCAAACGGTGTGAGGGTTAGGGACTGGGTAGAGATTGATGGTGTCGGCGGCGAGGTGGTTCAGCTCGGTCTGTTCCGCACCTGGCTGCTGGAGACGGGAAACTGGACTGCCAACGGCCATCCTACAGGAAGAAAAGTCTCGTTTTTGAACGGCTATGCCATACGCGGCAAGTATTTCAATTTCTCAACCGTTGGACAGTGGATGTGGGATGAGATAAAGGTGAGCGTTCCTCCGAGCACGAGTATTCATCCCCTCCTCAAAGGTATTTACGAGGCTACGGTGAAGACAACGGAAGCGGATGCGAAAATGGCGGAAGGAGAGTGGAAAAGGGTGACGCACGAGGAGGGCTCGCCACAGTTTAGCGCCATGCCGTCGGTCAATCTCAGGCCGGCGGGAGCCGGTGTCGATATCGTGATTCGCTATATCACGCGAGCCGGAGTGAGAGTTGAGACCCGGAATCAACTGT
>QIAL01000006.1 GCA_003225535.1 Acidobacteriota bacterium | reverse complement strand
ATTCATATCGCAACCGTCAGTTCGAGCACAGTAACGTTTGAGAAATCCACTTGATATTCTTCCAATCATTGCGAAGAACGAAACAACGAGGCCAGCGACCAGAAATCGAATGATCAAGTCCATCAATCAAGCTTTCCAGCTAAGCAGAACTCCGATGCATACGCAAAGCATGACCACGGTGGCAGACCACCCTATCCATCTCAGGTAAGAAGAAATCACAAACCTTCCCATCACTTTCCGATTCGAAGCCATCATCATGATCACAACCATGAGCGGTGCTGCGATGATCCCATTGAGAATTGCCGCCCAGAAGAGTGCCTTCACAGGGTCGATCCGGAGAAAGTTGAGTAGCAATCCGGTGCCTATGGCGATGCCGATGACGCTATAAAAGCCCACTGCCTGCAGCGGCTGTTTCTCGAGGCTCACGCGCCATCGACAACCCTCGCCAATCCCGTAGGCGGCCGATGATGCAAGCACCGGTACGGCCAGCAGGCCGGTGCCCAAAATTCCGCAGACGAAGAGGGCCGAGGCAAAGCGTCCGGCGATCGGGCTCAGAGCGGCAGCGGCTTGCGCGCACGTTGAAACCTCAGTGATGCCATGGGTATGCAATGTGGAAGCTGCCGTCAGAATGATAAAAAACGCCACGACGTTTGAGAATGCCATCCCGACATAGGTGTCCATGTGGATTCGTTTCATTTGACTGCCCGCCTGCGCGGGCGCGTGCTTCAGCGCTTTTTCGCCGCGGTTGGCTTTTACTTCTTCAACTTCCTGCGAGGCTTGCCAAAAAAACAAGTATGGGCTGATCGTAGTGCCGAGTACGGCGATGAGCGCCATCAGAAATTCTTTCTTAAGTGCCACTTTTGGGATCAAGGTCGCGCTGAGCACCGTAGGCCATGGAATATGCACAAAGAAAATTACCCCGACATACGCAAAGAGCGAGAGCGTAAGCCACTTCAGGTATTTGGCGTAAGTCGAATACGGGATGAACAGAACAGCCACAAGTGAAATGACTCCGAATGTCACCGTTAACAGCATGACATTGGCGGGCACGATTAAGGCCACTGACGCTCCCATGGCGCCGATGTCCGCTCCGAGGTTAAAAACATTCGCCGCCGTCATCGTAATCAGCACGAAGTAAAGGACAGGCCTGGGATAGTTTTTCCGAAGGTTGGCTGCCAGTCCGCAGCCCGTAACGCGACCGATGCGGGCGCAGATCTCTTGGATGGCTGCCATGAGCGGATAGGAGACCAACATAGTCCAAAGCAGCCCATATCCAAACCGTGCGCCTACCTGCGAATAAGTTGCTATGCCGCTCGGATCATCGTCGGAAGCGCCGGTAATCAGACCCGGCCCCAGTTTGGCAAAGAACTGACTAACGGAAGAGCTCTTCGCGCGGTCCAGGCCCGGCGGAGTCGCCGGCTTGGCTTCCGGCTTTACGGCGGCGGTTGTCATCGACGGGTACTTTTGCGATCTGGGCGACGTCACGCGGCCCGACGCCGCGGCGGTTCCCCGACCTTCTTCGCCAGTTTCTCCACAGCCTCGACTGCCATGCCCTTTACATACACCATCTCGCCACCCAGCCATCCTCCAATCCCGATTGCTAGCACTCCGATGATGGATAGTGCGAGTGGAACATTGCTCTCCGCAGGCTGGCGAAATCTGAGCCATAGGTTGATCACGAAAAGGACAACTGCGCCGAGATTCACGGCCAGGTGCAAAGTCCCAATGCGCTTCATTTCTGCTTCATCGATTGAGAGGTAATCGATTAAGCCCGGCACGGCGGCAATTAGCGCACCGACGATGCCAGCCGCGACGCAATACGTGGCAACGGTCCCCCAATTTGCAGCACCTCCCGCCGCGCGCACTAGATCGCAAACCAGTGCAAAGATCCACAATCCAATTGGCAACGCTACTAGTATCGGATGCATAGGATGTTTTTTGATGCTTGCCGGGCTTGCCATAGATTTCTCTCCTTTGCGAATGACTTCAGGCCGCACGTTTTGGACGCTTTGGTTTTGTCGTGCTGTCCTCAAACTGTTCCGCAACCCTACTCGACATCCGATCCCCCCTGCGGAGGACGTTTTCGGGAGCTTCCGTCTGTTTTGCACTGTGATTCGCCGGATTGCTGTCCTTGCTGGTGGCCGGCTTGCTCCTCAGTCTGCTTTGGGTCGTTGTGTGGCTTAATTGGACCGTCAAGGGGATGCTCCTTTTCTCAAAACATGAGGCACGCGTCGCCCGGTGAACACCCGTCAGCCCTTAGGTGCTCTGGCGACATCAAAGGTTTGTTTGGTCTGGCAGGCCAGCGATTGAGGGCTGCCTCAGCTTTCGGAAACACCGGAGATGGCCGTCCGCTAGCAGCCAACCGGCTTCATTAAAGAGCGTGCTGAATTCCGACATCCTCAATGAAGATCAGCTGGCACGGCAAGGGGAGCAAATCGCGGAGGTGAATGAGCGCCTAAGCGGCAGATCGCAAGAATTTCGCGTCCTGCGTTCTGTCGAGTTGAACTTTTCGCCCGAGGGAGCGGGAGACATGGATCCAGCCGCCTTGAGAAAACTCGAGGTTGTGCTTGGGTGTTTTTATTCTGCTCTGAGAAGGAGGAAAATCAAACGGACCGATACCTCGCCGCTCTACGCAACCCCTCGATTCATATACTTGGTCATCCGTGCGGGCGCATTTACAACTTCCGTCTAGGTCTTACCGCAGATTGGTCAAGGGTTTTCGGCACCGCGGCTCAACTCGGCACGGCGGTCGAAATAGACTGTTATCCCGATCGGCAAGACTTGAGCATCGACTTGCTAGCGGTCGCGAGGAAAGAAGGCTGCCATATGTCGCTTGGAACCGACTCGCATGGCGCGTCGCAGCTTCGATTTATGGACCTCGGTATTGCCAACTGATCGATTGTTGCAATGGGCTGCAGCAGTTCGTGAACATGGGCGCTGAGGACGCTGTCTAAGCCGCCTGACAGCAGTCAGGTTCGATCTGACTCGTTTGGACAGAATTTCTCATTTCATCCCGGACTTCACCAATTTCCTCGCTTGATCCGGTCCCTTCAGGCCCAGCACCCGGTATTGTTTCCCTGAAAGTTGATGGTAGTTCACGAAGAATGTTTCAAGTTCGCGTACAAATTGTTTGCCTAGCTCGTCAATTGCCTTTATGTCTTCCCAACTGTGCGCGTCTTGTTCAATAGCCACGATTCGATCGTTCCGCTCTTTGTCCTTCTTGTCACCCTGCTCGCCTTCGATCACTCCGATGGCTCTGCATTTGAGAACGCATCCCGGGAATGCGGGTTCGTCCATGAGTACCAAGACATCGACCGGATCGCCGTCGTCGGCCTCGGTGGAGGGAACGAACCCAAAGTCATAGGGAAAAGTCATCCCCGCAGGCAAGACCTTCTTCAGCTCAAAGACATGCTGGTCGGGATCGAAGGCAAACTTATTTCGACTTCCCTTCGGAGTCTCAATTACGACCCGCAACAATTGCTTATCGTCGACGTCGAACGGCTTGAGCCGTGTTGGATCGGCCAGCCCATTTTTCTTGCTCATTTCACCTCCTAGACTTTGCTAGGGTGGATGCGAGGATTGTGGACAAGGTTTGTTCTGGAGATATGACCAGCCAGAAATGGCTTGTTTGCTCAACACCTCGGACCATGATGCCCATGTCCAAATCAGGATTTACTTCTCAGCCAGGGAATCCGTCGGCCCGTATCAGGTCATCGCACCGGCGAACCGGAGAAAACATCTGCGATTTAGCGATTGAAAGAGCGCGCCCATCCGCGAGGAACAGATTATGCAAGCGTGATCTGATGTCCCAATTGTCGTGCAACCTCGACTGGACTCGCGGCAGAGTGCCAATGCCTTGCTCAAAACCATCGCCTACGCAGAAGCAGACTAGACGGCACCAAACGTTCCGATCTGCCATCCCAACCTATGCAGCTTCTGTTTTGCCTGGGATGGGTTCAGGAAACGGGTCGGCGTCGATGAAAATTCTTTCCATCGTGGGTTCCTGTTCCATGATGCGATTGCCGATTCGACTTGTTGAATGTCGAGTGTGCGGCGGAAGCGGATTTCGACCGTCAGCAGAGCGCGATGTGGTCCCACTTGCATGGTGAGCACCTCGCCGACCCGTTCCACCGCTGGATCATCGGTAATAATTTGCTTCATGTTCCGAATGCGGGTACGGTTGGTTCTCTCTCCCACGAGGAGGGCTCCGGTTTCACGACCGAGTAGCACGGCGACGAACGCCAAGAGGGCCCCAATCAGGATCGAGGCGGAGGAGTCCATGTACGGATCGCTCAGCGCGCGGGCGAATAGTATCCCGAGGAACGCCAGGACCGTCCCGATAAGCCCAGCCGAATCTTCCAAGAAGACTGTGAAGATAGTTGGATCCTTGCTGCCAATAATCTCGTCAAAAATGGTCTCATTCGGGTCTTTGCTCCGGCATAATTCACGATATGAAATGCGCCACGAATAAGCTTCAAAGGCTGCGGCGCCCCGACCGCGATTTCTAGCGCATTCCCTTGGCCAACCGCGCGCTGCCGGGACTTCTCCGCAACAACAGCATGGCTGAAGCGCCAATTGACGGGCCCGGAACCAGCATGAGAAATGTCCACCGCCAAGAACCTAGGAAAGCAGCCATCCGCGGCACCAGCCAAATTGCCACAACGGTGAGCGCAAATCCCAGGCCGAGCTGAACTGAAAGTGCGGTTCCGACAAAGCGCTGGTCGGCGAGTTCAGTAATCATTGCGGAAAACTGTGCGGAGTCACCGATGACAGAGACGCCCCAGATCACCAGGATCGTGATGAATAGCCATGAAGGCCCGCCAAAGGCAAAGCCAATCGCAAGCGCGCAGGCTCCGGACGCGACCATCATCCCAGCGGTCGTCGCTGTGCGTCCGATACGATCTGACAGAACCCCTCCCATGAGGCAGCCGAATGCCCCCGTCCCAATCGCCACGAAGGTAAGAAAAGACGCCCCTCCGAACAACCACAAGTGCTGGGCTCCAAGAGCCTCGTTCACGTATACGAGAAGCCAGGCCCACATTGCGTACAGCTCCCACATATGTCCGAAATACCCGAAATTGGCGACGAGGAGATCTCGATCGCGGAAAACAGCCCCAGCCTGCCGCGGATCGAACGTCGCGCGTCCGAAGGGATAGGGTCCCTCGCGGGCGAAGAGCCACAGAAGCAATCCTCCAATCGATGTGGCGATGGTGGATGACTTTACGACGAATCGCCAATCCACCGCACTGGACAGGCTGCGAAAAAGATGCGGCATGGAGGAACCGATGGTCAACGCACCGACCACCGTCCCGAGCGCAATACCTCGATCACGGTTGAACCAAGTGGACACGAGCTTAAGCGCGGGCGGATAGACGCCCGCCAAGGCAAATCCCGTTACGACTCGGGCTGCAACTGCGCCCACGGGGCCATGCGCCGTCAGAAGCGTTGCATTCGCTGCTGCCGCCAGAAGGGCAGACAACGCCATCAGCCGGTTCAGACGGACAATGTCGGGAAGGTTGACCAGGCTGGCGGCCAAGGCCCCACAGACGAAACCGATCTGCACGCCAATCGTCAGCCAAGAGATGGCGAAAGGTGAAAGGTGCCATTCTCGCTTCAATTCGGGGGTGACGGATGTCGCCGAAAACCATGTCGTCAGCGACAAGACAATTGAAATTGACAGTATCGCTAAGGCCCACCAGCGCGAAGCGTCAGAACTGCGGTGCAAATCCGATGCGCAGGTAGACGGTGTTGTGTGCATGTGGCTTTGGTGTCTCCGGAGTTGGTCGTGGGCACTTGGCTCCAGTCTACTCGATCAAGAAGCGAATCGGTCGTGGATCACTGGGCCGACTCGAGCCAACCGGAAGTTGTTCCGAGCCAGAAGTCGGCATCTGGGAACTTGCCACTGCGGGTAACGACGGCCGACCGACGGTCAGTCGCGTAAAATTCCGCTCGCGGTCGAACAATCTGGCACATTCGTGGCACACAACGCCGGTGCCACACATGACTTCCGCATTGCCGTTATCCCAAGATAAGAGCCGCTTGTAGTCGGGGACTGCGTCTAGATGCTGTCAAAGTACACCATGGTCGCGTACGCGCGCGGATCGCTTTTAATGCTTTACGTGAGTGAAGTAACATGGCCGGCACTCATGGCTCGCCATCACCAGCTTGATAAATCTCAGATCCTTTGGAAAAGGCAAAGAATATGCACCGCATTTCCGGTATCACTTAAGG
>QIAL01000005.1 GCA_003225535.1 Acidobacteriota bacterium | reverse complement strand
GGTGGAGAACTACTACGCCAAGAAGGTTCTCGACGCCAACGGGATAGAAAAATAAGTCGCGGAACTATTCGACAATGGCGAGCACATCTCCAGCATTGACGGCCGCGCCCTCGCTGACCAGGATCTTCTGAATCGTTCCCTTCTTCGGCGACTTCACTTCGTTCTGCATTTTCATCGCTTCCACCACCAGTACGCCCGCCCCAGCCTCGACCTCGGCTCCCGGACTCAGCAGAATGCGCACCACTTTGCCCGGCATGGG
Source organism: Acidobacteriota bacterium (assembly GCA_003225535.1). GTDB lineage: Bacteria > Acidobacteriota > Terriglobia > Terriglobales > Acidobacteriaceae > Sulfotelmatobacter. The sequence continues at coordinate 13,074 of QIAL01000005.1, read as the reverse complement.
TGCGGTCAGCTTCTTCGGGCCATGATCGTCGACGGCGCGACTGCGGCTGCGAAACGACCGCGGATCGCGTACCTCGGCAGCAAAACGCTGGCTGCCAACCCATATGTGTACCTCCCCGCCGACGCGCTCGCATTTCACTTCATATGCCTTGTTGCCGAGACGAAGAGAAAGAACATTGGGACGTGCGAGGACGGCATCCACCTCAACTTCGCGCCCATCCACGCGACAAGACCAGCAACCCTCCGCCTGGCTGAGATCCAGCCGATAACTCTTGCCGTCAATGGCGATTTCGTAGGTCATGAAAAAGCGTCTTGAAAGGGCACGATAATAAGCCGCGCCGGACAGCATCTCCCTAACTCAATGCTTCTCGCTGGGCCGCGATTTTCCACTTTGAGACAGCGGCTGGTTTGTCTGCCGATCCGTTGGAGACGCGTTCTCCGGCACCGGCAGCAGTCGGTCCCAGAGCTGCAAATATGCCGGCCGCGATGACTGCCACTTCCGTTGTTTGCGCGTCTGCCTGGATATCCGCTGACTGATCTCTCTCCTTCAGAAGACGGTCGAGAAAGCCGGTATCGATCTTTGCCGCGCGAAAATCGGAATTGCTCAGAATGCGGCGGAACAAGGAGATGTTCGTTTTGATCCCGCCGACGAAGTACTCATTCAACGCTCGGGTCAACCGGCCAATCGCCTGGTCGCGGTCCGTACCATAGCCGATCAGCTTGGCCAGCAGCGGGTCGTAATCCATCGGCACGGTCCAGCCTTCGTACATCCCACTGTCGCGGCGAATGCCCGGCCCGGACGGCAGCAGCAAGAGCGTAATCTTGCCGGGACTCGGGAAGTAGTGATTGTCGGGATCCTCCGCGTAAATGCGGCACTCGATTGCATGGCCCCGAAGTTTCACCTCCTCCTGCGAAAAGGGCAGCCGCTCACCACTCGCAATGCGAATCTGCAGATGCACCAGGTCGAGCCCTGTAATCAACTCCGTCACCGGATGTTCCACCTGCAGTCGAGTGTTCATCTCCAGGAAGTAGAAATTCTTCTGCTGGTCGACAAGGAACTCTACCGTTCCCGCATTGGTGTATCCGGCCGCCTGGGCCACGCGCACCGCGACCTCGCCCATCCGGCGGCGCATGTCAGGATCAACAATCGGAGACGGCGCTTCCTCCACCACCTTCTGATGGCGGCGTTGCAGAGAGCACTCCCGCTCGCCAAGGTACACAGTATTGCCATGCTCATCGGCCAGGATCTGCGTTTCGATGTGGCGAGGGTTGACGATCGCCTTCTCGATATAGACTTCGCTGTCACCGAAGGAGCGTTCCGCTTCGCTGCGCGCCGATTCCAACGCAGACCTGAGCTCCGCGGGCGCTTGTACCAGGCGCATGCCCTTGCCGCCCCCGCCAGCCGCGGCTTTCAGCATGACCGGATAGCCGATCCGTGCTGCCACCTCTTCGGCCTGTTCGCAAGACTCCAGTCCGCGCGAGGTGCCAGGTACAACGGGAACTCCGGCACGCTCCATCGCCTGCCGCGCGCGCGTCTTCGACCCCATCGCCTCCATTGCAGCCGCCGTCGGACCGATGAACTTTACTCCCGCGTCCGCGCAGGCTTGCGCGAACTTTGCATTCTCGGAGAGGAATCCGTAGCCCGGATGGATGGCATCGGCGCCCGAGCGCTTGGCGACGTCGAGAATTTTCTGAATGTTTAGGTACGATTCCCTGGCGGCGGCAGGACCGATCGGGTAAGCCTCATCGGCTTTTCGGACATGGAGCGAGGCGCGGTCGACGTCAGAGTAAACGGCGACGGCGGCGATCCCCATCTCGTGGCAGGCGCGAATGACGCGCACCGCGATCTCCCCCCGATTGGCGATGAGTATCTTCTTGAACATCCAAACCCTTCAGGTCGAAAGCCGGACCCGGACAGTCAAACCGAACATTGTACTGGACGATCATACGCAGCACGCTGACTCCACCAGAAAGCCATTCACCACAAGGGACACGAAGGCGCGCAAAGGAAATCCCGCTCTCCTTCGTGTAACTTCGTGTCCTTCGTGTTTAAGGATTTTTACCGCAGGGTAGAAACTCTTTCCGCGTAGTATCATCGACAGCGAACACCCGCCGGCATGCAGCCCACTGCTGTGAACGAAAGCGCAGGCACTTCTCCATCGCATTCCCGCACGCCGGGCTGGCCGCACTGGTTGACCCTGTTAGTCGTGCTAGGGGCGGCCATCCTGCTGCGCCTCCGATGCGTCACTTGCAAACCCTTCTGGTTCGATGAGTGCTTCAGCGTGGAGGTCGCCCGGATCGGCTGGCACAACTTCCTGCGCCTGTTGTGGTGGCGCGAAGCCAACATGTCGCTGTATTACCTCTCTTTGAGAGTCTGGCTGCACTTCGGGCAGAGCCCATTTTTTGTCCGCAGTCTTTCGGCAGTACTTTCCGCGGCCACGCTTCCGGCGATCTACTGGGTCGCCAAACAGCTCTTTGACCGTCGCGTCGCCCTCATCGCGACGGCACTGTTGGCCGTCAATGCTTACAGCGTTCGCTTCGCCCAGGAGGCCCGCAGCTATGCGCTTTTCATGCTGTTGGCAACGCTGTCATCAGGATTTCTGGTTGCCTGGCTTCGGGAGGTGTCGCCGGAGGCCCGATTGCGTTGGTACATTCTAACGAGTGTACTGGCCGTCTACGCCCATCTTTACGCGATTCTGCTCATTGTCGGTCATTGGATCGTCGTATCCCGTATCCCTAGGCCTGAAGGGGACCATGAGCGCCGGGCGGATATAAGGCGAGCATGGAAGATCATCGGGCTGGCGGTTTTACCGTTGTTGATCTTTGTCGCCAAGACAGGCGCGGGACCCATCCGGTGGATACAACGCCCCGGAGTTCAAGACCTCTTCGAATTTTTCGAGCACCTGGCGGGCGGTAATTGGCCGCTTGCACTGATTTACGCCGCGACGCTGGTGGCAGCACTGATTCCCGCGGGAAGACGTCTCTGGAAGCGAGACCCATCCTGGCAAGTATGGCGATGCCAGTTCCTTCTCGTGTGGCTGCTATTTCCGGTCGTGTTGACGGTTCTCTTGTCATTCGCGCGCCCCGTATTTCTGGCGCGTTACATGATCTTCTGCCTTCCCGCTCTGCTGATCCTGGTAGCGGCGGGAATGGCGCGGCTCCACCGCTGGTTACTCCCGCCAGCACTCGTGGTAGTCCTGCTGCTTGGTTTGCAAGGGATCGCTTTCGTCTATGGCCACGATTTCGACAACGAGCGCGACGCGTCGGGAGCGGCGACCAACTTCGTTCTGGATCACACCCAACCCGGCGATGCCATCATCTTCCATATCGCCGAGACCCGAGTGCCCTATGAATTTTTTCACTCTGTGCGCGCAGGGACGAATACCGCCAGCCCGGAGTTCACCGGCCGACTCGGCCCCGAGATTCTATTTCCTCACCACGGAGCAGGACTCGACTACCGTGATTTCACCGGCAAGCCCACTCCGGAGTTCGTCCTCACCGAAGTGCAAGATCATCCCCGGGTGTGGCTCATGCTGATGAACAACGGCCCGGCAGAAAAGCCCGATCCGACAACGATCATGCTCACGCAGGTTCTTCCGGCATCCCTCCCGAGAGTGGAGCGATGGCAATTTACTAAGGTCGAGATTCGCCTCTACAGCAGGCGATGAAGGGCGCAGAAACAGAAAAGCCTCCCGCTCGAAAGCGGAAGGCTTGAACTTACGATTGGTCCAGGTTATTTCGGCTGGTCCATCGTGACCTGACCACCCTGGGCTGCGGCGGCCTTCGCGGCTCGGGCCTGCTTGGCCTGCATCGCTTTATCCACCCAGCCGTCTGCGGTCTTCAGATCTGCCGCGCGGGCAGCCTCGTCGTCGCATTCCACGTCGGCGCGCTCGCGGTACATCAGGTTCATGTACGCCATGGCGTCGTCGTAGTCGTCGCGAAGCTTGATGGCCTTATCCAGGGTGTCGATGCCTTCCTGGATCGCGGGCCCGTTCTTTGTTTTGAGTTCCTCGCAGAGCTTCTTCTGGTCCTTGTTCTTGGCGCTGAGGTGCTCGTCAGGCTTCATTCCCAGCTTGGCGCGTTCTTCCATGCGAGGCTGGTAGCTTTGCGACCAATCAATCACGCCCACAGAGTAATAAGGCTCAGCGTCGTTCGGGTCGAGGTCCGAAGCCATCCGGTAATACTTCTTGGCGTCATCCCACTTCTTCTCGTTCAGGTACAAGTACGCGATGCCCTTCGCGCTATTTACCTTCTGATCGCGTGAAGGATTCGCGTCGATCACTTTCTGGTACTCGTCGATTGCCTGCTGTGCAGTGCGCAAATTCTCCGGTGAATCGATTCCCGGAATGAACTGCGATACATACGCGGTGGCCAGATACATCCGCGCATTGATTAGAGCAGGATCCAAATTAACGGCATTCTGGAAATGAGTGATGGCTTGCTCGTAGTGATTGTCTTTGTAAGCCTTCACGCCTTTGTTGAGTTGGTCGCGAGCTTTCAGCTTGTCGCAACCCACAGAAGAGAAAAGCGCCAGCGCCACTGCCGCCAGCGTCAGCCATTTGAGATATTTATTCATTGCGGTATAAGTCTCCCTCGCCACAGCATCCTAGGCCCAGAGACGTCGGTTTGACAAGCGGCCCCTGCTCAGCACGGAAGCGCAGAGCTTCCGTGCCGCGGGCCGAGTAAGAATCGTACAACTCCAGGCCGTACCCAGCAGCTAGTCTAGCCGCCTGCTTCAATCTTGGCGGTAATCAGGCCAACCTTGTCCACTCCGGACGCATGAGCGATGTCAATCACATTCGCAACGTTGGCAAAGGGAATAGCATCGTCTCCCTTCACGAACATGACCTTTTCCGCACGAGCTTTATAAATATCCGTGAGACGCCCCTGCAGGTTGTCCCATGTCGCCTCTTCGTTGTTAATTTTGACCCCGGGATCCTGTCCGGCGCCGCGATCGATCAACTGCACAACGATGGTGCGATCAGGCGTATTGTTCTTCGGCGCATTCGGCGGCGGGGGCTGCGGAACCAGCGCATCCAATCCTTTCGGCGTCACCGGCGAGATCACCATGAAGATGATGAGCAACACCAGAAGCACGTCGATGAGAGGCGTGACGTTGATGTTCGCGCTCTGTCCACCTTTTGCACCAAGACTCATTCCCATGATCGTTCTCCTCTATTGCCCTTGCGCAGCCGGAGCTGGCGGGGCGCTTGGGGTTGTCTTCCTCTGATCCGTAAGCAAGCCGAGGTCGTCGACACCAGCGGCCCGGACAGCGTCAACCACCTGCACGACGGAACCAAACCGCGCCCGCATGTCGGCCTTGACGTAGACCTGCTTGTTTTGGGAGTTGGAGGCGAGGCGGTCCTTGACCTTGGTCGTCAGGCCATCCACCGAAATCTTCTCGCTGCCGAAATAGACATTGCCGTCGCGCGTGATGGAGACCAGTAATGCGTCCTCCCTATCCGCGTCCTGCATGGGTGCCGGGTTGTTCACCTTGGCCATGTCCACGCTGATGCCTTTCTGCAACATCGGCGTGACCACCATGAAGATGATCAGCAGAACCAGCATCACGTCCACCATGGGCGTGACGTTGATTTCTGAACTGACCTTCGATCCTTCGTCTCTCTTTGCTAACGCCATATTTGAAATCTCCCGTGCTTCCGCGGCGGACCTTAAACCAGCCGGACCTAAGTTGGAAAGGCCCGGCGCCGGATCGCTCCAGCGCCGGACAAGCAACTCACGCGGAAAGCGGATCGAGTACTTTATCGGCGAACGTCGCCGCGCTTCTTCAGGAAGTAGTCGATCAGTTCGCTCGACGAGTTATCCATCTCGACGTCAAACGCCTCGACGCGACCGGTCAGATAGTTGAACATCATGACGGCCGGGATGGCGACGAGCAGCCCGATGGCCGTCGTAACCAGCGCCTCGGCGATACCCCCGGCGACTGCCGCCAGACCGGTAGCCTTTGAGTTGTTGATGCCGATGAAAGCGTTCAGAATGCCCATCACTGTTCCGAAAAGTCCCACGAAGGGAGCAGTCGAACCGATGGTGGCGAGGCCGCCCAATCCGCGCTTGAGTTCAGCGTGGACGATGGCTTCGGTGCGCTCCAGCGCGCGCTTCGAGGCTTCAATGGTTTCGCCAGGGATTGCGCCCGGGCTGTCCTGGTGAGCCTTGAATTCCATCAGGCCAGCGGTGACAACCTTGGCCAGGTGGCTCTTCTTGTTGCGCTCGGCAACCTTGATGGCTTCGTCGATGCGACCATCGCGAAGAGCTCCTGCCACGGCAGGGGCGAATGCACGAGACTGCTTACGGGCGGCGCTATAGGCCATCCAGCGATCGATCATCACGCCGATAGACCAGCCGGACATGATGAACAGGATAATGACAACGGTTTTAGCAACCCAGCCCATTGCATGCCACAGGCCAAGGGGATCGGTCGCCATTGCGCCACCACCTTCCTGGACAATCCAGGCGGCAGCGGCAGGAACGTGATGAAGCATGGTTGCTACGTGAGTTGCTAGCATGAGTTGCTTTTCCTCCTCGGAAACTTCCTACTCTATTGGACTCTTTGATGCGCTTTACTGTTCCAACCGGTGGTTAGGATTCTGACCGGTAGGACAGCATGGCTCAACCCGCAAAGCTCCGAAGCCGCAGCAATGACGAACAGGGCGAAATCCAGGCTCTCGGAAGACCCCTTCCCAGCCGCCATATTCCAGGCAGGAAGGGGAGGGCTAATACGCACACATCTACCAGCAAATCTCCAAACGCACCAGCGCCGCCGATTCTAGCTGCCGGCCAGCGTGAAGTTCACCTGCACCTGCGTATCAACTTCGACCGGTTCGCCGTTCAGCAGGTAAGGCTTGTACTTCCACTGCTTCACCGCCTCGATCGCGGCCGGAGCCAGCATCGGGTGACCGCTGACCAACTGCAGGTTCTCGATGTCGCCAGTCTTGCTGATCTGCGCCTGCAGGATCACCGTTCCCTGAATACGAGCCTGACGCGCCAGCGGCGGGTACGTCGGATTTACCCGGCGGACCAACAGGCCTTGCGAAACGCCCGACGACACACGTACGCGCTGCGGGGTGGCGACCTTCGGCATAGCAACGTTCGATCCCGCGCTGGCAATGCTACCCAGCACGCCGCCCATCGACCCGCCCGGTACTCCACCCGGAACTCCGCCCACGACGCCCGTCGCGGCCATGACCGGTGGCGGCGCCTCTTCTTCCTTAATCATCTGAACTTTTTGCGGAATCTTGGTCGGAGTGCGCAGCTGGCCGTTGACGATGTCGGTCTGGATCACCTTTACAATTTTGACCGGTGCAGCAGCTGGCGGTGGCGGTGGTGGAGGCGGCGGGGGTGCCACCAGGAATCCTAATTGTATTGACTTGGGCAAGGCTTCGGTGAAAATCAGCGGGATCAGTACCATCACGCCGATGATCATGAACTGGATCAGGAACGATACGCCCGACGTCCATCCCCGCGCCGTTTTCAGCTTGCCGCCCGACTCGATAAGGCTGTCTTCAAACATGGAATTCTCCCCAAACTTTCTCAGACCCCTACGAATACTTAGACACCGGTTGTTTCTCCTTTGCTCCCAGAATCTACATTCGCGGGCCAAGAGGCCTGGATTCGACCAAAAGGCGCGCCGAGCAAACCTTCCAAACGCTTACCTAAGAAGGCCTAAACCAATGATTCCAAAGATGCCATCAGGTAACTTACTTAGCCTTGGCAACCGGCATGCCCACGGGGCGCTTACCCTTCTCAATCCGCCAGTCCTGGTAGGCCACCAGGATGGGTGCGGCAATCGCGATCGACGAATAGGTACCGATTAAAATGCCAATGACCAGAGCGAGGCTGAATCCACGAAGCACCTCGCCTCCGAATAAGAAGAGAGCAAGTACAGTAAGAAAGGTTAAGCCCGCTGTCAAGATGGTTCTGCTAAGGGTCTGGTTGATGCTCCGGTTAACGATGTCCGACAACTTCTCGCGCCGCATGAGTTTAATGTTAATGTCCGTATTTGTGAGAGAAAATGCCCCTACGGTAATCAGGGTATCGTGGAAAACTGTGACCACCGCCGCGATGCCGTAGATCCACTCGAAGCGGAAACCCAGGTACACGAGCATGCCCAGCAGGGAGTACAAGGTCGCCAGTCCGGCCTGGGTCCGCAACTGGCCGCCGACCTGGGGTCCAACGATCTCAACGTTTCGCACCCCGAAATCCGAGAGGAAGAAACCATCCGGAATCGAGGCCGCTACCGCCGGATCGACCCCCGCAGCGCTCTTTAACTGATCCAGGGAATTCAGCACGCCCCCGTGGACCTTGTCGCGAAAATCAACGATCGCCTGGGTTTGAGCCGTGTATTTTGCGTCGGCGTCCGTGCCCAGATGCATCGGATCCTTGTCCATCACATAATTCTTGATCCTTAGAGAACTGGCGTTGTTCAGGTCCTCTTTGCCAGCGGGAGCATTGGTTTCCAACGCGTTGATGATCTTCGTTCTGCCCTGACTCAAATCCTTCTCGCTGGTTTCGCGGATATCCAAATCAATGAGAACCTCGTTCAACGAAGGCTGGTCGTAAGGCTGAATCTTCGGATCGTGAAGGCCGGCGCGATCCAGCAGGGCGCGGACCTGTCCCAAGTCCGGAGTGTGGGAGAACCTGACATACACCAGGGTTCCGCCACGAAAATCTACGCCCCACGGGATGTGGTGCCAGAACGCCATGGAAAGGACACCCGCAACGCTAAAGACCAGCGAAAAGGCGAGGAAGTACCACTTCTTGCCAAGAAAATCGATGTTGACGTCATGAAAGAACTCCACCGGTTCTAGCCCCTTATCTCGATTGAGTAATTGGGAAATTTGGCAATTTTGTAATTCCAAACCCCGGCAGTGCCTGCCTCAAATTACTCAATTACCAAATTTCCCAATTACCAAATTCCTAAATGCTGAGCGCTTCTCCGCGCTGCTTGCGGGTCAGCACCCAGTCGAAAATCACGCGTGACACGAAAACCGCGGTAAACAGGTTCGCCAGCAGACCGAACGTGAGGGTGGTCGCAAACCCTTTCACCGGTCCTGTTCCGAAGATGAACAGAATCGCCGCCGAAACGATCGTCGTAACGTGCGTATCGACGATGGTGATCCAGGCATGGCTGAACCCCTGATCCACTGCCGATGGCGGTGTCTTGCCGTTCCGTAGTTCTTCGCGGATGCGCTCAAAAATCAGCACATTCGAATCCACGCCCATCCCGACCGTCAGGATCACTCCCGCAATCCCCGGCAAGGTTATCGCCACGTTGACTCCTGCGATCGTCGACCATCCCAGGAACCCGAGCAGAATGATCAGATTCATGATCAGCGCGACATCGGCATTGACGCCGGCTCCGCGATAGTAGATGAGCATGAATACCAGCACCGCGAGCATGCCAATCACCGCAGCCCGCACGCCGGATCGAATCGAGTCAGCACCCAGCGACGGGCCCACAGTCCGCTCTTCGAGATAATGAATACTGGCCGGTAGCGCTCCGGAGTTCAGGATCATGGCCAGATCCTTCGCGGCCTGCGCATCCATGTGGCCGCTGATCTGCACCTGATCGCGGATGGGCTCGTTAATCGAGGCCACTTCCCTGACTTTGTTGTCGAGCACAACTCCCAGGCTGTCCTTCACGTGCGCAGAAGTGAAGTTGAAGAACCGCTGTCCGCCATCCCGGGTCAACTGGAAGTTCACATCCGGCTGCCCGTTCTGGTCGGTGCTCGGATCCGCACGCTTCAAGTCTTTACCGTTGACCGCAGAGACGCGCGATACCAGAAACCACTGCTCGCCTTCTGCGCGTCCGCCCAGCGTATTGCCTGGCAGCAGTAACTGGTCAGGAGGGATAACCCCACTATTGGCTTGCAGGGCCGCCGCTTGGCTTGAATAAGGTCCGCTCATCACCTGCTTGATTTCAAGCATGGCGGTGTTCTGCATGATCTCCTGCACGCGCGTCATGTCATCAACGCCCGGCAGTTGCACCAGAATCTGGTACTGGCCCAGCCCGTGCTCCTGGATCGTCGGTTCGCTCACGCCCAGCGCATCAACCCGGTTACGGATCGTCTCGATAGCCTGTTGGACCGCCCGGGTCTTCAAATCAGTCAGGTTCGACGGCTTCATCGCCATATTCCACGTGTCGCTGGCGCCGGTGGTTATGTCGTATTCCGGGAGTCGCTCCAGCACGATGCTGCGCAGATCGCTGCGAGCCGCCGGCGGCACTCCTTTGATCACCAGACGGTCGGGGTTGTTCTGCGGATCTGGCTGCGAGATGTCGGTGTAATCGATCTTGTGGCTGCGCAGCTGGTCCTTCAGCAGTTCGATAGCGTTTTGCGCATCGACATTGACCGCTTCGTTCACCTGCACTTGCAGGATCAGGTGCGTTCCGCCCTTCAGATCAAGCCCCAAGTGGATGTGATCGGTCAGGGCCGTCAGCAGCGCTTCGCCTGAAAAGCCCTTCGGAATACCGAAGATTCCAAACAGGAAGAACAGCATCGTGCCGACGATGAATAGCAGTTTCCAGAGAAGATTCTTGTTCATAAAGAAACCAGTGGTCAGTGGCTAGTGGTCAGTGACCAGTACCCAGTCTTCACGACTGGCCACTGATCACTGACCGCTTATTTCGTTTTCACTTCTTCCTCAGTGGTGGTCACCTGCGTCACCGAAGCCCTGGTCACTTCCACCAAAATGTTGTTCGGGGGGACACGCAGATGGACGGCGTCATCTTTGAGCGCCATGATCGTGCCGCGCAATCCGCCGCTGGTGGTGACTTTGTCTCCGGTTTTGAGCTGATCCAGCATGCCCTGCCACTTCTTCTGGCGGCGCTGCTGGGAATAGAACATGTAGGCGATCAGAAGCACCAGCGGCAGAAACAGCACCATGCCACCCAGTGCTCCTCCGCCTCCGGCTTGCAGCATCAAGGATAAAGGCATAATTAAATCGAACCGCATGTACACGATACACCGCCTGCGCCTGTCAGCGTCGCGGAGTCATCATTTCACCACGGGGTTTGGATCAACTTCTGCCGGGGTTCCTCGGCCTCAGGCTTGGATCCGGGGAGGTCTTTCCTTAAAGTTCAAGGTTCCGGCCGAGACCAGCACCAGAAAGAAAACGGTACTCTTCCCCAAGTGAAATAGAATGCCGCACACGCTGCATGGTGTCAAGGTAGAAACTCAAGTTGTGAATCGTGTTCAGGACCTGCGCGAGCACTTCATTGGATGCATAAAGATGCCGTAAATAGGCCCTGGAATAACGCCGGCAGACGCTGCACCCGCAGTTGGGATCGAGCGGCCCCTGATCCTGCGCATAGCGCGCCTGCTTGATCGAAACCTTGCCCTCGGAGGTGAACAAAAGCCCGTGCCGGGCGGCTCGCGTGGGCAGCACACAATCCATCATGTCGATGCCTAAGTTGGCATACTCGACAATCTCCTCGGGCGTACCCACTCCCATCAGGTAGCGTGGCTTGTCTTTGGGAAGATGCTCCAGAGTGGACTCCACAATCTCCCGCGTAAGTTCTCGCGGCTCCCCCACACTCAGCCCCCCGATTTCGTAGCCGGGAAACCCGATCTCAATGGTCCGCTCCGCAGACTCTTTCCGCAGCGCCCGATCCATCCCGCCCTGCACAATACCGAAAAGAGATTGCGTCTGCCCGGCATATGTGGGCACAGCATCCTCTGAAAATGTGGGGACAGCCGCCCCCGGCTGTCCGGCGGAGCGAAGCTCCGCAGCCCCTCCACCGCCCTCTCCTTCGAGCGAAAGACTATTTTCCTGATGGCCAACAGCTGACGGCTGACGGCTGCCTTTCCACGGCACCTCGTTCTTATGCTCCTCAAAATACTTTTTGCTCCGCGCCGCCCAGCGCGCCGTCAGTTCCATCGACGCCCTCATGCGCGCCTGATCCGCTGGATACTCGGTGCATTCGTCGAAGGCCATGATGATGTCCGCCCCCAGCCCGATCTGCGCCTCCATCGCGCTCTCCGGACTGAAGAAATGCGAGGAACCATCCAGGTGCGAGCGGAACGTGACTCCGTCTTCTGTAAGCTTCCGCAACTCACTCAGGCTGAAAACCTGGAATCCACCGGAATCGGTCAGGATCGCCCGCCGCCACGACATGAACCCGTGCAGCCCGCCCATCCGCCGGACGGTCTCCACTCCAGGCCGCAGGTAAAGGTGATAGGTGTTCCCCAGGATGATTTGTGCCCCGAGTTCTTCGAGGGTCTCCTGCGGCACGCCTTTGACCGATGCAACCGTGCCCACCGGCATGAAGACGGGCGTTTCGATCGCGGCATGCGGCGTGTGAAGTCGTCCCCTGCGCCCTTTGCCGTTTGTCCTCTGAACCGAGAATTCGAGAGCCATGAACGGACAATTCTACCCTTGCGCCGGGCGAGGCAGTCGCATTGGCAGTCTGAAGATCTCGAGATATCGTCCGAAGGAATGAACGTCGATCTTCGTGAACCACGGCAGATGTTGCAATTCCTCCCCGAGCCCGCTCGCCCATCCACCCTGGACCACCCAAACATGTTCACTGCTCAGACCCAGGTCGAGCCGATCGTCGGACTCGTGCCAGCGCGCGTCCACGCCCTGTGCCGTCAGCGCCCCAGCGTTAGGCCCGCTGAACACGACGTGCAATCCCTCGCAGCGAAAACTCTCGGACCCTTCGGGCGAAACGTCGACGCTGACAGGCTTCTGATTACACAGATAGTGCCGCAACTGGTAGCTCGTCGCCTGATCTGTATAGATGAGGTCGTTGGGCCCAATATTGCGACGAACAAATTCCATCATCTCATCCATGTGCTCGTGGCGCTGCTCGGCACGAGGGAGCAGGTCGCGGCCTTGCAGCGTGCCGAACGCGTGACAACCGATCACCATCAGTAATGCCAATCCGCACGCCGGAACCATCGAATTCCCGACCATCCTGGCCAACGCGACAGCCACTCCTGGGAGTGCACACAGCACCAGAAACATACATTGTCGCGTTCGCCCGTAGGGATATAGCCCTGCCACTACCGCAATCCAATTCACCGCGAATGGCATTGCCAGCAAAAGTGCGACCATG
>QIAL01000399.1 GCA_003225535.1 Acidobacteriota bacterium | reverse complement strand
ACGCCGATCCGCTGGAAACTGCGATATCGTTGATTCCCATCAGCAGGGACTCGCCTTCCACATAGGCAAAGCTGATGTTCAGGTTGCCGGGTAGGCGGTGGTCCATGGAGCCGTTGATGTAAACCTCGTCGAGCTTACCCATGATGCGGTCACGCAGGCGGTTGCGCAGTCCTGCCAGACGACAGGATTCCTGCGACATCTCTTCCTGTGCGATGGCGCATGCTTTGCCTAATCCCACGATGCTGGGGACGTTCAAGGTTCCAGAGCGCATGCCGCGCTCGTGCCCGCCGCCGTCGATGATCGCGGAAACCTGCACACGCGGATTCTTGCGACGAACATACAACGCGCCCACTCCCTTGGGCCCGTACATCTTGTGGCCGGAGATGGATGCCAGGTCGATGTTCTGCTTGACCACGTCGACCGGAACCTTACCGATCGCCTGAGTCGCGTCGGTGTGGAAGATCACGCCGCGTTCGTGGCAGAGCTTGCCAATCTCAACTACCGGCTGAATTACGCCAATCTCGTTGTTGGCGTACATGATCGTCACCAGGATGGTCTTGTCGTCCATTGCGCGCTTCAGGTCATCGAGATCGATCAAGCCGTCCTTCTGGACGGGCATATAGGTGACGCGGTACCCATACTTTTCGAGGCGCTTGCAGGTGTCGAGCACGGCCTTGTGCTCGGTAACCGCGGTGATAATGTGGTTACCCTTCTCGCGATACATCTCCGCCACACCCTTGATGGCGAGGTTATCGCTCTCGGTGGCGCCGGAAGTGAAGATGATCTCTTTTGTGGTCGCGCCGACCAGCTTGGCGATACGCTCGCGCGCGGTCTCGACGCCTTCTTCGGCAGCCCATCCAAAGGAGTGATTGCGGCTGGCAGCATTGCCGAACTTCTCCATGAAGTAGGGCAGCATCTCTTCGAGGACACGCGGGTCCATCGGTGTGGTGGCGTGGTTGTCCATGTAGATGGGCAGCTTCACACCTTTGCCATTGGTGCTGTGCGCCTGCGTGTCGGCCTGGGGGATCTTTACATCCGTGCTCATTGATGGCTCTCCTGCTCTTTAACTTCGTTTCTTTAACTTCGTTTCTTTCTTTTTGATGACTTCAAATTCCAATGGGCTCAGGTGATCGTGACCAATTCCTTGGTCTTCGGAACCACTGAGCCAACCTCTTCCGGCTCCTCTCGCATGTGCGAGATCTTGATTCGCTTCAGCACCGCTTCAATGCTTTCATTCACCTTGCGCAGGGGCTCGCGGATGTTGCAGCGAACGCTCTGGTCGCACTCTCCGCGCGTCGTGACGCAGGAGGTGATGAACAACGGGCCATCAATCGCCTGGATGACCTCAAAGGCGGAAATCGTATGAGCGGGACGGGCGAGCGTGTATCCGCCATTGGTCCCGTGCTGCGACTGCAGTAGGCCCGCCTTAGCCAGCCGCTGCAGAATCTTAGCCAGCGCCTCAGGAGGGATGCCATAGGCATCGGATACATCCTTGGCGCTGCGGGAACCCTCGCTGGCGCACTCGGCGAGATGCTTCATCGCCATGAGCGCGTAATCGGCCTTTTTTGTCAACTTCAGCAGAGGCAGCTCCAGCACATACCCGACCGACATGGTCGGACATAAATCCGACTATTTCCGTCGCCTTTTATTGTACGTTACCAGAGAATCCGGGAGCAAGTCGAAGCAGGGAGCGGCTGGGAAGGGGTGTCGAATGGTAAGTACTTTGGGCTGAATGGGTTGAGATTGTGCGACAAAAAGTGTCGGAAATTATCATGGAAGGGGTTTCCTTCCGCACTGGTAACCGGTTACGAATTCACAGCCTGTCGACAGAAGAGAACTTGACAAGGCATCTGGCCGTTCTACAATACCCAAAATTCCGGCGCAATATTGCCCCTGAACGAATACACCTTCGGGACTATCCGGATAACATGACCGCAAAGTCGCCTGTCCCTCCTTCGAACGTAAGCACAAAGCAGCCCTGCAAGCACCCACGTGTGCAGGTTGTGAGCCGCGACGAGGAATCGGAATTCGTGGAGTGCAAGGAATGCGGCGAGATCTTCGAGTCCAGCGAATTCAAGGACATGAACATCGAGGACCGCGAGGACCGCATTCAGGATCCTGAGATCTGAGCCTTCCCCCAGTGACTCACGTAACGTTCCTTCCGGGATTCCGGTTGTCCATGCCGAAGTGGGCCTGATACTTTCGCGAAAAGGGGTGCGCTGGGACTACTCCGCCCTCTTTCTCTCAATCTATGCCTAAAGTCGCCCTCGTCGTCGACGACTCCATGCTGATCCGATACAGCATCTGCCGCTTTCTCGAATCGCGCGGCTTTGCCGTCGAGGCTGCGGTGAACGGTGCTGAGGCCGTGGAACTGCTCGCACGCGTGCAAGCCGATCTAGTCGTGACGGACATGCGCATGCCGAAGATGTCGGGCAGCGAGTTCATCACGGCGCTGAAGGGCAAAGAAGAGACCTCCCGAATTCCCGTCATCGTCGTGACCAGCAAAGCGAATGGCTCTTGCGAGGCGGATGAGCGCGCCGACTTTGTGATCTACAAGGATATCGACGTGGAAACGCAGCTGGATGCGGCGCTCGTGGCGATGGCGGAGAACAAAAGCCGCGGACAGGCGAACGGAAAGTAGCGCATCGAGTCTGGCCCCGACTACTTCAAGGCCATTCCAGCTTCCGCTGAAAAATCCATCGGGGCAAAATCTCTCGCCAAAAATTTTGGGTAGGCCGCGGCCGCAATCATGGCCGCATTGTCGGTTGAGAGCGGCCGCGACGGGAAGAAAACCGGCAGACCCTGCTTGGCTCCCTCCCGCTCGAAAGTTCTTCTCAGTTCCTGATTCGCGGCGACTCCACCTGTGACGAAGAGCGTGGCAATATCGTAGGCTTCGGCGGCTGCCAGCGTCTTGCCCACCAAGTCTTCAATCATGGCGCGCTGGAATGATGCGACGAGATCGAGAGTCAGTTTGTCGCAATGTAGGAGATAGTCGTCGAGTTTGGGCTTGGAAATGTTCGCAAGAGCCTTGCGACGCGCTTCCACGGCAGCTTGCATCTGATGGGATTCCACGTAGCGGAGCACGGCGGTTTTGATACCGCTGTAGGAAAAATCAAAACGGGGACGATCGTCGTCGGGCTTGACAGTCCGGCCGTCGGCTCTGCCGCGACGGTCGCGGTGCTTGATCTGCGCCGGGGGGAACTTCACGGAATGAGGATCGCCATGCGGAGCGAGGCGGTCGATCACGGGGCCGCCGGGGTATCCGAGGCCGAGCAGCTTCGCGACTTTGTCGAAGGCTTCACCGGCAGCGTCGTCGCGAGTGTGGCCGATGTTCTCGTAACTCCAGGCGTCGCCATTCTGGGAGGCGAGATAGAGATGGGT
Source organism: Acidobacteriota bacterium (assembly GCA_003225535.1). GTDB lineage: Bacteria > Acidobacteriota > Terriglobia > Terriglobales > Acidobacteriaceae > Sulfotelmatobacter. Next base: position 18,426 of record QIAL01000399.1, on the reverse strand, counting down.
GTGGCCTCCGGAGACGACCAGCGCCAGAACTGGGAATTGCAGTTCGTGGTTGCCTTTCTGGCGCTCCTCTAATAAGACGGCATGGATGTGGCCTTCGAGGTGGTTGACGGCGATCAGCGGTTTTCCCAGAGCGAACGCCAAGGCCTTCGCGTAGACGATGCCGACCAGCAAGGCTCCGGCGAGACCGGGGCCTTGGGTTACGGCGATTGCGTCGACAGAATCATAAGTGTGTTTGGCGTCAGCCAGCGCCTGGCGTACGACCGGCACGATGGCGCGGAGATGCTCGCGGGAAGCCAGTTCCGGAACGACTCCGCCGTAGGGTTGGTGAGTGGCGATCTGGGAGGCGACCACGTTGGAGATGAGTTGCTCGCCCGAGCGCACGACCGCGGCTGCGGTTTCGTCGCAGGAACTCTCGATGCCGAGGATGTAAGCGTCGGGCATGTGCGCAGTTTCAAATATAGCTGTTCTAATGTGAATTCGGTTGAGGCGATATCATAAAAGAGATGCTGAGAGACTTCGCCACATCGATCGTTCAGACGCTGCGCCAGCACGGGTTTCAGGCTTATCTGGTCGGTGGATGCGTGCGCGATCTGCTGCTGGGGCGGGAACCGAAGGACTATGACGTGGCTACCGACGCCACTCCGAAGCAGGTGATGGAGATATTTCCCGAGACTTACGCGGTGGGAGTGCAGTTCGGGGTAGTTCTGGTTCCGGCGCCTGAGGCGGCCCGCGCGAGGATTTCGGACGAAGGCCCCGCAAAATCCAGCGCTGTCGAAGTGGCGACTTTCCGCAGCGATATCGGGTATTCCGACGGCAGGCATCCGGATGAAGTTCGATTCAGCAAGACTCCGCAGGAAGATGTAGCGCGTCGCGATTTCACGATCAATGGAATGCTGCTGGATCCGGTGAGCGGCGAAGTTCTTGATTTTGTGGGCGGGCGCAAAGACCTCGATGCCGGAATCATTCGGACGATCGGCGATCCGGGGAAGCGCTTCGGCGAAGACAAGCTGCGGATGCTGCGGACGGTGCGGTTTGCCGCGAGATTCGAGTATCAGATCGAGCCCGCAACGTTTGCGGCGATCCGGGGTCTGGCAGAACAAATTCGAGTGGTCTCGCGGGAGCGGGTGCGCGAGGAACTTACGCGCATGTTGACCGAAGGCCACGCCCGGCGGGCCTTCCTGTTGCTCGATGAGTCGGGTTTGCTGCCGCAAATTCTGCCGGAAATTTCGGCTATGAAGGGAGTGGAGCAGCCTGCGGAGTTCCATCCGGAGGGAGACGTGTTCGTCCATACACTGCTTCTGCTGGACAATTTGCCGCAACCTTGTCCTATGACGCTGGCCTGGGGGGCATTGCTGCACGATGTGGGGAAGCCTCCGACGTTCCGCGTGGCGGAGCGAATTCGCTTCGACGGGCACGTGGAAGTGGGCGTGAAGATGGCAGAAGAGATTTGCGCGCGGCTGCGTTTTTCAAACGAGGAAACGGAGCAGATTCTGGCGCTGGTCGACAATCACATGCGGTTCGGGCAGGCGACCCGCATGAAGGAATCGACTCTGAAGAAGTTTATCCGCATGCCTCGCTTTGATGAGCACCTGGCGCTGCACCGCGCCGACTGCCTGGCGAGCCATCGGAATCTGGCGACGTATGAGTTCGTGAGGCAGAAGAAGGATGAGATTCCGCCGGAGAAGATGCGTCCTCAGCCGCTGGTGACCGGGGACGATCTGATTGCCGAGGGACATCGTCCGGGCCCAAAGTTTCGCGAGATTCTGAATGCGGTAGAAGATGCGCAACTGGAAGGCCGGTTGGGCTCGCGCGACGCCGCACTGGAGTTTGTGCGCCGTGAATTTCCGGCCTGAATCGAGCATCGGCGACGATGTTAAAATCAACCTTCCCTGAGGGACGAGGAGTCATCATTGGAGCAGGCTGGTTCAGACCTGGAAAGAATCGTTGCGCGATCATTGCGGCAGGCGCCTCCAGCACAGGCGCCGCTGATGGCGTGGCCGGTGGTGTGCGGTTCGGCTGTAGCCGAGCGCACTCGCGCCTTGAGTTTTCTGGACGGAGTACTGAGTGTGGCAGTTGCCGACGCGGGATGGAAGTTTGAGTTGCAGGGTCTCGCTCCCCGATACTTGGCGTCGATCAACCGCTACACGGTGGAAGCTGTTCGCAGGATCGAATTCGTCGTGATGCATCTCGAGACTCCGGAGCAAGACCCCCGCTAATCGTTCCTAACCTCTTATGAAAGTCACCGAAAAAGACGTCGCGTACGTTGCCGATCTCGCCAACCTGGAGTTGACCGAGGACGAACGCCGCGGGATGCTGCGCGATCTGAATTCAATTTTGGATTACGTCGACCGGTTGAACGAACTCGACACGTCGGATGTGCCGCCGATGGCGCAGGTATCGGACCGCTACGGTGTCGACCAGGCCAAGCAGGGGAGCGAGCGATTCGCTTACGCCTCGCGCGAAGATATTCTCGAAGGGCTGAGAAAATCACTGCCGCATGACGAAGCTCTCGCGAATGCGCCGGATGCGGACGAGCATTTCTTCCGAGTGCCCAAAGTGATCGAACGATAGCCGGAAAGACACTCTCAATGGATCCCCTCGCGCTGACAATTGATGCGGCCCGCTCAGCCATACAGGAAAGAAAAACGACCGCGCTCGCACTGGCTGAGGCCCACTACGCTCGCATCCAAAAAGAAGATGGGCAGATTGGCGCGTTCCTCACGCTGTCGAAAGAGCGCGCGCTGGAGCAGGCCGATCGCATCGATCGCATGGCAACTGAAGGAAAGCCTCTCCCGCCGCTGGCCGGCGTTCCCGTCGGGATCAAAGATGTGATGAGCACGCGGGGTGTGCGCACGACAGCGGGATCGAGGATCCTCGAGAAATATATTCCGCCTTACGACTGCACTGCCGTGGCGCGGTTGGAGGCCGCGGGTGCGGTGGTGCTTGGAAAGATGAATTGTGATGAGTTCGCAATGGGTTCCTCGAACGAAAATTCGGGATACGGTCCGGTCAGGAATCCACGAGATTTGACGCGAGTTCCCGGCGGGTCGTCTGGGGGATCGGCGGCAGCCGTCGCGGCGGACATGGCGGTGTTTACGCTGGGCTCCGATACCGGAGGATCGATCCGGCAGCCGGCGTCTTTTTGCGGAGTCGTTGGCTTGATGCCCACGTACGGTCGCGTCTCGCGGTACGGCCTGATTGCGTTTGCATCGTCGCTCGATCACATCGGGCCACTGACCAAGACGGTGAAGGACGCGGCTACGGTATTGCGGGCCATCGCCGGGCGCGATCCGATGGATTCGACATCCGCTGAGGTCCCGGTTCCAGACTACACATCTGAACTCGACAGGGAAGTGCGCGGTTTGAAGCTGGGCGTCGCGAAGGAGTATCTCGGCGAGGGATTGGACGACGAGGTTCGCCAAGCAGTCGAGAGCGCGATCGAAAAGTTGAAGGGGTTGGGATGCGAGATCGTTCCGGTATCGCTTCCGCACACACCGTACGCGATTCCGACGTATTACCTGATTGCGACGGCGGAGGCTTCGTCGAACCTGGCACGCTATGACGGTGTGCGGTATAGCCATCGAGCGCGCGGGGTGAAGACTTTGTCCGAGATGTACCGGCGGAGCCGCGATGAAGGCTTTGGGGCAGAGGTGAAACGACGAATCATGCTCGGTACGTATGCGCTCAGCGCCGGGTACTACGACGCATATTACTTGAAAGCGCAGAAGGTGCGAACGCTGCTGACGCGCGATTTCGAAGAGGCATTCCGCAAAGTGGATGCGATTGTGACGCCGACCAGTCCGACGGCGGCTTTCCGGCTGGGCGAGAAGTCGAATGATCCGTTGGCGATGTATCTGGCGGACATCTACACCGTGACTGCGGATCTGGCGGGCATTCCAGGGATTTCAGTACCGTGCGGGGAGACACGGGAGAAGTTGCCGATCGGGCTGCAGATTCTTGGGAAGCATTTCCATGAGGCTACGATTCTTCGAGTGGCGCACGCTTACGAGCAGGCCGCGTAGATTCGTACCCCTGCCGGCGAGCGGATAGGGTCCCTCGCTTTCGCTCAGGATGACACGGGTCTGAGGCGCCGGAAATAGTGGGGCGCTACAACGGTTGGTAATAGGACTCACCGGCGCACGAGCGGCAGAGTATCTTGCCTTCGCGCCGCACTTCTCTTCGAAAATTAATTCCTTCGCCGCACGCGGTGCATGTAATCCGCTCGCCTTTGTATCCGGGAAATTCTTCCGGAGGGAGCTCAACTTTTACCCACTGCGTGGCGAACAGGTCGTCGTCTGACATCTCGCGATAGGCGAGCATCTGTTGCTCATTCTTGCTTGCGATCTCAGGATGAATCCGGTGGGCGAGCGCCTTGGACGATTCTTTGGCGGCGATGCGGATGGCTTTGCCGTTGGTTACGTCCACGAATGTGGCCGCGACTTTTCCCCAGTCACGGAACTTCAGGGCGCGCTTGCCTAGGCGGCATCCGGTGACCACGCCTACCGCGTCGGTGGCGCATCGGTCGATCTCGACGAAGGTTACGAGGCGCTTGCGGTCTTTGCCGTGAGGATCGTCGATGCCGAGTTTTTGCAGGCCCAGCATCGCGAGGCGAACGCCTAGCACCTGTCCGGCACAGAGGTGGCCGTGGGCCTTTTCGGCGTCGCGGAGGTATTCGTCGACGGATTTCATGGAAAGCCGCCAGCTTTCAGGCGTCTGCTTTCAGCTTAACATCGCCCGTAGGAAGCTGTGCCCTTTCAAGCCGCGCCTTCAAAATCATGCGAGACGGTTCTACTTTCTTCTCCAGCGGATGCCGTCTTTTGTAATTTCAACCAGGATGCCCGCTTCGGCGAGTTCGGCGCGGATTGCATCGGACTTCTTGAAATCGCGGGAGGTGCGCGCTGATTTCATCTCGGCAATCTTTGCTTCGATGTCGGCATCCGAACGTTGCGCGGACTGGACTGCATCGCGCAGTTCCTGGCTGATGTCCTTCTCGCGGCCTTCGGCCTGCGCCCATTGGAGGACCTGCTTCATCTTCGGGACGTCGTCGTCTTGGAGGACGGCAAAGATCAGGTCGAACTTTTCCAGCGCGGCAAGCAGTGGTTGAACGTCTTCTTTCATGACGCCACCCGTATCGAAAGCGGTGTTGGCCTGGCGAACCATTTCGAAAATGGCGGCCTGCGCCTGGGCGGTATTGAGGTCGTCGTCGAGCGCGGCGCGTATGCGGTCAACGGTTTCTGCGGCTAGCTTTTGCATCTGCTCGTTTGAACCGTCCGCGAAATTCGCGGCGCTCAGACGGAGACGAAAATTCCGTAAGCGATCGACGGACACCGCAGCCTGCTTGAGTCCGTCGAAGGTGAAGTTGAGTTGACTGCGATAGGGAACAGAGGCGAGCAGGTAACGTATGGAAGATGGCTTGTGTCCCTTGAGCACAAGGTCGCGAGGAGTGAAGAAATTTCCTAGGCTCTTCGACATCTTCTCGCCTTCGACCAGGAGAAAGCGCGCATGGAACCAGAAATGGGCGAAAGGTTTTCCGGTGAGCGATTCCGACTGCGCGATTTCGTTTTCATGATGCGGGAAGATGAGATCTTCACCGCCGGCATGGAGGTCGAAGGTCTCGCCCAACTCCTCCATCGACATGACCGAGCACTCGAGATGCCAGCCGGGACGGCCGGGGCCGATGACAGTGTCCCATGAGGCCTCACCGGGCTTCGGCGCTTTCCAGAGTGCGAAGTCGCGGGCGCTGTCTTTGTCGTATTCGTCGACGTCAACGCGCGCGCCATCGAGCATGTTGCTGAAATCTTTTTTCGAGAGCTTGCCGTACTGGGGGAACTTGGCGATGCGGAAGTAATAGGATCCGTCGTCGGCGCGGTACGCGAGTCCTCTCTCCAGCAACTTCGCAACGAACTCGGCCATCTCGGGAATGTGTTCGGTCGCGCGAACCAGAGTCGGCTGTTCGATACCGAGCATAGCCGCATCTTCGAGGAAAGCCTTCTCGTACTTCGCCGTGTATTGCTGCACCGTGACGCCATCGCGGGTGGAGTTGCGAATGATCTTGTCGTCTACGTCGGTAATGTTCATGACATGTTGGATCTTGTAACCGCTCTGCCGCAGAAATCGGCGAAGAAGATCGATGGCGACAAAGGTGCGGAAGTTGCCGATGTGTCCGTAGTCGTAGACGGTAGGTCCGCAAGCGTACATGCGGACCTCGGCGTCGCGGAGCGGGCTGAACTCCTCGACTTGCGACGACATCGTATTAAAAAGGCGAAGGGGCATATAAGTTGGGTTACCAGACGAACCTAAGATTCTAGGGGGCTTGGGAAATGGCGGTCAAATCAGGCTTCAAGAGGATCGAGTTGGCGCGGGAGGCAGCGCGTGCGTATGCTCGCGTAGACGGCGCTGCACGAGAATCACGTAATGCAACGCAGAGACGATCGTGAAGAGGAAAGTTGCGCGAAGGAAGACCGTGCGGGCGATCCATATCCAACGTACCGGTTTCACTTCCAGCAGAAGGACGAAAAACACCGCGCCGATCTGCGAAAAAGTGTTGGCCTTGCCGAAGATGCTGGGCCGGAAATCCCGCAGTCCGGCAATCGCGAACAGGACGGCGCTGGCAGCGAGAATCGAAATGTCGCGGCTGAAAACCACAACCGTGAACTTCCAGGGAATCTTGTGAAGTATGGACAGCACAAGAAACAGAGTGCTCAACAGAAGCTTGTCGGCGATGGGATCGAGGTACTGGCCGAGCACCGTCTGCTGATGAAGTCGGCGAGCGAGCAGGCCGTCGAGACCATCACTGAAGCCTGCGACGATAAAGAGAACGAGGGCCCAGAGGTAGTGTCCGTCGACAAGATGGATGACGATGAACGGAACGAACACCATCCGGAGCAGCGTGAGTTGATTGGGAGCGGTGAAGACTTGCGAGAGCTTCACGCGGGCTCCTTCGCGGGATGCGAATTGGGCTCATGACGAGGAGCGAGCGCGGTGGACGGTTCGAGGCCCGTTTTTGCCAGGAAACGTTGCGAGAGCGAGGGCAGGTTGCCATCGGGTGAGTCGAGTTCGACCCGCTCGATTCGGTGCATAGGGAAGAAAACGACAGCTGGGGTGAAAGGCTCACCGTCTCTGACCATGACCGTGAGGTCTTCGAACGAGGCCAATTCGACTCCGCTTAGGCTCAGGCCTTCGGGCGCCAGGTCGAGAATCATTCCCCAGAATTTTTCGCGGGGATTGCTCAGGGTTGCGATCACCAGCGCGCCGGTAGTAAACGGCTCGCCGCGAACCGGGGTGGATGCGTTCTTCTCCATGGCAAGATTGTCGCTGGGAGCGGCGTGCATTGCAAATCCGAAGTACAGGCAAATGCGACCCTGGGTTGGTGCGAGCGTCGAAGTTCTGTATGCTGAGCGCAGCTTAAGCTGGGGACTGCAACTCTCGTGATCGAATTCCGCGACGTTTCCTATAGCGTGGATGGGATTCAGGTGCTCAGCGACCTCACTCTGCGGGTCGCGCACGGGGAGATCCTCGTGCTTCTGGGCCGCAGCGGCTCGGGCAAAACAACAACTCTGAAATTGGTGAACCGCCTGGTCACGCCGACTTCAGGGCAAGTTCTCGTCAATGGCAAGGCCAACGATCAGGTTGACGTGATCCAGTTGCGGCGAGGCATTGGATACGTCATCCAGGAGGCTGGCCTCTTTCCGCATTTCACTGTGGAACGGAATATCGGGCTGGTCCCGAAGATCGAGGGCTGGCCAGAGGAGCGGGTTCGCGCGCGTGTGCAGGAGATGCTGCAACTGGTGGGACTCACTCCGGATCTGGCATCACGCTATCCTCATCAATTGTCGGGCGGACAGCGGCAGCGCGTGGGAGTAGCTCGCGCGCTGGCGGCCGATCCCGCGATACTGCTGATGGACGAACCTTTCGGCGCGCTCGATCCGCTGACGCGCGATGAACTTCAGCGAGAGTTTTTGTTGCTGCAACAGCGTGTGCACAAAACTGTGGTGTTTGTGACTCATGATCTTCGCGAGGCGCTGCGGTTGGCATCGAGGATTTCGCTCATGGAAGCGGGGAAACTCGTAACTGTCCTCACTCCGCAAGAATTCTTGAAGTCCTCCGACCCGTGGGCGTCGGCGTACGTCCACGCGTTCGGCGACGGATTGGAATCGGCCGCGAATCGAGGAACATCATGAATTTGCTTCGGTTCTTCGTGCAGAACCATACGCAAGTACTGGACCTCACTGGGGAACACCTGCGGCTAGTCGGCTGGTCGACGTTTTTTGCCATGCTCATTGGAATACCGCTTGGAATTTTGATAGCGCATCGCACGCAATTGGGCCGGCCAGTTCTCACAGCAGCAAATATCATTCAGACAATTCCTGGCATCGCCTTGTTCGGATTTCTGCTGCCGGTGCCTTGGCTGGGTGAAAGTGCGGAGCGGCTCGCGATTCTGGCGCTGACGCTGTATGCGCTGCTGCCCATCATTCGCAACACCTACGATGGGATTCGCGGGGTCGATGCGGCGGTGGTTGAAGCCGGCCGCGGAATGGGGCTGACGGAATCGCAACTGCTGTTTCAGGTCGAGTTGCCGCTGGCTTTGAGCGTGATCATTTCCGGGGTGCGAATCGCGGTGGTGATTTCGGTAGGGCTGGCCACAATCGCGGCCTTTATCGGTGCCGGCGGCTTGGGAGAGTTCATTTTTCGCGGCGTGGCGATGGTGGACAACCGGGTCATTCTCGCCGGAGCGATTCCGGCGGCCATTCTGGCATTGCTAGCGGACTTCGGCATAGGATGGATTGAAAAGCAGCTGAGGCCTCGATGATTCGCTTTCGAACGAGTCTCGGCTCTTTGGTGGTCTGCAGCGTTGCTCTCCTTTCGTGTTCGTCGTCTCGTTCTGATCGAATCGTCGTGGGGTCGAAGAACTTTACCGAATCCTTCATTCTGGGCGAACTGATCGCACAACAGATTGAAACCCACACGAACCTGAAAGTAGAGCGGCGCTTCTATCTGGCCGGGACCTACATCTGCCAGCAGGCGATGCTCGCAGGACGAATCGACATCTATCCCGAATACACGGGGACGGCGCTCACGGCGATACTCAAGCAAGGCATTTCCCGCGACAAGCAGGAGGCGTATCAGCGCGTGAAGAGTGAATATGAAAGACGATTCGGACTTACGCTCGGTCCCGCTTTCGGGTTCAACGACACGTTTGCGATGGAAATTCGCGGCGAAGACGCGCGCCGTTTGAACGTCAAAACATTATCGCAGGCAGCGCAGTTTGCTCCGCAGTGGCGCGCTGGATTCGGATATGAGTTCATGGAGCGTCCTGATGGATATCGCGGGCTGGTAGCGACCTACGGGCTCCACTTCGCCGAGCAGCCACGCATCATGGATCTGGGTCTCTTGGCCAGGGCGTTAAAGGATCGTCAGATTGACTTCGCAGGGGGCAACGCGACCGATGGACTGATTCCCGCACTCGATCTGGTGGCGCTCGAAGATGATCGTCATTACTTTCCGCCGTATGAGGCTGTGCCTGTGATTCGTGAGCAAACACTGCAGTCACATCCGGAGATCGCGCATGTGCTGGCTGATCTTGGTGGGAAGATCTCTGACGAGGAGATGCAGAAGATGAACTACGCGGTGGACGCACAGCATCGAGATTCGCAGGATGTAGTGCGCGAGTTCCTGAAATCGAAGAGCCTCGTGCCCTGACGCAGTCTTCAGATCGAGAGCGATCCTTCCAAAGTTAATACTGCCTTTCCTCTCAGGAACACCCGATCTCCAGCCACTTCACACCAAAGTTCCCCTCCCCGGTCGGACAATTGGCGGGCGTGAAGTTTGGACTTGCCGAGGCGCTTGGCCCAGTACGGCGCCAAGATGCAGTGCCCCGATCCGGTGACCGGGTCTTCGGGAATGCCGTAGCTGGGGGCGAAATAGCGTGAGACAAAATCTACATCGTCTCCGCGTGCAGTTACCGCAACTACGTACGGATGAAGATTCCGCAAAAGTGCAAAGTTGGGGCGAACATTGAGGACAGTTTCTGGCCGGTCGACTATTAGGATGTATGTTTCACCTGCTTCGACAACTTCCGACAGCGGCGATTGCAGTGCCAAAGCATCTGGCCATATATCAGGCGGGTTCGCACACGGCTGGGGAAAGAGCGCGGGGAAATCCATCACCAGAAACTCACCGGCTTTTTTGACGGTCAGGGTTCCGTGGAATCTCGTCTCGAAACGCACCGAATCAAGCTGAGGCTGCCGTAGGTTCAGCAGAATATGCGCCGATGCAAGCGTGGCATGACCGCAGAGCCTGACTTCACAACTCGGGCTAAACCACCGCAACTCGTATCCGGCCTGGGTGGGGACCAAAAATGCGGTCTCAGAAAGATTATTTTCGGCAGCGACTTTGCGCAGCCGACCCTCATCTAACCACGAGTCTAAAAAGCAGACCGCTGCCGGATTGCCCCGGAATGGCTGTTCTGTGAAGGCGTCGACATGGAAAAGAGGAATGCGCACCTGGTTGATTTTAATCGTGGGTAACAGTTTGCAATTCCTTGCAGCGGCACGAAGTTGGTTGCGAGCCATGGGGTGAGCTATGTATAGTCTGAAGACCCTGGGCCCAAATGTGCCGTTCTGCGCGGCATTCGGGTTACGTCGCGGCACCGGTTAGTCATTTCGTCGTTCGATTCACGTTCGGGGAAACCACCTAGTTTCTGATCACTCGACCTGTCTGGAGGGCTGAATGCCAACCGCTCAGAGAGAATCCGTTGTCGATGCCACGCTGCTCGAGAGAATTTCTGACGCCCGGCGGAGGAGTGACGCGCTGTTTGAGATCGTGCAGACGGATGCGATGTACGATCGCCCGATTCCTGAGCGTCATCGGATTATCTTCTATGTCGGCCACCTGGAAGCATTCGACTGGAATCTGCTGCACGAGAACGTGTTTGGCTTGAGAAGTTTCCACCCCGAGTTTGACCGCCTTTTTGCATTTGGTATTGACCCGGTCGGTGGAGGACTGCCGACCGATCATGCTTCTGACTGGCCTTCTCTCGATCATGTTCGCGAGTACGTTCGAAATATCCGCAATTCCCTCGACGACAAGCTACTGAGAAATACAGGTGGTCAACGCGATGGCTTTGCTCTCGACACTCTGCTGAACGTCGCGATTGAGCATCGTCTGATGCATGTGGAGACGCTGGCGTACATGCTGCACCAGTTGCCTCTGGACAGAAAAATCCCGCAAGCCGATTCCTCTCCTGTTCTTGCTTCCCCCATCACGCATTCCATGATCAAGATTCCTGCCGGAACCGCGCATCTTGGCCTGAAGCGCGCCGGCGGCGTCTTTGGATGGGACAACGAGTTCGAAGCTCATACCGTCGATGTCGCAGCGTTCGAGATCGATCGATACATGGTCACGAACGGGCAGTTCCTCGAGTTCCTGGAGGATGGCGGCTATGAGAGGGGTGAGTTGTGGGGCGACGCGGACTGGGAGTGGAGGAGTGCCGGCGACATTACGTCTCCAGTGTTCTGGCGTAAGGGTGACGGCGCCTGGCTCTACCGCACGATGTTCGACGAGATCCCATTGCCGCTGGACTGGCCCGCTTATGTCAGCCATGCCGAAGCTTCCGCTTATGCGCGATGGGCAGGCAAGGCGCTGCCCACCGAAGAGCAGTGGCATCGCGCTGCTTACGGCTCTTCCGAAGGCACGGAGCGGTCTTACCCGTGGGGGAACGAACCTCCAAGTCCAAACCACGGAAATTTTGATTTCGAAAATTGGGATCCCGTGCCGGTGAAAGTGCATCCGCACGGCCAGAGCGCATTCGGTGTGGAAGGAATGTTGGGCAACGGCTGGGAGTGGACTTCCACCGTCTTCGGACCTTTCGCGGGATTCGAGCCCTTCCCGTTCTACCGTGGTTACTCCGCAGATTTCTTCGATGGAAAGCACTTCGTGATGAAGGGCGGCTCTGCACGCACTGCCGCCTGCATGCTGCGGCCCTCGTTCCGCAACTGGTTCCAGCGACATTACCAGTACGTGTATGCGGGCTTTCGCTGTGTGAACGTCTAAATTGAGGAGTGATTCATGCTGGTTCATGCGATCCCTACCAACGTCAGCTATGAGTTTGCAGCCGAAGTGCGCGATGGCCTTACTCGCGCAGAGCAGAAGGAACTCCCGTCGAAGTATCTCTACGACGACGTGGGATCGGCGCTCTTCGAGGTGATTAGCCATCTTCCGGAGTACGGCCTGACGCGGGCCGATGAGCGCTTGCTGCGTCGACATGCAAGCGAAATTGTGGACCGTGTTCAGGGCCCGGTAGCTGTCGCTGAGCTCGGCAGCGGGAGCGGACGCAAGACTCGGTGGTTGCTGGAGGCCTTCTGCCGGAAGCAGCGCACTTCGTATTATCCCGTTGAGATTTCACATTCGGCGCTGGTGATGTGCGAGCGGGCGCTCAGCGACATCGACTCGATCAGCATCGTGGGGTTCGAGCGCGAATATCTTGACGGATTGCTGGAAGTAGCCGCCTATCGCACGCCAGGGCAGCATCTGTGCGTTCTTTTCCTCGGCAGCACGATCGGGAACTTCGATCGAGCAGCCGGTGTGAACTTCCTCTCGCGAGTTCGGTGCGTCCTTCAGCCCGGAGACTCATTACTGCTGGGGACGGATTTGGAGAAGTCTCATTCACAACTGATCCGGGCCTACGACGACGAACTGGGCGTGACGGCTGCCTTCAATCTGAATCTGCTGGCACGGATTAATCGGGAGTTGGGAGCTGATTTCAATCTGGCTGAATTCGAGCATTTGGCCCGCATTAACGAAGTGGAGCGCAGCGTTGAAATGCATCTCTTTTCGAAACGCCGGCAAGTTGTGAGCGTTCCGGCGGCGGAGGTGGTGGTTGAGTTCCGGGAGGGTGAGACCATCTGGACGGAAAGCAGCCACAAATACTCCATGGATGAGATATTCGAAACGGCGCGGAAGGCGGGTTTCCGCTGCGAAGTGCAATGGGTAGATGAGGAGTGGCCTTTTGCGGAGAATCTGCTCGTGGCCGAGTGACTACAACCAAGGCGCTAACCACTAAGGGCACGAAGGAAACCTGTTTAAGCTAATCGCTGATCAGCACGACCTCGATCTACGCCATGCGTGAAGATTGATTGCACTCACGACCATGCAGAAGACATTGGCGGGAATGAAGCCCAACTGTTCGGTGCGGAATCCAATGATGCACATGATCACGCTATTGACTCCGGCCAGAGCCCAACCTTCCCAACACCGTCGGCCTACAAGGATCGTGGAAGCGACGGTTAAGATACAAGAAAGATAATCAAGACGAAGCACGAATGAATGACCTCCAACCTCATTGTGAGTGAAAGAGACGCGGTTGTGGCATGATTGTGGCCTTTCGTCACATGACTGAGGTCACTTGACCAGAAGTAGAGATCATTCTGGAGGAGCCATGAAGAATCAATGCTCGCATCTCGACCAGATTAAAATTCAGAACACCGACATACATGTTTGCGAAGAGTGCGTCAAGATGGGCGATACGTGGGTTCATCTGCGGCTGTGTTTGACGTGCGGGCATGTGGGGTGTTGTGATTCATCCAAGAACAAGCACGCAACCAAACACTTCCGCAAGGTGCAACATCCGCTGATTCGCTCGATTGAGCCTGGTGAGTCGTGGGTTTGGTGTTTTGTGGATGAGATAGAAGCTGGAGAACTGCGGGCTTAGGACCTGTCTTTTCAGAGCTGTAGCGACTGGGGAATGAGATGCGCGGGACAGCAACTTTGCGCGACCAAATCGTCCTGTCGCGTATCTAACGACAATCCAGGTTGGAAGTGTGTTCGAGAGGCTGGGCAGTTATGGCAAAACCCATTTTGCTGACGGTCGATGATGATCCCGATGTGCTGCGGGCGATCGAGCGGGATCTGCGAACGCAATATGGCGCTGAATATCGAGTGATCAGCAGCGATTCTCCCCTGGGAGCACTCGATCTGCTGAAGGGGCTCAAGGTCCGCAACGATGGTGTCGCCTTGTTGTTAGCAGACCAGCGCATGCCCCACATGGATGGCGTCGGGTTTCTACAAGCTGCCCGCCAATTGTTTCCCGATGCCAAGCGAGCGTTGCTTACGGCCTACGCCGACACGAATGCGGCGATCAGCGCCATCAACCAGGCGAATATCGACTATTTCTTCATGAAGCCGTGGGATCCTCCGACAGAGCACCTTTATCCGCAGCTCGACGATCTGCTGGATGACTGGCAGGCTTCTTACCGGCCGGCGTTTCAAGGAATTCGTGTCCTGGGGACGCGATGGTCTCCGCGATCCTATGAATTGCGCGATTTTCTGGCGCGAAGTCATGTTCCGTACCAATGGATTGATGTTGAGTTGTCGGCCAATGACCCGGAAACCAAGCTTCTCATGGAAGCGCTTGGGCCGGATGCGACCGAGCTCCCCATAGTTTTGTTCCCGGATGGCGCGAAGTTGCTGAATAGTGCTCCGGCAGAAGTCGCGCAGAAGGTTGGCTTTCGGACGCGCGCGGAAACGAGTTTTTACGATCTCGCCATTGTGGGCGGCGGGCCTGCAGGACTCGCAGCTGCTGTCTATGGGGCGTCTGAGGGGCTGCATACCGTGATCGTTGAGCGAGAGGCGCCCGGCGGGCAGGCGGGCATGAGCTCGCGGATCGAAAACTATCTGGGATTTCCCAGTGGACTTAGCGGAGGCGATCTGGCGCGGCGCGCGGTTGTGCAGGCGCGGCGTTTCGGTGTGGAGATTCTTGCGCCGCAGACCGTCGTGAATATGCGAACGGAGGGATCGTACCGCATCATCAAACTCGCCGACGACAGCGAGATTTCCTGCCATGCGTTGATGATCGCCACCGGTGTCCAATGGCGGCGGCTGGAGGCTCCGGGCATTGATCGACTGCAAGGCGCCGGTGTGTATTACGGAGGCGGCACCACGGAAGCTCTGTCATGCAAGGGAGAGATAGTGTACGTCGTGGGAGGGGCGAATTCCGCCGGGCAGGCGGCCATGAATTTCTCGAAATATGCCGAGCGGGTGGTCATCCTTGTTCGCGGCGAATCACTCTCGAGCACCATGTCTCAATATCTAATTGATCAAATTAAAGAGACTCCCAATATTCAGCTGTGGACGCATGCCGCTGTTGCGGAGGTGCATGGCGACACGCATCTGGAGGAGGTCTCTGTGCTTTGTTCGGACACGAACAAAGTCGAGCGAGTGCCGGCCAGTTCCATGTTCATCTTCATCGGAGCCTTGCCACGAACGGACTGGCTTGGCGATGCGATTGAACGGGATGACCGAGGGTTTATCCTTACCGGGTCGGATCTGATGCAAGGCGGAGAGCGTCCGAAGAAGTGGACGCTCGATCGCGATCCATTCCTTCTTGAAACGAACGTTCCGGGTGTTTTCGCGGTAGGCGACGTGAGACATGGGTCGGTGAAGCGAGTGGCGTCCGGTGTTGGCGAAGGATCTGTGGCGGTTCAATTCATCCATCAGTATTTGAGCAAGGTCTAATGGCCAAAACACTCGAACTGCTGCGGCAGAGCCCGGTGTTTGCCGATCTGCCCGAAGATCAAATGGACTGGTTCCTGAGCCAGTCGCGCGAAGTCGAACTCAAGGCAGGCGGAGTTTACGCGCGGCAGGGAGATCCGGCCGACGCGATGTTTGTTTTGCTCGCGGGAGAGTTCCAGTGGCGCGGCGAATTTTCGGGCGAGACGTTCGTGCGCGATCTGCACGCGGGCGAGGTGACCGGCGTTCTTCCCTTTTCGCGGATGAAGAACTACACCCTGAGCGGGAGAGCGACCAGTGACGCCCGCGTTCTGCGATTTCCCCGATCGTTGTTCCCGCAGCTGGTGCAGAGAATGCCGGAGCTCGCGACGCGGCTCGTGGGACTCATGTCCGATCGGATCCGTGAGGCTACACGGTTCGAACAGCAACGGGACCGGCTTGCGGCTCTGGGAAAGCTTTCAGCCGGGCTGGCGCATGAGTTGAACAATCCGGCATCCGCAGCGAAACGAGCGACCAGCCAGCTTCGAGACCTGTTGAAAAAAATTCGCGATGCCAGCCATGAACTTGGACGGCGCGATCTCACGGCAGCCCAGAAGGCAGAAATCGAGAAGCTGGAATCGTCGCTGATGCAGACGGATGAGCATCCTCCAGATCCGCTCACAACCAGCGATCTTGAGGACCAGCTTGATTCACTACTGCGCAGCCATGGGCAGAATGATCTCTGGCAACTCGCCGCCGATCTTGCGCGCAGGAATTTCAAGCCCGAGTCACTGGAACATCTTTTTGAGGCTCTCGATGCCAGTACGGCGCGCGCTGCTCTGGTACGAATTTCCACTTCGGTGGAAATCGCTGGACTTCTCAATGAAATTGAGAGCAGCACTTCCAGAATCTCCGATCTGGTGAAGGCCATCAAGGAATACACGTTCATGGACCAGTCGCCGGTGCAGAACGTGGACATCGTGAAGACACTGGAAAACACGCTCACGATTCTGAATCACAAACTCAAGAAGGGCGTGTCGGTGCAGCGTGATTATCAGAAGGTACCGTTGCTTGTGAATTCGTTCGGGAGCGAACTCAGCCAGGTGTGGACCAACATCATCGACAATGCAATCGACGCCATGGGCGGGAAGGGCGAGCTGCGAGTGCGCACCTATCGACAGGATGAGTGCGTCGTGGTCGAGATCGGCGACAATGGGCCGGGAATCCCTCCGGAAGTCGAGCCGCGGATTTTCGAGCCATTCTTCACCACGAAAGGCGTGGGTGAGGGAACTGGCTTGGGCCTCGATACCGTGCAGCGGATCGTGAAGAAACATCGCGGTAGCATTCAGATTCATTCCAAGCCGGGCGACACGCGATTCCAAGTGTGGCTGCCGCTGGCGAGCGCCAACTAGTTCGAGCAGTTGCGTTCCGGGCCCAGTTTCACCGCTTAATGGATCTGGAGGAGTTCGATGAACTCAACCACACTATTACTCGCATTTGGAATTGGTTTTGTCGCAGGATTGCGGTCTCTCACCGCGCCCGCCGTAGTGGCGTGGGCTGCCCGCCTGGGTTGGATCAATCTCCACAACTCTCCGCTGGCTTTCATGGGATCGAACTGGGCGGTGGTCATTTTCACGGTCCTCGCCGTGGTGGAATTCATCGGAGATCAGCTTCCTTCCACTCCGCCTCGAACTGGCGCCGTAGGTTTGTCGGCGAGGATCGTGACCGGCGCGCTGACCGGAGCATGTCTTGCGGTGGCGGGAAATGCCGGCCTCCGGTGGGGCGCCATCGCTGGCATCGTGGGAGCGGTCGCGGGGGCGTACGGCGGCTATCATGCACGGGTGGGGCTGGTTCGGTCGTTGCGAGTCCCCGATTTTGTCATCGCACTTCCTGAGGACGCGGTCGCAATCGGATTGGGACTATTTCTTGCCTCCCGGTTGTAGCACTGATCCCTTAAGCATTGAGTCTGATTTGAGGCTATTGCATGAGCGCTTCGCACTACGACGCGGTTGTTATTGGCTCGGGACAGGGTGGCACGCCGCTATCGATGGCCTTGGCGAAAGCCGGGATGCGCACTGCCCTGATCGAACGGAAGCACGTGGGCGGGACCTGTATCAATGAAGGATGCACGCCGACGAAGACGATGGTGGCGAGTGGACGAGTGGCGTATCTGGCGCGGCGCGCGGCCGACTACGGCGTGCATACAGGGCCGATCTCCATTGACCTTGAGAAGGTTCGTCAACGCAAGCGCGACATCGTAGCGAGTTTCCGAGGTGGCAACGAAAAGGGTATTGCGAAGACCCAGAATCTCGAACTGATCATGGGTGAGGCAAGCTTCAGCGGAACAACGTCTTTAGTAGTTCGAGCGAAGGATGCAGAACAGCGAACCGTTTCCGCGGATCGCATGTTTATCAACGCCGGCACGCGGGCCTCGCGCCCGAAGCTGGAAGGGCTCGATCGGGTTCGGTTCCTCGATAACGAATCGATCATGGAACTCAGCGCGATTCCGGAACATCTTCTGATCCTTGGCGGCGGATACATCGGGCTTGAGTTCGGACAACTCTTCCGCCGTCTCGGCAGTCGCGTGACGATCATTCAATCGGGAGGACAGTTGCTGACGCGGGAAGATCCCGACGTCGCCGAAGAAGTGACGAAGATTCTGCGACAGGACGGGGCGGAGGTACTGCTCAGTGCTAAGGCTACCCGGGTCGATCAGTCGGGAGAGAAAATTCAGTTGCAAGTCGAAGCCGGCGGCAAGGCGATGCCTTTCGTCGGTTCTCATTTGCTGGTTGCTGCGGGACGCATCCCGAATTCTGACACGCTGAATCTTTCCGCCGCAGGTGTGAAAACCGACGAGCGTGGATTCATTCAAGTCAACGATCGGTTGGAAACTTCCGCTGAGGGAATCTACGCGCTCGGCGACATCAAGGGCGGGCCCGCATT
>QIAL01000934.1 GCA_003225535.1 Acidobacteriota bacterium | reverse complement strand
TGGGATCCGAACCGCCAGCGTCTCGTTGCAGACTTCTCATGGACGGAGCTCGGTACGCGGTCCCTGCAGGACGGAGCTGCCTGGAAACAGGCGATGGCTGTGGCGAGCGCGGCGTACGATGACCTGCACACGCCGGTTGTGCCCGGTGCATTGTTCTATCACGCGACCAGCGTCCGGCCCGGATGGTCGAGGAACAGAAGAGCCGTCGCGAAGATCGGCAATCACATTTTCTACCGATGAGAGTCCCGCAGAGCAACCAATTGACTGCTTACATATGTCAAACGAGCGCGGCTGTTAACGCAAGGGTTCGGCCCGCACTCGTTTGACGTAACGGGAATATGTACGTTCATGTTCGTCATGCTGCGGTGTTTAGCTGTAGTGTGTTGTACAGGAGGCTGCGAGATGTGGCAGAAGAGCTAACAACAGACGAGCAGGCAATATGGGCAGCGCAAGCGCGGGTCAGTGATTCGACGGCAATGGAAACCCTGCTCATGCCTTTACCCATGGCGGTCGCCGTGCAAGCTCGAGAACTTGCGGAATTGCCAGGCCAGAGCGGTATGGAGTACGACGAGAGGCTCAAATGTGCCTATTGGCTGACGCACCAGGCGGACGGCATCTTCATATGCGTAACATTCGGCTACATTCCGGACCTGGACGGAGCCGAAAAATTGTGGACTGTGTTGAGCGATGAGGACAGCGAACCGTCAGTAGAGCGGTTGTTTACCGTGTACAGGCAAGTTACCGGTATCGATATTGACGCAATACCGCTGCACTGAAGAAACGAGTCATGGAGATCGATTTCCCGGGCCCCGCGGCGCTTCATCGTGTCGCCGACATCGGGGAAGCCCGTTGGATATGGCCCCGCCGATGCGCAGATCATCAGGGTCAAGGGAGGCGATCAGCGTCAAGTAGCAGCTCCTCGAGGTGGACGAAATTCACTACCGGCGCGCCCTTTCGGCAGGATAGTCGTGCGTCCATGCGTCTGTCCGCGGGCCCGGCCCACACAACATCAATGGCGGTTTGCCTTTGGCGCAACGCAACGCCAAGGCCGAGGTTGCGGTGTGCTTCGGACTCATTCAATCTTCGCCGTCTCCGGCCCGCGGGCGCTTCAATCGGATCCTGCCTCGCTCGGTGCCCTGTCATCTGCTTGATGTGAATGCGGTAGAAGATCGGCGGGCTCCGGATTCAAATTCTCCGGTTTCACCGTGCTGTGACCACCCCACAATCTGTATTCCGGCCTCCGCGCAGATGGCCCGGCGTCGATCGCCGCAGAAGATCGGCCAGCACGGCGGGCGCGATCTTGCAGCCGCAACCGCCACCTGTGTGAAACCAAGGTCAGACGTGGACGGGTGGGCGATGGAGTCATGGTGCTTGGCATTGTGTGGCTGAGTTACGAAGCGACGTGACCGGACGGACGTTTTGCGTGAGAATTACGCTACGCCGCTGAGGAGGGAAACGGGATGAGACGCCGCGAATTCCTTTACCTGTCAGCCGCGGTGCCCGCCGCGGCACTTGCCGCGTGGCCGCGCCGCTTGAAAGCTGTCGAGCCGCAGTTACTGCCTGGGTGGCGCACCTTTGAGATCGTCACCTCGGTTGAGGTTGCCGCTCCCTCGGGCCACACGCAGCTGTGGCTGCCGCTGCCGGCGAGCGTATCGAGCGAGTATCAGCGCCTTTTGTCAACGAACTGGGATGCCAAGGGGGCCTCGCACGCGGAACTCGCCGTGGTCCCGGGCTACGATGTACAGCTGCTGCATGTGGATTGGTCGGATGCGGCTGCAGTCCGACCTGTCACGCTCACCCATCGTGTGGCGACGCGTGACCGGCGGGTGAGCCTCGACGCCCCGCCTCCGGCGCGGGCTAGGGCAGCAGAGTCGGCGAGCACGCTAAAGAACTATCTGCGTCCGACGACGTTCTTGCCGACCGACGGGATCGTCCGCACCACGGCGCAGCGCATCTGTGCGGCGCGGCGCGATGAGATCGACAAGGCACGTGCCCTGTACGAGTGGGTGGTCGAGAACACCACTCGGGATCCGAAGACTCCAGGGTGCGGGATAGGGGATGTCGGATCAATGCTGCGGTCGGGCTACCTCGGCGGCAAGTGCGCCGACATCAATGCGCTTTTCGTGGCTCTGGCCCGTTCGGTCAGTATTCCCGCGCGCGACGCCTACGGCCTGCGGGTGGCCGACTCGCGGCTTGGGTACAAGTCTCTCGGCAGGAGCGGGGACGTCAGCAAGGCGCAGCATTGCCGCGCGGAGTTCTATGCGCGCGACTACGGCTGGATTCCCGTCGATCCGGCGGATGTGCGCAAGGTCATGCTGGAGGAGGTCCCGGGCGGGCTGCCGGTGAGCGATCCTAAGGTGCAGGCCGCGCGCCATGCGCTCTTCGGTTCGTGGGAGATGAACTGGGTAGCCTACAACCACGGCCACGACTTGGCGTTGCCCGGATCGGCCAAGAGGCCGATCGCGTTCTTCATGTATCCGAACGCGGAGACCGGCGGGGAGCGGATCAACAGCCTCGATCCGGCGACCTTCCGCTACGAAATCCACTCACGCGAACTTGAGAGCTGAGGCGGGCCATAGACGCGGCGCACCCCGGCCGCTGTCTGGGCATCGCGCGAATGGCTGTTATTGGTTCTGACAGCCGACTGTGGCAGCACGGGAAGACCGCCGCTACCGGCCGAGAAGGGAAGATTGCGGCCACTCTGCCGACCGGACGGCGGTCAGTGGACCGGTACACTTCAAAGCGCTTAAGGCGAGCGGGTTAAAAACCGGGCGCGCCCCCTCCCATCCGGCATAAGGCGGATAGCGCTTAGCGCCGGCTCCCACCACAAATAGCGGATACCTCGTGCGAGCGGAGCCAGTGATGCGCAGAATCTTGTCGTTGTGGATGGCCCTTGTGCTCTCAGCCGGCATTCATTCGCCGGCTCAAAGCGCCGAGAGCGGCGCTCGAGATGCTCTGACCGTGCAGGCAGCGCGCAACAAATCGGTCGAACAGTTTGGCGGGAAGAAGTACTACGACCCGCGACACTTCGATCTGTCGGACCTGCCGGCCTACGTGCCGGAGCAGAACGTGGCGGGTCCGATCCGTATCTGGGGAAGCGATATGTTTGGCGGTACCGAGCTCAAGAGCAACCTTGAGGCCGGATTCCGCAAGTTCCATCCCGAGGTGAGCTTTGAATATGACCTGCGTGGCCCGGCAATGGCGTTCGCGGGCCTGCTGACGGAGCGGGCGGATCTGGGCCCGAGCCGACGCATCACCTGGGACGCGTTGCTGGCATTCCAGCGCCTTTTCAACCACGATCCACTGACGATCTCGGGCATGACCGGTTGGGCCGTGAACCCACCGTTCGCGATCATGGTGAACAAGAACAATCCGCTGCGCGGCCTGACGATGAAGCAGCTCGACGGCATCTTCGGCGCAGAACGCAACGGCGGCTGGGTCGGAACCACCTGGCATCCCGAATTTGCGCGGGGACCTGAAGACAACATTCGTACCTGGGGCCAGCTCGGCCTCAGCGGCAAGTGGAAGGACAAGCCCATCCACGTTTACGGCTACGGCCTGCGCTACCTTTTTGGTCCGCGCTTCTCCGATGACGTGCTCAAGGGCAGCGACAAGTGGAACGAAAACTTGAAGCAGTATGTCAACTTCGCCCAAGCCGACGGCAGCCTCAAGAGCGCCGACCAGCAAATGGCCGACGAGCTCGCCAAAGATCCCTACGGCATCGCCTACTACGGCCATCTGCGCGGCATCAGCGACCAGATCAAGGCCGTGCCGCTCGCGATGCAAAATGTCGGCCCTTACGTGCGGCTGACCGTGGATACCGTGCACGACCGTTCGTATCCGCTGTACGACAAGATGTATATCTACATCAACCGCACGCCCGGG
>QIAL01000933.1 GCA_003225535.1 Acidobacteriota bacterium | reverse complement strand
AGAGATGCGCAGCGCCTGGAAGGACGCAGAGGTTTCGAGTTGGAGAGAGTAGCCTCATGCCGCAACGCTGACCGGTGGTGGAGAACGAAGCTGGATTTCGGCAGCGGTGAGCCTTTCGATGACCTTCATTGGTCCACCGCATTTAGGGCAGCGCCCAAGAGCGGGCGCGTCTTCCGTGGAAGCAAGGTGTTGTGCAGCTTGCGATTCTTGGGCTGAACCCAACAATTGAAAGCAAAGCGACAGGAGCGGGGCGCGTTTGCGGTTGGCTAGGAAACCGAAGTTACGGATGCGCACAAAACCTTTGGGAAGGATGTGCAGTAAGAAGCGTCGCAGGAATTCGTCGAGGGATAGAGTCAGCAACTTTTGTTCATTGTGGTGAGCCGAATCGCGCCAGCGGAAAGTGACTTGGCCATCGCTGAAGGAGACCAGGCGGTGGTTGGAGATGGCCACGCGATGAGTGTAGCGGCCGAGATAGTGCACCACGTATTCGGGGCCACCGAAGGGACGTTTCAAGTACACCACCCAATCCTGTCGATGGAGGGGCCGCAGCCAAGCGGCGAAGGTCTTAGGTTGCGCCAGAAGCTTCAGGTCTCCGTGGAAGTGGAGTTGGCCATTTTGAAACGCCTCTTTGAGAGCGTCGACGAACTTGCCGCGAAAAACTTTCTGCAGCACTTTCTTGGGCAGAAAGTAGTTGTCGCGTGAGCGAATCCAGCGGGTGTGATCGGGCGAGAGACCGCCGGCCGGAACGACACAGTGCACATGTGGATGAGCGGTGAGCTTTTGGCTCCACGTATGCAAGACACTGAAGAAGCCAATCTCTGCGCCGAGGTGTCTGGGATCGCGAGCGACTTCGAGGAGGGTTTCCGCACTGGTGCGGAACAGGAGATCGTAAAGGATCTTCTTGTTCTGCAGCACCAGAGGAGTCAAGCGACCAGGTAGGGTGAACACTATATGGAGATAGCGCGTGGGGAGAAGCTCCTTTTGGCGCGCAGCGATCCAGCGGTCCCGAGCGGCGGTCTGACACTTCGGGCAATGGCGATCGCGACAGCTGTTATAGGAGATGGGGACACGATGTCCGCAGCGCATGCACTCATCGAGATGACCGCCGAGAGCGGCGGTACGACAACGCCGAATGGCCCGCAGTACTTTGATGTGCTTCCAATGGAGCCAATGGCGGTTTCGTTCGATGAACCCCTCTCCTGCCGCGCGGACGATGTCGGCCACCTCCAGAGGCGGCCGGCTCATCTAGTTCTCGTCAGGCGGCTTGTCGTTCAGTGTTAGCGAGTCCAAAGGACTGGCGGTGGAGTTGAGGCGTTGTATCGCGAGGTGCACGTAGAGCAAGGTGTCTTTCAGGTTTTCATGACCGAGCAGGACCTGAATGGCGCGGAGATCCGCGCCAGCCTCGTATAGATGCGTCGCAAAACAGTGGCGAAGCAAATGGGGATACACGCGTTTCTAACAGCCAGGTACTGGATTTCCGATGGTAGTAACGCCAGTGGGTGCGGAGTGCCACCAGTAGCTTGGGACTGAGCATGACATCGCGATCTTTGCGGCCCTTGCCGCCACGGATGTGCACCACCATGCGCTGACTGTCGATGTCGCTGACTTTCAAGTGGGTCAGTTCGGCGTTCCGGGCGCCGCTGGCGTAGAGGGCCAGGAGCAGGATGCGTTCGCCAGGGGTGCGCGCCGCATGGAGGAGTTGCGCAACCTCTTCCCGGCTCAGAATCGTCGGCAAGTGCCGTGTCTTTTTCGGATAGGGAGTGTCAGCGAGGCTCCAGGCTCGGCGGAGCGTCTTAATGTAGAAAAAGCGGAGCGCCGCCAGATGTTGTCCTACGGAATTTGCCGACAACTTGCGCTTCTGAAATAACTCGGCTTGATATTCGCGGATCTGTCGAGGACCTAAGCGATCGGGCGAACAGCGAAATCGTCGAGCAAAATCTTCTACTGCACGAAGGTAGTGGCGTATGGTATTTTGTGCATAATTACGAAGCTGGAGTTCTTCCAGCATCATTTTTCGAAGATGGGTCACGGGAACACCTCCTG